>JAQTTZ010000016.1:0-31183 GCA_028710485.1 Bacteriovorax sp. | reverse complement strand
CGGGAGTTGTCGATTATTGTTTCGCTAACTATGATTTAATTATAAAGACGGCAATAAAGGCAGCGTGCGGCACGGGATATTCTAATTCTTCTTATTATGATGAGACTTACAATGTTCCTTATGGTGGATGTAGGCATAAAAATACAGATAAAATCTGTCCTACTGGTCAGTTTATAACAGCTGTTAACGTAGATCCCTCTACACCGGCTGGCGTGGGCTCCATTCGCTATACCTGCACGGATCTTATTGCTCCAAGCTTTGTAGGCGCTGCTTGTCCATATGGACAATCTGTAACTGGATATAATCCTGATGGTACTGCTAATTGCTCCTTGGGATTTTTAAATTGTCCCGCGGGAAATGTGCTTGTTAAAACCGCGGCCGGATATGTTTGTACAGACGTTGATTGTATGAAATCTCCTTGGGACGTTGGAGCACCTTATGCGTTTGCAGGATTCAAAGCGGACGGAACAGCTGAGTGTCGTCAAATTAACAATATTAGAAATTGTGGGGCAGATAATTTTGCCACTAATATTAGCCCCAATGAAACAGTCACCTGTAGTCCGGCCGTGGTTGTCAGTAGCACTTGTGCTCCCGGTTATAGAATTCAAGGGGTCGACGCTGCTGGGAATGCTAATTGCCAGCCATTTATAACGCTCCCTTTTGACTGTGGAGCAGGTAATGCTGTCGTGGGTTTTGATTCTACCGGCTATCGTATTTGCTCTCCCGTAGATCGCCCCCTGGCCTGTGATGGGACACGCAACCTTCATACCTATAATTATTGTACAAATAACGGTGGTCAAATTAGAAACTATGGTACACCGACAAGCCAATGTATGTTCTCTGGAGCGACTTGCCTGGCGGGAATGACCCGCTGTAATAGCTGGGGGAGCCAGATCCAAGAACAATGTACTGATACCTCAACTTATTTTTGTTCGACAATGGTACAAACCAGGTATGCCACCCCAACAAGTCTCGCTTTTACGAATTATGCCCAAACAACAAACCAGTGTGTTTATTGGGCCGGGGTAGCTGGTTCGGGAAATCCCTATTCCGCCAACTACCATCAATGTCAGATTGGGGGATGGTTTCCAGCAATTCTCTCAAAACAAACTGAAGTAGGATGCTACTGATGAATAAATTTTTAAAGTCAACGAAAGGTTTTTCGTTAGCAGAAATAATGATTGCTACGGCAATTGCCGGAGTTATTGGCCTTGTTGGATATTCAGCCCTCAAGAGTTCCAATCAAGCGGGACATATTAAAATTGTAGATAATGAAGTTAATCATTTAAAAAATTTGTTGATAGGCAATTTAGCCGATCCCGCAACTTGTGCAAATAATTTTAAAAATCAAGCTGCAGCTAATCCTGATATTCCCAATTTAAAAATCAAAGATCCAACCAAATATTTTCTCGAAAGAGGCCAGTCTTATGGAGATAAAGCGAGTGACACTTCTCCTGGTATTGTTTCGATAACCAATATTAGTACCGTAAGATCAGGGGCTACAGTGGATAGGTTCATCGTAAAGGTTGATTACAGTTTAAGAGTTATTGGTAAGCCTGGGAAAACAAAAAACTTATCATTCCAAGCGGAAGTTTTTGCCAAGTTTAGCGCTGATGGCCTCGATGCGACCATTAAGGACTGTTTTCTTGATGTTGCTGGAATGATTAGAACAGCTGTTAAGTATAGTTGCAGGGGCGACTATGACAACACGCTAGATCAGAATATTGAGAGTGGGGCCCATTACTACGAGCCGGGACTAGGGTCATTTGGTGAGTGTCATCACGATATTACACTTCAAGACTCAAGTGGTACGCCCATTGGCGGATCACCGATGACGGGCCCGAGCCAGTCTTGTCCTCTGCATGAATTTATAAGCCAATCAACTTCGATTACAGGAGTAGTGACTTTTAAATGCACCAAATATCCAAGCGTAGCGCCATTAACATGCCCAGCTTGGTGGTACGCAAAAAGCTTTAATAATTTAGGTGAACCGGACTGCCACAAACTCTCGGAATTTGTTCCAAGTGGAAATCTGGTGGCCACAGGAGTATCGGCCGGACTCGGCGTTTTTACTCCTATTTCCGTAGGTGCCATGAGCTGCGGTGCAGATCAAGTTCTTCGAAGACTGTCTCCTAAAACATGTGCCCCAAAACTAATAGCTAAAAGCTGTCCTGCAAATCAGTATATCCAAGATGTTGCTGCGGATGGAACTTTAACATGTGTATCATTTGTAAAAAAATCACCGGTCTGTCCCGCTGGCCAATATCTCGCTTCAATGACAGCATCGGGCAACGCAACCTGCTTGCCTTTAACCATTAATGCTTCCTGCCCAGCTGGTTACCTGTTAAGTGGAGCAGACAGTAATGGAAATGCAACCCGATGTGTACCATCACTTTAATATTATTTTGAACAACCTTCGCAAGATACTGACGTTAATATTAATCTGTGCAAGTCCTAAGGCCTTGTGTGAAGAAGTTCAGAAATTTAAAAAGATCAATTCTTCAGGTTTAAATTATTATCAATTCATTACAGCGGATGTCGATATGAGATCCGCTGAATTTAAAAAATATCAGTCAGTCCAAAAAATTGCGAATCCTCAAATTGAATTTCCTAATATGCGACTGACTCATCTTGCCTTAGAAGAGAATGGTAAAAGGGAGTTTGTAAAAACATACACTCTTAATCAATTTGGATTTAGGAAAATAGCAATAAATCAGAAGGCAAAGCAACATTTCATTATGGCAGGCGATTCTCATATTTTCGGGCATGGGTGTAATGATGATGAAACAATTACGTCCTTTCTAGCGGAAAAATTTCCTGATTATCAAATGGTGAATTTGGGTATTTCTGGCTCTGCAGGCAACTCCCTTCTATTTTTCTTAGATCATTACAATCTAAAAACGATGATTTCATCTAAGCTAGATCGAGGGATTTTTATTTATGATTTTAGTGACTATTTAATCGAAAGAATGATTGGTTCAAAAAATTTCATCAGATGGGGATGGATGCAACCGGCCTATGAAATTAATTCCAAAGGCAAGCTGGTATTCATAGATTCTTTTAATGGACTATGGGCGACTAAATTTTTTAAATTCATAAATCTGATAGATCCCAATAACTATTTTATCGCGAATTTGCCTAAGATTACTGATGATCATTTAAAACTTATTGCAAGAATTTTTGTTGAAATGAAAAAAAAATACCTTTCACAGACAAATATTGCTAATCATTTTTATATACAACTCAATCCATTTTTCTTGGAAGAAGACAATAAAATGATAGTTCAAAAACTCATCGTCAAATTTAAGGCCGAAGGGCTAGAATTGCTTTCTCCCGGGCGAAATAAGCTCATGGCAGAACACATTTATTTAAGAGATAGGCATCTAACTCCAGAAGGACATAGATTCTATGCCAATCTCATTACAGATGAACTAAAGCATTCTAAGGATCGGCTTAAATAACAACTTCTTAGGGAGACGAGTGCGTTGCGCCATGCAGCCTTAACATCTTTTTTTTAGCCTAAATATTGACATCTATTCATTAGCTCCCATTTTTGAATTGTAATAAAAACTTTATTAAAAAGGGCCGGTTATGAGCGAAGTTGAAAATGAAGAAGTCCTCGCAGTGGATTCAGACTCGAAAGACGTAATAGAAGAAGAAATAAAAAATAATCAAGTCCTGAAAGAAGGGAATGATTTTAAGGCAAAATACTATTACCTCGCAGCTGAAGTCGAAAATATGAGAAAGCGTTCTGAGCGCGAAAAAGAAAATCTTCTTAAATTTGGTAATGAAAAAGTTATTTCTTCACTGGTAAGTGTAATGGATAACTTTGATTTAACGGTTAACGCTCTAAAAAATGATAACGACGATAAAGTCCAAAATATTGTTAAAGGCATCGACATGATCCGCTCTCAATTCATGGATGTTTTAAAACAAAATGGACTTACACAAGTCGAAACTATTGGAAAAATATTTGATCCAAATTTTCATGAAGCCGTAGCTCAAGCACCAGCTCCAGGAAAAGCAGATCAAGAAATTATCAATGAGTATCAACGTGGATATCTTTTGAACGGTCGATTACTAAGAGCACCAAAAGTAGTAGTTGTAAATAATAGTAATAATTAAAACGTAAGCAGAATATAGAATCATATTAAGGAGAATTATATGGGAAAAATTATCGGTATCGACTTGGGGACAACTAACTCGTGCGTAGCTGTTTTGGAAAACGGAACATATAAAGTTATAGCAAACGCTGAAGGACACAACACTACTCCATCAATCGTTGGTTTTGCCAACAATGGTGAAATTCTTGTTGGTCAGGTTGCCAAAAGACAATCTGTTACAAATCCAAAGAAAACTCTATTTGGTATCAAGAGATTGATCGGTAGAAAAGCTGACGCTCCTGAAGTTAGAAAATTTAAAGAAGTTGCTCCATTTGAAATCATTGCAAATAAAAACGGAGACGCTTGGGTAAAAGTTGATACAAAAGAAATGTCACCTCAAGAAATTTCGGCAAGAATTCTAGAGAAATTAAAAAAAGCAGCAGAAGACTATCTAGGTCAACCTGTAACTGAAGCTGTTATTACAGTTCCTGCTTATTTTAACGATGCTCAAAGACAAGCGACAAAAGATGCAGGTCGAATCGCGGGTCTTGATGTAAAAAGAATTATCAACGAGCCAACAGCAGCAGCTCTTGCTTACGGGCTTGATTCTAAGAAAGATCAAAACATCGCAGTCTTCGACCTAGGTGGTGGTACTTTCGATATTTCAATTCTTGAAATCACTTCTGATGGCGTATTCGAAGTTAAAGCAACTAACGGGGATACATTTCTTGGTGGGGAAGACTTCGACTATAGAATTATCAATTATCTTGCTGAAGAATTTAAAAAAGAAACTGGTATTGAATTAAAGAACGATACAATGGCGCTTCAACGTCTGAAAGAAGCTGCGGAAAAAGCAAAACATGAGCTTTCTAACGTAAGCCAAACAGAAGTAAACCTTCCGTTCATTACTGCAGATGCTACAGGTCCAAAACACTTGAACGTAAACATTACGAGAGCAAAATTTGAACAATTGATTGGTGACCTAATCGATAAACTAATTGTTCCATGTACAACTTGTATTAAAGATTCTGGTTTATCTTTAAAGGAAATTCATGAAGTTGTGTTAGTTGGTGGATCAATCAGAATTCCATTGGTTCAACAAAAAGTTAAAGAAATTTTTGGTAAAGAGCCTTCAAAAGGTGTTAACCCAGATGAAGTTGTAGCGGCCGGTGCTGCTATTCAAGGGGGGGTATTATCAGGAGACGTAAAAGATGTTCTACTTCTTGACGTAACTCCATTATCTCTTGGGATTGAAACTCTTGGTGGTGTTTCTACTAAGATCATCGAAAAAAACACAACTATTCCAACTAAAAAATCTCAAGTGTTCTCAACTGCTCAAGACAATCAACCAGCAGTTTCGATTCACGTACTTCAAGGAGAGCGCGAATTTGCTAAAGACAATAAAACTTTAGGGAAATTCGATCTTTCGGGAATTGCTCCAGCTCCGCGTGGTGTACCACAAGTTGAAGTAACCTTTGATATCGATGCTAACGGGATCGTTCACGTATCAGCTACTGATAAGGCAACTGGTAAATCTCAGGAAATCAAAATCACTGGTGGATCTGGATTATCTGAAGAAGAAATCAAGAGAATGGTTCAAGACGCTGAATTAAATAGAACGGCAGACCTTGAAAGACGTCAGATTGTAGATACAAAAAACAATCTAGATGGATTGATCTTTGCAACTGAAAAAATGATTAAAGATGGCGAAGGGAAAATTTCTGGTCAATCAAAAGCTGAACTAGAAGCTGCGGTGGTTGAAGCTAAAACTAAATTGAATATCGAAAATCTTGATGAGTTAAAAGCTGCAGTTGAAAGACTACAAAATGTTTCGCATAAAGTTTCGACTGAAATGTATCAGGCCGCTGGCGCTCCAGGTGCTGAGCAACAAGCTCATCCAGGTGGCAACGGCCATGGAGAAGCTCAAAGTGGAGCTGATGCAGGATCATCGAAAAAAGATGACGATGTAGTTGATGCCGATTATAAAGAAGTCTAATTAAACGAACACATTTAAGAATGTAAAAAGTCTCTCCTACGTGGGAGACTTTTTTATAAGAATTAATTTAAGACGGATTTTTTATTTATGAGTACTAAACGTGACTATTACGAAGTTCTTGGGGTCCAGAAAGGGGCAGCCAAGGATGATATTAAAAAAGCTTATCGCAAACTCGCGATGCAATTTCACCCAGACAGAAATCCAAACAACCCGGAAGCAGAAGCCAAATTCAAAGAAGCTTCTGAAGCTGCCGACGTCTTATTAGATGATGAGAAAAAAGGTCGCTACGATCAATTCGGTCACGCAGGCGTAAGTGGTGCCCAAGGCGGTGGTTTCCAGGGGAGTGGTGACTTTGGAGATTTCGGAGATATCTTTGGAGATATTTTCGGTGATATGCTCGGAGGGGGAAGACGTCGTGGCGGTGGTGGCGGACGTTCTCGTGGTCGTCCTGGTGATGATCTTCAAATGGGTATCGATATTACTTTTGCTGAAGCGGCGTTTGGATGTGAAAAAACAATCTCGTTAACTAAAAATGTAAAATGTGAAACTTGTAGTGGCACAGGAGCGAAAGCAGGATCGGCACCTACGACCTGTGATTACTGTAATGGCCATGGTGAAGTCCGTCGCCAACAAGGATTTTTTACCGTTTCATCAACTTGTCCAAAATGTAGTGGCACAGGCCAGATGATTAAAGATCCATGTCAGACATGTAATGGAGCTGGCAAAAAGAAAAAGAAAGTCGACCTTCAAGTAAAAATTCCTGCAGGTATCGATCAAGGACAGCGTTTAAAGCTTTCTAACGAAGGGGACGCTGGAACGAGCGGTGGGCCCAATGGCGATCTTTACGTTGTTATCAATATCAAAGCTCACGATATTTTTGAGCGCGATGAATTTGACGTTCATTGCACTGTTCCGATTAGTTTCTCCCAGGCTGCACTTGGGGCCGAGATGGAGGTGCCAACTCTTTCTGGGAAGGTTGCATTGAAAATTCCAGCTGGAACTCAGTCGGGCGTGAAAATGAGGCTTAAAGGGAAAGGGATTCAACGCTTGGGCGGTTATGGTTTAGGCGATCAAATCGTCACTGTACACGTTGAAACACCGACAAAGTTATCAACTGAGCAAAAAGAATTATTTAAACGCCTCTCGGAAGTGGATCATAACTCTAACCCTATGAGTCGTGGATTTTTTGATAAAGTTAAAGATTTATTTCAATAAAAAATTAATAGCCGCTCTCTCTCAATCCGGGAGCGGTTATTTATAAGACTAAATTCATCAAGCATTTAAATAGCTATGACCCTCTTTAATTAAACATTGGAGCTTGTTAGACTATTGCTAATTAAATGTTTTTTAGGATTCTAAAATGAAAAGAATTATTGCATCACTTCTCTTTTTCAGTCTTTCAGCTTGTTCAGGCGTCAAAATGATAACCCCGGATAGAAAGCTTGCTGAGAAAGTTGATACCTCTAAACTATACAAACAAACATTTCTCCAAAAGATGAATGAAGTGAAAGAAAAATTCCGCCAAGGCAAAGCCGATGCTGCCTTGAAAGAATTAACTTCGATGAAAGAAGAAGGCTTAAGTTCTGCGGAGAGAAGTACTCGAAAAAATCTTATTGGGGTAATTAATTTTTCCAAAAAAAATTACGAAGGTGCAGCTAAAAATTTTGAAGAAGCCCTCGCTCTTTCAAAAGAAGATCCATCGCTTGAATCCCAAGTTTATTTAAACCTAGGGAGTGCTTATTATAAAATGAATCAAAGTGATAAGGCCTTGGCTACCTTATCAATGGCCGATTACCATAATCTTCAAGACAATGAGGCTAAAAAATACCATCAACTTTATGCTCTTCTTTCGCAACAACTTGGAAAAAAAGAACAAAGTTTAACGGCCCTTATTCGTTCCTTAGAAGATAAAAAATCGGTTGAGGATTTAAAGAGTGAAGCCAGATACACACAAGCAGAAGAATTATTCTTTAAACTCACGCCTACTGAAAGAGTGCGCTTATTAGAGGATTTTGATTCTGAAAAAAACTTAGCAGTACCTTATTTAGCTTACAAAGAGGCAGAGATTGCTTTTAAAGAGGGCAATAAACAAAAAGTTCAGGATTATTCGGCTTGGATTGAAAAGCGATACGGGAATAATAATGAAATAATGAATTTGATGAAGAACCTTGGAACGAGAAGCGAAAATGATAATGTAAAAATAGATCTTCGCTATATTGGTATCGCTCTTCCTTTAAGTGGTGAAAGAAAATCTTTAGGCGAGAGAGCACTCGCTGGAATCGATATTGCCTTAGAGGAATTGGCCTTGGATCCTTCTAAGAAATACCGTGTTGAAATGAAAGACACTCAGGGGTCGGCAGCGACTGCCGCTTTTGCTGTCAAAGACTTAATTGAAGTAAATAATGTTGCTGCTATCATCGGTGGCTTAACTCCCAATTCAGCGACTAAAGAATATCTAGAAGCTAAAAAACATGGTGTGTTTTTCATTTCACTATCGCCTGTCTTTTTACCAAAAGAAGAAAAGAACCATTTATTAATTGAAGTACCGGCCTCTATTGAATCACAAGTGAATCATCTTTTTTCACCAAAAATGATTGCGAAGCTTGGAAGCCGTCCTGCCATTATTTATCCAAAAAATGAACTGGGTGAAGCCTATGCCAATGAGTTTTGGAGACGTTCTAAAAAACAAAATCTCGATGTCACTGGACTCATTTCTTACGACAGGAATGCGACTGATTTCAGAGAGCCGGTAAAAAATTTATTAGGAATTAAATTTACTCGCGAACGAGAGGAGGAATTAGCAATCGTTAACGATATTGCTAATCTTGAAAAAAATAAAAGTATTAAACGCATTCAAAATCTTCAGCCACAAATTGATTTTGACTGGGTATTTGTTCCGGCCCTTCCAAAAGAAGTCGTGCAGATTCTGCCAAACTTTAATTATTTTGATGCTTTCAATTTGAATTATGTGGGAGTTCCAAGCTGGAGATCGGAATTGATGACTAATGAAGGTTATCGCTATGGAAATGTTTTCTTTATGGATGAGGCCCTGGGAACAAATGAAACTTCATTCACTCAAAAATTTACAGCGAAATTCAATAAACAGCCTAAGTTTGTTGAAACTATTGCTTACGATTCTTTGAAAATTGTTTCTAATATTGTTGAAGCAGCGCCAACGATGAGTACACGTCAGGATCTCGACTTGGCACTGGCAAAGAAGTCGAGTATTCAAGGCGAGAGTGGCCTATGGAAATTGGACGAAGATATCTGGATGAAGGATATGGCGACTTTTAAAATTAAACGCGATGGTGTTGAAGCGCTATAATATTTACTTCCATTGTTTTACTGTTTCAGTCGGACAATGGAAGTTAATTTTAATCTAAAAACTATTTTTTTGCAGCAGCAATTTTCTTTTTAATGCGAAGTTTTTTCTTTAATTGTGCAGTTTTTCTTTTCATTTTTAATTCGAGTTGTTTTCTACCTTGGCCCATGATCTCTTTATCCTTTTTGGTCAGTTATTATTGAACCCCCATAGTATTCAAATCAACAAGGGAAATCTAGTATTTAATTGTTGTATCCAACCGACTGAAATGATAAATTTTACTATAAACGATTTAGTTTGTAGTAAGCAGTGGATCCAACAATGGGCGTTATAAAAAAAGTCGCGTTAAAGAAAGCCGCATCAAAGAAGATCGCGTTAAAGAAAGTCGTGGCAAAAAAGTCGCGCGAGAAGACTATTGCCAGTCATAGTGCGAAAGTACGGATTGAAGTTCTAAAAGAGATCGAAGATCTTAAGGAAAAATTACGCGCTCGTAGAATTCATGGAAACGAGGAAAAGAGAAAAATTGCTCGCGATATGCTTGAGCGATACACCGGCCACGAAATCAAAGACTTCCAAAAACAAATCATTTTAACAAATTTTCACTACTACGTAGAGCGTTTTAACGCCCTTCTACCTGATAGTCACTATACGCAAGGCTCAGCGTTTAAAGCATCTTCTTCTGCGAAGGCTCAAGTCACTATCATCGAATTCGGGGTAGGATCTGCTATGGCCGCTCTGATTGGAGAGTTATTGGCAGTAGTTGAGCCTAAAGCAGTATTGTTTTTAGGCCTGGCAGGCGGAGTGCATCCTTCTCTTGAGGTGGGGGATTTTGTTCTTCCTATCGCATCTATCAGAGGCGAAGGAGTGACTCAACATTTTCTTCCTGAGCAAGTGCCAGCCCTTCCAACCTTTAAGGTGCAAAAATTTGTCTCGCAAATTTTAGTAGAGCATGGGTTAGAGTATAGAACTGGAACGATTCATTCAACAGATTACCGTTTTTGGGAATTTGATGATCGTTTTAAATTAAATTTATTAGAACAAAGAGTTCTGGCAGTTGAGATGGAAACTGCCGCCCTTTTCGTTTCTTGTTTTGTGAGTAAAGTTAATATTGGAGCTCTTCTTCTTATTTCTGATCATCCACTTAAACGTGGTGGGATCAAAACGAAGGCATCAGCGAAAGCCGTCTTTAGAAAATTTACCGATATTCATATTGAATTAGGTATTGAAGCTATGGCCGATATTGCTGAGAGAGGAGAGGCGATTAGGCACTATCAATGGTAAATGTAAAAACTAAGTAAGGAATATGAACAATGTTTAAAAGAGTTTTAGACTGGTTTTCAAATGATTTGGCAATTGATTTAGGTACTGCCAACACTCTTGTCTACGCAAAAGACAGAGGAATTATTGTTAACGAACCTTCAGTGGTTGCAGTTCACCAAGGACCCAAAGGCCAAAACCGCGTTCTTGCAGTAGGAAAAGAAGCAAAAGATATGCTAGGAAGAACTCCGGGTTCTATCAAAGCGATCAGACCGGTAAAGGATGGAGTTATCGCTGACTTTGAAGTCACTCAAGCGATGATTAGATACTTCATTCAAAAATCTTTAACAGGCTCGAAGCTGATCAAGCCAAGAATAGTAATCTGTATTCCTTTTGGGATCACTCAAGTTGAAAAACGCGCGGTAAAAGAATCTGCTGAGCAAGCAGGAGCTCGTGAAGTTTATTTGATTGAAGAACCAATGGCCGCCGCAATTGGAGCAGGGCTTCCAATTACTGAGCCATCAGGAAATATGATTGTTGATATCGGTGGTGGTACCACTGAAGTTGCCGTCATCTCTCTCGGTGGGATCGTTTATTCGAAATCAGTTAGAGTGGCCGGTGATAAATTTGATGAAGCCATCGCTTCATACATTAAGAAAAAATATTCACTTCTTATTGGAGAGCGAACTGCTGAAGCAATTAAAATTGCTATCGGGAATGCTTATCCGTTTGATGATGAAGTTAAAACTTATGAAGTTAAAGGGCGCGACCTAATTGCAGGTGCTCCAAAAATTATTGAAGTCACTTCGGATGAAATTCGTGATGCTCTAGCAGATCCAGTTTCAGAAGTTGTTGAAGCAATTAAAATTTCTCTTGAAAAAACTCCTCCTGAACTTGCTGCTGATATCGTGGATAACGGAATCATTCTCGCAGGTGGTGGGGCATTACTAGCAAACCTAGACGTTCTTATTAAAGAAAAAACAGGTTTACCAGTTTCAATTGCAGAAGATCCACTAACATGTGTAGTGAGAGGATGCGGGAAAGTTCTCGAGTCTCTTGATTTACTAAGACAAGTAACTATTACCTGATTAGGTAATTAGATAAAAGGCAGGCTTTCATGGTAGAAAGCTCACGAGCTAAAATTAATTTTATAAAACTCACCTCGCAAGAGCTATCGTCTAAGATAGCTCTTTTAGTTTCTAATCACGATCGAGTGATTTTCTGGAAAAGCTCTCCTCGATATTTCGAAGGAAAAGCAGCCTCATTTGAAGTGAAAAATCACATCTATTTAACTCTCGAACGAGCAGGCATTCCCATTCGTATAATGAATGAAACAATCTGTTTAAATTTTACTTTAAACGAGATTGATTATTACTTACGAGGAAAAGTTGTTGATCAAGTGGATGACGATCCAAAAATAAAAATTGTGCTTGAAGAGCATTGCTTCCGCGTGGAAAAAAGATCGCGCGAACGCCTCCTTACCTATCCGGTATATGAGGTTTACGCCTACCTAAAATTTCAACAGGCCAATAAGCCCAACGTCATCTTTTTTAATAAGGGTGAACAAAAAACGAGAGATTTTTTTTCAGAAATAGATAATCTTCAAAAAAATAAAATAGCTTCAATCTCACAGGATCTCATTACTGGTGACGAAGAAGACCTGATTGGATTTAGAGTAGAAGATCTTTCTTCAAATGGTCTCAGCTTTTTTGCAAGCGCCAAGGAAAAAGAATTAGTTCTGGATGAACTCCAGGGGGTTGCATTTTCTTTAGTTCTCAATTTTGAGATGCAAGTTTTCAATCTTGAAGAAGCAGCGATTGTTTATAAAATGAATTATATCAACGCTCAATTCTCTGGCGTCCCTATGTATAAAGTAGGAATTAATTTTAAGCAAAGTCCAAGTCTGAAAAGAAAAATAGAAGATGTCTCTGGAATTATAATTGACCTCGTGGATTACCAGAAAGAATTTGAAGAGTTTATAAAGAATGAATAAGTGTATTCAGCTCTTCATTTTAGGTGTTTTTATAGCCTCTTGTGCTAGCAGCAGGAACGCTCATCTTAAAAAAGAATTGGTTCGTGGAGAGGAGCGCTTCTCATATACAGATAAAAATGGGCAATTTTTAGTCAAGCTCTCTTCAGGTTTTAATAAAAAAGAAAATACCTTTTTTACAAAACGTGTTTTGGAAGTTCTCAATAAAGAAACTGATAATATTCTAGAGCAGAGTGTTGCCCTTTCGGATATCGGAACTCTTAAAAAGAAAAAAACAATTTTGCGTCCGAAGCTTTCTCAGTACAATGTTTGGTTTGAGGGGAAAAAATATTTTTCAGAACTTAAAATCAATCCTCTTAAAAAATCCATTGATGTGAAAATGGTCAGTCCCGAAACTCAGTGGAATGGGACCAAGCAGGTAAAACTTCCGAGCACCAAGGCTCTTTATTGTTTCTTTTCTCAAGTGGTGGAGTGTGCTAAGACCATCGGTTTTCTTAGTGAAGCCACTAGAAAAGAAACAGGCTCAATGAACTTTTATGTCATTTGGGAAGGCTATCCTTATTTAAATGAAACCTTTTCTGATTTTCCATCAGAACTTTTATCGAAAGCTCAGTTAGAGTACGATGGAAAAACCAAAGACAACGAGAGAAGATTTAATTTAAAGGTGGGCGGGCAATCAATATTCTATGTCATAGATAAAAATGAACAAATGAAAAAAATGTTTTGGGTCTCACAAGGAATATCCATGGTCAGCAGGCTGGCTAAAAAATCCGAAAACGATAATGATGGAGACCTAAAAGAGTCGGGGGGAAGCCTTGAGTAAGTTTTTTAATAAATTTCTCTATGCTGTACTCACTATATTTGTAGCGCTAACGACTATCTTTTTTGTTATCCGTCTCTCTCCTGGAGATCCGGTTGAAACGGTCTTGGGTCAAAAGGCGACCCAAGAAGAAATTATTAAACTTAAAACTCAATTAGGTTTAAATCTTCCGCTTTATTCCCAGTATAAAGTTTTTCTTACTGGTCTAGCTAAAGGGGATCTAGGCAAAACTATTTTTGGAGCAAAAGATGTAAAAGGACTTTTAAAAGAAAGAATGAAGCCGACGATTATTTTAGCTGCTGTTTCCGTCACTCTCTCAGCGTTTATAGGAATGTTTTTAGGACTTTTGGCCGGTTATAAAAAAAATAGAGGTTTTGATAAGTTTTCGCGAATAATTTCGCTCTTTGCGCTCTCGTTTCCGATTTTTTCTTTGGCTCCATTATTAGTTTTATTTTTCTCTATTAAACTAAATCTTTTTCCCGTTTCAGAATGGGGAGATCTAAAGCATCTCTTTTTACCTATTCTATCTTTGGTCATTCCATTAAGTGCAATAATCATGCGCGTAACCCGCAATAAATATCTCGAAGAAGCTCATTCGCAATGGGTAATGGTTGTAAAAGCTAAAGGGTTGGGAGAAATCTCTATTCTGCTGAGAATTTTAAAAGTTTGTCTGCCGACCATTTTAAATATTGTTTCTATTCAGCTTTCTGTTGTTATTGCAGGAACCATGATTACCGAAACAATTTTTGATATACCAGGAATGGGTTCACTTTTATTTGATGGTATTCAAAATAGGGATTACCCAATTGTCCAGGGTGTAATTATTTATTCAACTGTAACCTATATGTTGGTTTATTTTATTATTGATTACATCAATGAATGGATAGATCCACGGACACAAAGCTAGGAGGTTTTATATGAGTAGAAAACTGACTAGAGAAATGAAATGGGGTGGAGGAATTCTTTCTCTTTATGCTTTTTGGGCATTAGCCTGGTTCGTCTATCGATATTTTGTCAAAGGTACATTCGGTCAGCCATACGTTCCGACATTGGATATGCAAACAGAGTTGGCATTGCCTTTTTCGAAGGGACTATTGTTAGGAGCTGATTTATTAGGGCGATCATTGCTGGAAGTTTTATCCGCGGGATTAACATATTCTCTAACAATCTCAATTATCGTAACATTTGCCACAGTCTCGATTGGAATTGGTATGGGGTATATGGCCGTAAAGGGACCAAGCTGGGTTAAGCTTGGATTTGATCTTTTAATTAATTTAATATTTATTTTCCCGAGTATTCTCATTGCGATAATGATCATGGCCGTAACGGGACAGTCTATGAAAGGATTAATTTTTGCGCTAATCGTAACTGGCTGGACTGGTTATGCAAAAATTGCACGAGGTGAATCCAAACGCATTTTGGCCCTTACTTATGTTGAAGGTGCACGCGCTATTGGAATCGGGGAAATTAGATTATTTTTTACAATCATCATTCCTGCTATTCTACCAGTGATGATCGTAAATATGGTTTTAGGAATTAGTGGTGTTATCATCAGTGAAGCTTCTCTTGGATTTTTAGGCCTTGGCGCCAGTCCCTATTCGTGGGGAGCAATGTTGGGAGCAGCAAAAACAGTTTTATTAGAAGCACCACATATAGCAATGATTTTAAGTCTCACTATGGCAGGACTAATTATAGGATTAAATCTGTTGGGAGATGGTCTTAGAGATTACCTGGATCCAAGCGAAAATTAAAAATAATAAATGTGAAGGAAATATATGACTCAATTAGGGCAACTTGTTTTTACCGGAATTAGCGGATTAACACTTACTGAAGAAGAAAAAAAGTTTATTGAAAAAGAAGATATTGGCGGTGTTATTCTTTTTTCAAAAAATTATGAATCACCCGCTCAACTCGCTGAGCTGGTTAATAATATCCAAATGCTTCGTAAAGAATATCCTCTTTTTATTTGTACCGATCATGAAGGCGGGAGAGTCGTGAGATTTAAAACTCATTTCACTCAATTTCCACCGATGCTGGATATCGCTAGATTGGATTCACCTAAATTATTTTTTGATGTAGCGACTATTATGGCGGAAGAGCTATTAGCTTGTGGAGTAAATCTTAACCTCGCTCCAGTATGCGATATTTGGAATAATGAACAAAATAAAGTTATTTGGGACCGCGCTTTTGGAACAGACCATGAGAGCGTTTCAAAATTTATTTCTTCTATGATTCGCGGTTTTCAAACGAATGGCATACTTTCATGTGCTAAACATTTTCCGGGTCACGGGAATACTGTCAAAGATTCTCATTACGATCTTCCCATTGTGAAAAAGCCTCTTGATAAAATTCGTGAAGAAGAATTTCAGCCTTTCATCAAAGCGATTAAAGCACGCGTTGATATCATCATGATGGCCCATATAATTGTTGAGGAAATCGATTCTCAATTGCCTTGCTCTCTTTCAGCAAGGGCCCATGAAATACTACGAAATGAATTAAAATTTAAAGGTCTGATTCTTTCAGATGATATGCAGATGAAGGCCATTACTGATCATTATGGAACGGGTGAAGCTGCTATGATGGCCATAAGAGCAGGGAGTGATTTAGTCGAGTATCGCGACATGGAAGAAGCTATGCTGGGATTAGAAGGATTAAAGAAGGCCCAAAAAGATAAAACGATCAAGGCCCATGAGTTCACTGACCGCCTAAGTCGAATAGAAGAGACTAAAAAAGGTTTTTTCACAGACTATAAACTTATTTATGCACCAGACATAGAAAAGAAGTTTAACCGAAAAGTGACTCAAGCTTTCGTTGAAGATCTGCGACGGAAAATTGCTGAGAAAATTGCTCAGAAATCTTAGACTGGATAATATTTCCTTATAATACGCAGCTCATAATTTTTTCCCTTTATCTGATATCATAAAGTTATGATGGATAGAGTGAAAAAAGTCTTTTTGAGCTTGGCTCTTTTTTTATTCATATTTAATTCAGGAATCCTGAAAGCGATTGAATTTGAAGAATTGTCTACCGACAATAAATTTGAAATTTATAAAGAGTCTTGTGATCAAGGCCAGATGGCCAATTGTTATCAAGAAGCTATCTGGTATAAAAAAAATCAGAGACTAGACACCATTGAAACTAATAAATTACGTTCTACGCTCGAGAGTTTAAAGGCCAAGAGAAAAGATTTAAGAAAAGAAAATCCCGCAGCAGAATTAGAGGAAGAGGATGCGAGTAATTTAAATACTGCGGCAACTTCTCTCGGGGAAGATGAGCAAAAGCGAATTGCGAATGCTCGGTATACTACACTTGTAGACACTGCTTGCAAGGGTGGAGAGAGTGTTGCGTGTAATGAAAAAGAAGGTCGAAATGAAACCTCCGGCTCAGGTCTTCTTTATTATACTTCACTTCTTCTAATTGGATTAGCCGTTTTCCTCATTGCTAAAACTATTTTTCAAGACGAAGACACTTTTCAGGCTCAAGAAAAACTCGACGAAAATAATAAACTTGATGAGATCGCGAAACACGGAATTATTCTGCGTTACTCCCGTCCCTTTTTTAAACGTTATTTCAGTCCAATTGTTTCGGGAATGAAGAGTAAAAAAGGTCTCAAAGAAAAATACCGAAGAACTTTGGCAGCTGCTGGCTTAACCAATATTTTATCACCAGAGGATTTTTTTGCTTTTAAATTATTTTTAATAATAGGATTTCCTGTTATTTTTATTCTGATGAAGACCTTTTTAGAAGCGGACTGGAGTTTAATGCTCATTCCCGTTTTAGCCTTAGTTGGATTCTTTTATCCGGATCTTTGGATAAGTGGGAAAATTGAACAACGACAAAAAGATGTCATCATGAGTATGCCTTTTTGTGTAGATATGTTGGCATTGTCAGTTGAAGCCGGCTTAGATTTCGTAGCAGCAATGGCAAAAGTTATAGAGAAAGCAAAAGTGAATGCCCTGACTGAAGAATTTGATACCGTCATACGAGAAATTAAAATTGGATCCAGTAGAGCTGATGCACTAAGAAATATGGCATGGAGAGTTGATCTTATTCAAATTTCTTCGTTTTGTGCAACTCTAATAGCTGCGGATTCGGTAGGGGCATCAATTGGTCCTATTTTAAAATCACTAGCGGTAGAAATTCGTCAAAAGAAATCTGCTGAAGTGGAAAAAGCGGGCGCAACGGCCGCTACAAAGATCTTGTTTCCGATGATGTTCCTTATTATTCCTTCTGTTTTGATGATTGTATTCGCCCCAATTGTCTTGGAGATGATTGGTGGCAAATAAAATTTATGTTTTAAAAGATCAGGCCGGGAAAATTATTTGCAACAAAATGATCGTTGCAAATCAGCTTTTTGACCGCATGAAGGGGTTGATGTTTTCAACTGAAATGCCAGAATGTGATGGATTTCTAATTTCACCATGTAATTCGATTCACACTTTTTTTATGCTTTATAGTTTGGATCTTTTATTTCTCGACAAGAACTTTACGGTAGTGAAAACGCTTTATGACTTTTCACCTTGGAGAATAACCTGGATATATTTTAAGGCTCATCAGGTACTAGAGATGAAAGCCGGAACCATGAAGAAAGATATAAAAGTGGGAGATAAGTTAGAGGCACTATGTATAAATTAGTTGTTGTCGGTGGAAAATCAAGAGGCCAGGAGTTCGTATTAAAGACAGGAGATAATACTCTTGGGCGTGATAGTTCTTGTGATATTCATTTTCAAGTTGAAGGTGTTTCTAAAAAACACCTAGCCGTGACAGTCACTGACGATGTCGTTTACTTACAGGATATGGGCAGTGCCAACGGAACATTTCTAAATGGAAAGATCATTAAGCGAGCGACGGTTAAAGGCGGAGATAAAATTGGTCTTCCGAATGCCATATTGCAATTGGTTCACGTTCAAGAAAAAAAAGTTGTTATCAAAAAGCGAGTAGCTAACCAAAGAGAGCGCGACGAATCGATTGATGATATTTTAAGTGGTGGAAAGCCTCCTGACAGTTTAGTCGAAAAAGTTTTTTGGCTTTTTAAATATAAGTTTATGCCAGCTCTTCATGGGATTAACCAGGAATACGAATGGAAAGTGCTGCTTGCTATTTTTACAGCAGCATTTGCTCTAATCACTATCACTTTAACTATTTTTCCAGTCCTTCAGGATTCGAAGGAAGTACTCGTTACGGAAATTGCCAACAGAGGAGCTCATTACGCTGAAGAGATCGGGCGGATGAATGCAGCCGCTCTAGAGCAAAAAAATCTTGAAAGAATAGATACCACTTTCCTCGATAGTGAAGAAGGCGTGGTCTCTTATGAATTGTTTGACCTCGAGGGACGAATTGTTAGACCGATCTCTCGTTTAAATGAATACACCAACGATCCATTTTCTGTTCAGACCAGAGAGTGGTTTTCAGTCAACAAAAACAGCAAGGTTAAAAAACAGCTCTTGGAAAATAGTCAGATTGGTATCGGTAAAATTATTTTAGCTTACAACTCCCGCACTGGAACTCCAGAGCCAGTTGGGATCATTGCCATTCGATTTGCTCCTCGTACTCTAGCGATTGAAGCTACCAAGAGTTCAAAGCTGTATTTTGAATCACTCATCACTTCATTTTTAGTAGCGATTATTTATTTTGGAGTTGTTTATTACCTGACTCTTAAGCCTATTGAAGAAATTCGTTACCAAACCGAAGAGGCCCTCAGAGGTAAAAGAAGAAATATTGACAGTAAGCTCTTATTTGAAGAACTTAATCCCGTCCGAAATGCCATCAATACAGGCCTTCAGCGAATTCGGGAACTTCAGCGCGATGAATCCGAAATTGATCCAAATGATATTGAAAGTGATGATTCCTATGTAATTACACTTGTGGAATTTATGATGGGTGCTCAAGGACCAGTCATTGTTCTTAACTCTAGTAAAAACTTAGTGAAACTCAATACCCAAGCTGAAGACGTTTGTGGAATTCGTTTATCAATGGCAGAAGGAATGAATATTCTAGACATTACTAAGGAGAGAGGATTTGCAGCGACTTTGATCGAGCTGTGTGACAACTCAGCTAATAATTCAGGGACGTCACAGCAGGGACATTATGAACTTCAAGGTAAACAATTCGGTATTTTTGTAACCTCACTGATGGGGAAAGATGGATTCGCAAAAGGTTTTTACATTACTTTCGTTCAGGATGCGTAGATTTTAAATGAATAAAGCTGCAAACGTAAAAATTACCAACGAACTAAAGAATCCGGCAATGCCGGGAATGCACTATCGTTTTCTTTGTATGACTGGTCCAAATAAAGGAAGAGTTTATTACCTTATTGGAAAAAGAGTTATTATTGGCCGCGGGGAAAATGCAGATATTCAAATTGTAGATGTGAAGATCTCAAGAGAGCATGCGGAATTATCATTTTCAGACAATGGTTACACTATTACAGACCTTGGTGCTGAAAATGGTATTATTGTTAACGATACCAAGGTTAAGCAAAAAAAACTTGCTGATGCTGAAAAGGTAGTTATCGGACAAACCGTTTTTAAATATAATATTATTGAAGTTACCAATAACGAAATGGCATTGTATGACGAGGAACACGGGGTTGCCTTATCACGGGATATAAAATCCAGTAAAGCAAAAATCCAGCTCAAGGCAAATAATAATGGAGTGGATTCGAACTCCAATAAAAGATCGAATTCACCTAGGAAAAAAGGGAACTCCAAGGTTCTCGTTATGGCCGGAGTGGTTGGTATCGTGCTGTACGTTTTAATGGGAAGCAGCGAACCTGTGAAGACAACCAAAAAAATAAATGTAAATGCTGTGAGTGATTTTAATGAAGTAGATTCTGTTCCCAAAAAATTTAGTCAGGATGATTCAGACTCAAAAAAGAAATTAGAAAATTATATTCATAGTGGTCGTCGTGAGTTTGGCGAAGGAAATTATTTTCGAGCGATGGAAGACTTCAGGCTTGCTTTGCTCTTAAGTCCCAATAACGGACATGCCAGCTTTTATCTAGCGAAAGCGAAACAAAGACTGGATGAAGATATCGAAAAGAATTTCTTAAAAGGAAAGCAAGAGTACGAATCAAAAAAACTCCAGGCATCTATTGTTTCCTATTGTGGAGTTGTACAATTAATACAGAATTACCCAAATGATGAGCGCTATAAAAATGCAATGCTAAAAATAAGCGCCATTGAATCAGAGTTGGGTTTGGAGAAAGGTGAAATTAAGTGTTTTGAAGAGAAAGCAGCCGATTCAAAAAATTGATTTAGGCAAAGACGTTCTCGCATTTGATTATTCAGAAACAGTTTTTTTGATCGGAAGATCAAAGGACTGTCATATTGTCCTTGATGACAAGCAGGTATCGAGAGAGCATGTTCGAATTATTCATAAAAATGGTAAATGGTTTGCTGAAAAAACAGCTGAGCATAATGTCTGTCTTTATAATGGTGAAGATTTTAACCGTGCCGAATTGGATGATGGCGATTCATTAATGATTGGAAGTTTTACAATCAATATTGAAAATTCATCAGAAAATACCGTTGAATTTTCGGCAGCCACAGCTTCCGTTCCAATAATTAATCCAGTTGTTGGAGCACCGCCTGCTTTGACCCGAAATATTGCCACTGAAACAGTCGTCACTCTCAAAGCAATAGCTACTCCGAAAAGGGATCTAGATGCGAATGCGACCAAAGAAATAGATACTGCAGATTTAACCAATGAAATTCAAAATCCATTAGCAGATACCACTTATCAAGAGTCATCTTTAGGCGATGATACTTCTGAACTTGAGGTCCCATCGGAGTTTGAATCCTTCGATCAACCCGCGAATAATTCCGATGATGAATTCAGCTATGACAAAAGCACTGAAAATGAAGCCGAAATGGCACTTGGATTAAATTCTGAAACTCCAGATGAAGGCAATAATTCCATGATGGAAAGCGATGAAAATATGTCGTATTCCCTCGAAAATATCGATAGTGGAAGTGATGATGAAAGTACGAAAGTCATTCAATCTTTTTCCAGAGTTCAATTAGAGCTTTTTGGTGAGACTGCTCCTTACGATAAATATCTTATTGAAAGCGAGAAGACTTATATAGGTCGAGATGCATCAAAATGTCAGATTGTTTTAAACGATTCAGAAGTTTCATCTGTTCATGCAGTTATCACAAAAAATAATATTATGATAACGATTGAAGACTTGAACTCTTCCAACGGTACGATCTTAAATGGTGATCGAATTAATAAGGCCACTCTTAATCATAATGATGAATTCGTTATTGGCGGAGTAACTTTTACGGTTAAAGTGCGTTCAGATTTCTTGAAGGAAGAAAATTCAACTTTAATGGCAGTTGATGAAAATCAAACTGTCGAAGTTGAAGAAGTCATCGAAGTTCAAGCAGAAGAAGGTGAAAATGTCGATGCCTTAGGCGAAATGATTAGCGATTCCCCTCAAGAAAAATCGATCATTAAAAGAATTTGGAAAGATGAAGAGAAAAGAAAAAAAGCCATTTATGCAGCTGTAATTTTAGTGGGGGCATGGGTAATGTTTGGAGACGATAGCTCCACCAAAGCGCCTGATACTTCAAAAAAGCCTAAGAAAGCTATGGTCAAATCTGAACCCATCATCAATAAAACTACTGGGAAAAAATTAACTGAAGACGAAAGGCGAGCTTTGTCTGCTCGCTATGAAATTGGAAAAAATCATTATTATAATGGTCGCTACCGCGAAGCTCTCGATGAGTTCCAAAAAATTTCAGCAACTGATCCCAATTTTAACTCTTCATTGCAGTCTCTCATGGCCCTTTCCAAAGAGGGATTGAGTAAACTCGAAGAACAAGAGAAGAAAAGACTGGCGGAGCAGGCAGCTGCTGAGAAAAAAATTAAGGTCAGAGACCTTGTCGGTAAAGCTTCAGGCTTTGTAAAAGATAGACGAGTCGAACTGGCCCAAGATGTGTTTAATGAAATTGCTAAAATAGACCCGGAAAACATTGAAGTAACCAAGATGAAGTTGGAGCTTGAAGACTGGCAAAAAGAAAAAGCTAAAAAAGAATTGGCAGAAGCAACTAAAAAGAAAGAAAGAGAAGATAAAGTTGAAAAACTAAAACCAGGAAAAGCTTTATTCATTCAAAAAGAATGGTTTAAAGCGATAGGGAAACTGGATGATTTTTTAAAAATAAAAAACATGGATGATGACTTGACTAAAGAAGCTTCAGAAATGCTCAAAACTGCGCGGGATGAAATCAGTACCGCAGTGGCCCCATTGATTGGAAAGGCAAAATCCTTGATGGAGGGGCAAGATTTAAAAGGTGCCTACGAGGTCTATCAACAAATTTTAAAAATAGAACCTTCGAATGCGGAATCTTTAAATGCGACGGGCGAAATTAAAGATCAACTTGCCAATAAGGCCCGCAAAATTTATCGCGAAGCCATTATTTCTGAGTCATTGAGTTTATTCCAAGACGCCAAAGAAAAATTCCAAGAAGTTCAGCAAGTCTCTCCGGTGGATAGTGATTATTACAAAAAGGCGACTGATAAACTTAAAGATTATTTGGAATAAAATATGATTGAACTTAAAAGTTATGGCGTTAATTCTCACCAGGGACCTCATCTCAATTTGAATGAAGATTTCGTGGAAGTTGATTTAGTTAATAATCTTTTTATGGTTATTGATGGTTTCGGTGGATCAAATATTGGAGACAAGGCCGCAGTGATGATTCGCGATACCATCAAACGTTCATACACTAAAATTTCTCATGACCCCGATTCAACTTTGCCATTTTTTTTTAGCCATAAATATTTAATTGAAGGCAACGCTCTCATTAATGCTCTTCATAATGCCCATCAAAACATAACAAGAGAGAATGAAAGCAAGAGCATGAATAATCGTGGGGGTGGCTCTGTGCTCTCTGCGGCCATGGCCGAAAATGTTTTGACCTTGGTTTCAACCGGAAATTGCGGAGCTTATCTTTATCGCAAAGGGCATTTAAGCTGCGAAATCTTGCCAGATTCTTTGAGAAGTCTAAGCCGTGATCGCTTTTCTTCCTTCCTCCACACTGTTCCGATGAGCGGAGTAGGGTTATTTGAAGACCTCCATTATCAAGTAAAAGAATTAAAAATTGCGACAGGGGATATCGTTATTCTCTTAACGGATGGGGTCTATGCCAGACTTCTTGATAATGAGATAAAATATACTGTTGAAAAAAATCTCGAGAGCGAGTCGGAAATCATAAAGGAACTTTTTAAGCTCGCCAATGATCGAGGCAATCTTGATAATCAATCTGCTTTAGTCCTTCAGTTTTAATATGAGAGTAATTTAGTAGGACTTGTTCGAAAAAAATAGGATTGATTAAGACCTACTTTTAGTTGAGAATGGATCTAAAGAGGATTGCAAATGACTTCAAGAGTTTTAGTAGCTGATGACAGTTTAACTATTCAGAAAGTAATAGGTATAACACTAGCAAATAGTGGTTATGAGCTTGTTGAATGTTTGAATGAAGCGGACCTGTTAAAAAAAATTCAATCAAATCATTATGATCTTATTCTTCTGGATTTCAATCTCTCAGATTCACGTTCAGGTTATGAACTTTCAAAACAAATTAATCACGCCTTGCCAGATGCCGCCATCATCGTGATGCTTGGAACTTTTGATACAGTCGATGAATCGCAATTTGAAGCTTGTGGCATCACAGATAAAATCGTCAAACCATTTGAGAGCACCAAGTTCATTAAAAAGTGCCGCGATTTACTTGAAGGGGCCCGTCCTTCAGTTACCCCTAAAAAAGAAAAGTCAGAAGAAGAAAATTATAGCAAATCCGACGAGCTCGATCTTTGGAAAGTAGATGCACCTCAAATGCTCTCGAGTGAATCTTTTTTAGATGAATTGGAAGAAGCAGAGTCTCTGGAAATTCATTCTAAGGACAGTGCTCTTGATCCTTTGAGTAGTGAAATTGAAGGATGGGGATTTACTCCTAGTAGTTCGTTGGAAGAAAAATTTCAAAAAGTTTTTCCTCCAGTTATCGAAGAAGCTTCTGATGTGAGAATAATTGACAGGCTTCAATCATCATCACAATTTATCAATGCCCTTGATGACGAAGATGAAGACTTGGATGCAACTGATCCATCATTTGAAGTTCCTGAAGATTTAAATCGCAATCTTTTAAGTGAAATTGAAGACGAAATTTCAGCCGAAGCCTTTTGGGCAGTCGACGAAATCGTGCCTAGAAAATCAGAAGAAGAAGAGTATATTGGCGAGACTAATCTTGATGAAGTGACAGCTGACTTAACAGAAACAGTTCAAACGTTTAAAGAAAAAGAACCTTCTAATCTTATTCAAGTAGACAAAAATATTAATCAAGATGAACTTGTAGAAAAACTCAAAATTGCATTGAGACCTATGATTGAAGAAATGGTTAAAGAATTTTGCCGTCAAAGCGCAGAGAAGGTCGCTTGGGAAGTGATTCCTGATTTAGCTGAAAATCTGATCCGCAAAGAGATTAAAGAAATTTCAGATTCTGTCCAACACTAGTTTAAAATAGTGAGCGAGCTTGAAAGAAAAGAATGAATAGTGCAATCTATCTCAACTAAAGCTTCACCATTATCTCCAATTCCTCTAAAAATACCGATATGATCTTTTTCATCTTCGTAGATAAAAACATCCATATTCATATGAAAACAATGTTTATTAAAAGAATCTTTTAATTCTTGAGCACTGCTAAATCGTTTATAAAGAAGATCGCTATAAAGTTCACTTGAAATTCTTACCTGATCAAACACCTGGAGCTCCAGGTTCTGGTCTACACTTCCAAGACCATGACGGTAATTATTATTTATTGAGTCTTCAAGTTTTCCCAGATTGATTCCAAGACCGACAACGATCGTATCTTGGTCTACATATTGGCATAGAATTCCACCACATTTTTTTCCATCACTGGTGAGTATATCGTTAGGCCATTTCAAAAAAAGATCCTTATTAAATTTAATTTTAAAAAAATTAATAACAATGAGACCAATTTCTAAAGGTGTAAGAGTGGCAATGTCGTTAGGTCTCAGAGTAAAAGACAATGCTAAACTATTGGGATAAGTATCCCAATTATTTCCTCTTCTTCCTATTCCGTGAGTTTGTTCAGAACACGAAATCAGTACGTCAGGATCGCTTGACTTAAGCGTATCCAAATTATCTTTTAGATATATTTGAGTGGAAGGAATGCTATTAAAATGTTGGTGATTCATTGTTTTTAATCGCTATACAGTTTATTATTCAATTCATTAGTCTTAGTAGATCGAACCTTAGCCCAAAGGAAAAACAATGTCATTATCTTCAAATCTTATTGAAAGAACTATGCCCCGAACCATTAAATACACTATGAACCCAAATCCTTATGCTAAAGGTTCGGTCATTGTTGAGTGTGGAAATACAAAAGTTTATGTAACTGTGACGGTTGATGATGGAGTTCCTCCTTTTTTAAAAGGCAAAGGGGAAGGCTGGCTTACTGCTGAATATTCGATGCTCCCTTCGGCTACTCATTCTCGCAATAAACGAGAGAGAAATGGGGCCAGTGGAAGAACTCAAGAAATTCAACGTTTGATCGGACGTTCTCTTCGCTCTATCATCGATTTAAAAAAAATAGGTGAACGCACGGTTCAAATTGACTGCGATGTTATGGTTGCCGATGGTGGAACTCGTACTACTTCAATTTCTGGAGCATATGTGGCCTTAGCAATTGCCATGAAAAAATTAATGACTGAAGGTGCGATAAAAGAAAATCCGCTTAATGAGCAATTAGCGGCCATCAGTGTTGGAGTGACTAAAGAAGGAAAAATCATTGCTGATCTTAACTATGAAGAAGACTCAAGCTGCGCAACAGATATGAATATTGTCATGACCAAATCTGGAAAGTTTGTTGAAGTCCAAGGAACAGCTGAAGGACATCCATTTTCTCACGAAGAATTATTGGCCTTGCTCGATTGTGCAAAAACTTGCATGGAAACGGTCTTTGCAAAACAAACTGAGGCGCTTCAATGATCGAACTCCTCATCGCTTCAAGCAATGCCCATAAAGCAGAAGAGTTTTCAGAACTTTTTGATTCAAAAATCGTTACGGTAAAACCTGCGACAAAGAAACTTGAAGTCGTAGAAAATGGGCTGAGCTATTTTGAAAATGCCAGGCTAAAGGCAGAGGCTTATTATAAGGAATTTAAAACTCCAGTCCTCGCTGATGATTCAGGTTTAAATGTCCAGGCCCTCTCTGAGGAGCTGGGCATTCATTCTGCCCGTTTTGGTGGAGAAGGCTTAACTGATAAAGACCGTGCTCTTCTTCTTTTAAAAAAAATGGAAGGAATAAGCAATCGTGACGCCTATTTCACCTGCGTTTTATGCGTGTACCTAAACGAAAAAGAGATTTTTTATTTCGAAGGTCGCATGAGTGGTCAGGTGGGTTATGCCTATCGCGGAAGTGGCGGGTTTGGTTATGATCCAGTCTTTATTCCACTCGAAGGTGGAGGAGAGTTGACCGTCTCAGAGCTTAGTGAGTGGAAAAACAAGAACTCACACCGGGCCGTTGCTACGGGCCTGGCCCAAAAGTTTTTCTCGCAGAGAAGTTAAAATTAGTTGCCAGATGGTTATTTTTAAAATATAAAAGTGAACTATCTTTTTGTTTTTTTCTATGTCGGAGCGTAGCGCAGTTTGGTAGCGCATCTGCTTTGGGAGCAGAGGGTCGGAGGTTCGAATCCTCTCGCTCCGACCATTTTTCAAAATCCCTATAATTCAAATTATTTTCAAAGCTATTTTTAGCTTGTTCGCAGTTGTTCGCACGACTTGGTTCTAAATCGCATTTAAAAATGCTTGCACAGGAAATTGAGCTGCAAAGACTTTTAGAGGAAACAACATATCGTAGATGTTTCTTGGAATTGATTTCGACATGATATTTTAAATAAGATATTTTTAGTCATGATTAAAAATAAAAAAAATGATTTAAAAAAATCTTTAGAAAAAGTCTTTTCCAAAGATGATAAAGCAAAGTTTTTTTTTGTAAAAGGCTTGAAAGATTACAATGAAACTATCGTTGTAAAAACAAAAAACGAAATTGATTCTAAAAAACTTAAAAGCATCAAAGGAGTTCTGCAGAAAGAGTTGCAAGCTCCCTATCTTGAACTTCTTCAGTGGTTGGATACAGTCGGCGGTCTTATACCTAAGAAAAATATTTACAAATTTCCATTTTTTGATACTGAAGAAATTAAAGTTTATAATTCATGGCGAGTTTGTCCAGTTGGTGAGTACTGGGTAAGACGCCATTTACGTCAGAAGAAAACGCTAGAAGATGTAGATGGACATTGTCGTAAAAATTCTTCAGGTAAGGACATTATCCACGGAGAGGAGATAGACCTCATTGCAAATTCAGAAAAATTTAAAACGGTCACAGTCAAAACGTCTAATAAGATTCTTGAGAAGAAAGCCTCGAGCGTTTTGTATGATGATCTTATTTCTGGCTGGACGGCCTATTGGAATGATCAATTTAAAATTGAACCATTTTTACCACCAAATTATGTAAAAGCCCTTATTGCATCTGAATCAATGTTTGATCCAGAAGCTGAAAATCCCAATAAGCCACCGATAGGAATGGCCCGTGGATTAATGCAAATCACCGTTGATTCGCAAAAAAGGCTTTCAGGTGAAAGAAAAGAATTAAAGAATCACTTTGTCGTAATAAGCGATGAAGAAATTAAAGATCCAAATAAAAATATTAGTGCAGGCATTCGCTGGCTATTTAGAAAAAGAGAAATAGCAAAATCGAGACTTAAGCGTGAGCCAACTTGGGAAGAAGTTCTTATGGAGTATAAGGGACGACTGAAGAGTAATACAAAAGATTCACAGGACATTAGAAATAGGATTCACAAATTCTTGAAAGAACTAAATGGAGATATTAAATGAAGAAAATGCTTATCATTTTTTTCTTTTTACCACTTATTGTGAATGGAGAAATATACAAGAAACTTGTAGAATCTCCTTCTGTGATTTATCTGGAAGCGCCTACAAAAGTTGTAAGTATTCACTGTGAGCATCCGAAATACGTTGGAAAGGGGAATCTTATAGGGAATTTTATTTATGTAGAATTTCCAAATGAGATATATGAGATGATATTCCGGCGAGGAAGCACTGGAAAAGAATGTCAGCGAAGATTAAATGAAATAAAGAAAATTATAAGGCAAAATAAAATAGTGAGAGTGCTTGGAATTAGTCCTATGGTTTCTGAGTACGGGGCAGAAAGGCAAGTTGATGATCGTGGTCTTCTATCTCCTAATTTAAAGGGAAGAAAAGTAATCTCTTCTTTTTTTGAGAGAATTGATAATAACAAAGATCAATGTTTTGAATATTTTAAAGGCTCATGTAAAAAAGATATTAAAGAATTTTTATAAACTAGACAGGTTCAGCACTGTCGATATTGTAAAAAATACTTTGTATTTAATGATGAGCTCTTGAAAAAATCCCGATCATTCATTGTTTGAGGGATTATGAGATGAAGACCGGCATTAAAATTTAAACAGCTTATTTTGATATCTAGGATATTTCAAAAGTATGAAATGGCTCAATGCTCAAACAGGTAATATTAAAAAACCTTGAATCGTTGTTTTTAAGGTGGACTAATTTTTCAGATCTTCAAGCTGAAGAAGTTAAACATTATTGGGAAAATTTAGAGTTTAATGATGTTGAATTATCTTTTGCAGTCGATGAGAGTAATGAGTGCCATGGTTTTTTTTGCAACTCAAAGGGGGCGGGATTCAATCTCTTTGTTGAAAACCCTATTATTGACTGGTCTTTCCACTTAAATTCATTATTCAATAAAAATGTTTCCTTTGTGACAATATCTGAAATATCAAATAATTTAGGTCAGAAATTTAAGATTTCTCAACGTGGTTTGGTTGGATTAGCAACAATTCCTATTCCACTAAAAAATTGTGAGAATTTGTTATCTTTTGATCTTTTTCATCAAGATAGAATCAGTGAAGTTTCTATTTTCTTACAGAATCTGAAGTTCTCCCGTTAATTTTGTCCTCATAGGACTTGGAGATGAGGCGTTACACTTCGGTTTTCATGGCCTCTAGTTTTACCAATTCCTTTTAAATATTCTTGTCACAAAATAAAATGTAAACTAAATTATTATCACCGATAAAAACTGAGGTGCATCTTTAATTTCATAAAAAAAATTCTTCAAATTATTTTTCTAATTCTCATTCAATTACTAAGCTCTTGCTCGCAACTTCCCATTGATAATAATGACATTAAAAACGAAGCTGTTAAGCTTTTAATAAAATCTTTAAAGCCTCAAATTGAAACTATTTTTAATGAAGCAGCTCCAATTCTTCCTGCTGAACAAAGTTCATATCCCCTGACTCAAAAGTTCGGCACTTCTTTTGATCCAAATAAAGCGATTAACGGTGAACTTAGATACGATGCAAATGGAAATTTACTTTTGTCACCGGGGGATTATGTCATTCCGGTGATGACGTATTGTATGAGGCACATTGGAGCTAGCCCTAGTGGCCATATTTATTCTTTAAGCAAACTCGAAGGCACAAGGGCCGCGATGATTCGAGAACTCAATCTTCGGGCACCTCCTAAATTTAATAAGCAAGATATTCAAATTGTTTCTTGGAGTTTGCAGGCCGGTTTATCTTACGATGAAATGACAAAAATTAGTCAAAATATAATTGATGAAGTGATTCCGCAATTTAAATCTCAATTAAAGGAATCGTTTTTATCGATATTGGAAAAAAAATGGGACCGAGCTTCAAGTGCATCACATGGATTACTTCCAACTTTTGCAAATAGCTCTGATACTTTATTGAGTGAACTAGGAATTGTCGGACAACGAATTAATGAAATTCGAAAATTTAAAGATCGCCTTCATGATGTCGGCAATGATTATTCAAGATTAAGTGAATTAATAAGCATAACTTCCAACTTTAATAAAAAAGAAATTTCGGAAACTTCGTGGTCTCAAATTTCTAGTAATGTTTATGCTAGATTCGTTACAGATGGGCATTTTCAAGATATTGGCTTTGTGCAGATTAGGATTTTACCAGAGAAGTTACGTGCAGGACAAAAGCGAGTAATTAATTCAGCTTCGAGTAACGGTATAGTTTTTGATCTTCTTTCATTGCTTGCTAATCCTAATTCAGACTCCGTGCAACCACTTTCATTTTCTCCCTTGTATGGATTTGCTGGCGTCATGGTTCTACCTGTTTTAGCCGATTCACCACTGGCGGCAACAATGATTTTAGCAGCAGTATTAGCAGTTAAAAATATTGATTGGGATTCTTTTTTTAAGCTCTACGATCTTTTAAAGGAGTCAGGCTATCCGCAAGTTCAAAAAGAATTAGACAAAGGAATCCATGCTCTTCAGGAAGCTCATGACGAATTAGAAAAACCACTGAGAGAAGCTGGGATTATTTCTGGAAAGACTAAGGACACATCAAAAAAAGCAAAGAATGAAGTAAGAGAATACACCAAATCTGGTGGGGATGATGAACTCCAAAAAGATTTTAACAAACTGCAAGGAATTCCTTCAAAAGCTTCGGATGGAACAGAACTTAAAGAGTTACCAGATGGAAGTACTGCGGTTAAACGGCCTAAAGAGAAGAAATCTCCTTCGACTTTAGAACTACAATCTCCAAATGATAAAAAATTGAAAATTAAAGTGAGGTACTTA
>JAQTTZ010000098.1 GCA_028710485.1 Bacteriovorax sp. | reverse complement strand
TCTTAAAATAACCATTTCCTAGAATTACAAATTTCAAACAAGAGGTAATTACAATTGATGTTCAAGTCGTTTATTAGGTAATTTGATACGCATTAACAAACTTGTTCCCACCCCCCAAAAACCATTTAAAACTAGACCAACGAGAAACTTTGGTAGAGAAACAGGTATCCCTTTGATAGGTAATACTATTAATATTGCCACAAGCGTGGGTGCTAGGGCGCCAAAGATTAAACTTTTTATCCAAAATATTCTTCCACGATCTTTGGCAATAAATGTCCATAATAATATCCCCCAAATTCCTCCAAAAAAAGAAAGTGATATTACATTCGGAACTCCAAATGGAGCAGTTGGAGTTAAATTATAAGCAGGAAATGGAACTAGGCCCGTCTTATTCAAAATGAGAAATAAGCCTTGGTGAAAAATTAAAGTTGCGAAAAATCCTGCCCAAAATGCTTTAAAATATTTCATAAAATTTCTCCAGATTCATTTTAAAAATCTTCAATGAGATTTATTTTATAAAAGAATTCTTTGTTTTTGTTAATTCTTATGAGGAAAAGAGTTGTTCGATAATTAATTGTTATATAAGTTTTTGACATGCATAAAAATCCAGCTTTCCTGTACCAGCTGTCATTGATATAACTAACTTTGATAAATACTTAGAGGGGAGCTTATATGATTGATCTCTATTATTGGACGACTCCAAACGGGCATAAAATTTCTATTTTTTTAGAAGAAGCAAAAGCAGAATATAAAATTTACCCTATCGATATTACTAAGGGTGATCAGTTTCAACCAGAATTTTTAAAAATCTCTCCGAATAATAAAATTCCAGCAATAGTTGATAATGATCCGTTTGATGGACTAGGACCTCTTTCTCTCTTTGAGTCAGGCGCAATTTTAATATACTTAGCAGAAAAGGCAAATAAATTTTATCCAATAGACATACGCTATAAAGCAGAAGTGAATCAATGGTTATTCTGGCAAGTCGGAGGACTAGGCCCAATGGCCGGGCAAAATCATCATTTCAATCTTTACGCTCCGGTGAAAATTCCTTATGCACAAGAAAGATATATTAAAGAAACGGCAAGACTTTATGGTGTTTTAAACTCTGCCCTTAAAGACCGGGATTTTGTAGCTGGGGATTATTCAATAGCCGACATGGCAATATATCCTTGGATCGTTCCTTATCAAGATCAAAGTCAGGATCTAAATGACTTTCCAGAAATTAAAAGATGGTTTGATCAGATCTCAAAAAGAGAAGCAGTAATCGCGGCCTATGCAAGAGCAGAGGAATTTAAAAAAACAACTTAGGAAATCCAGTTACAATCATTTATAGTTGGCACTCAAATGGCGAAATGATAATATTGCCTTTATGCATTCTCTTTCAAATCTCTGGGACGTTGTGCTTATCTATTTGATTCCTTTTGGCGGAGGAATTCCTGCGGGCGTAATGCTCGCTCAGAGTCGGGGCATTGAGTGGCCCGTGATGATGCTTCTTTACTTTATTTCAGATGTCATTTTAGCCTGCGCCTTTGAACCTATTATGCTTCTTTTTATTAGGCTAGGAAGGCGAGTTCAATTTCTGGCTCGCATCAGTGAGATCATGAAACTTATGATTGCCAAAACTATGGAACATTATGGAAATAGTTCGGGTATATTTGCCCTGATTATGATTGCATTCGGAGTTGATCCAATGACTGGGCGAGCGGTTGCAGTAGCGGCCGGCCACGGCTTTTTTGTCGGATGGATGATCGCCATTGCCGGCGATATGATTTATTTTACTCTGTTGATGGTTTCCACACTCTGGCTCAAAAGTGTTATTGGAGATGGGACATGGACGATGGTTATCATCTTTGGGCTTATGATGATCATTCCCAATCTCTTACGACGTTTTCAAAAAAAGGTTCAAAGATAATTCTATGTACCTCAAGTATTTCTAGGAAAATAGAATGGAAAAATTAATTGCATTAGTTACCGGTGCCAATAGAGGAATCGGGTTCGAAGTCACAAGACAACTGGCAAACCGAGGTTATATTGTTTTTCTCGGCAGTCGCAATTTAAAAAACGGTCAGGCCGCAGTGAGAGAACTTAATTTTTCACCAGAACAAGTTATTGCTCTTGAACTTGATGTCACTAGTGGTACGAGTGTCGAAAATGCCAAGTCAGAGATTCAGAAAAAATTTAATCATCTTGATGTCATCATCAACAACGCAGCCATTCATTATGACGATTGGGAAACTGTAACTACCGTCGATTTGAATATTGTCCACGAGGCCCTCGAGACTAATACTTATGGCGCCATTCGCATAATTAATACGATGCTATCGCTTTTACTGCAAAGTAAACACGGACGCATTGTTAATGTCTCGAGTGGGGCAGGGTCCCTTGCAACCATGAGTCCGGATACGCCAGCTTATAATTTATCGAAAGTTGCTTTGAACGCTCTCACAAAAATGTATGCAGAAAAACTTCGCCCAAATGACATTCTCGTTAATTCAGTATGCCCTGGCTGGACGTTCACCGATATGGGAAAGGGAGGAAGGCCAATTTCAGAAGGTGCAGCCAGTGTTGTGTGGGCAGTGACAATTCATGATCGCGGACCGACTGGAGGCTTTTTTAGAGATGGGAAGGCGATTGATTGGTGAGAGTGTTTCAATATTTTGTAATTCTCACTCTATTGATTTTTTCAAATACATCAATGGCAAGATCCCAGCTTAACAAATCTACTGGGTAATCGATGTGTTCAAGAAATTTGATAATTGAAAAAAAAGACTTGGTGCAAAGTGATGATAGAACCCAAACGATTATTGTAGCGACTGAAACACTGAGTGAAAGTAAATGTAAAACACTTGGAAAAAGTAAAGCAGAACAATATACCAAGGCGGGATGGAAGTGTGTTGGATACAAAGGCGAATTATCTTAATCCAAAGAGCAATGAACTTTGCCATGAGGATAGGGCAGAACTCACCTCGGCAGGGGGAAGGGATATTGTTTGCTACATACGATGAGATGGAGAGAGGCATTTTTTTTTGTGACGAAGTCTTTTCAGCTTAAAAGAATTTCGGAAGACTTTTAAAATGGATTTTTGTCTCGTTCTCCGATCGTCCAAAGTCCAGCATGCATAATTTATTTGCATGAAAACAAAAAAATTGTTATATGGTTATTACACAACAACATTTCTGGAGGATTCCATGGCCGTTAAGAAAGCAACGACAACTAAAAAGACAGCTGCTAAAAAAGTAGTTAAATCTGCAGCAAAAAAACCAGCAGCTAAGAAAGCTACGAAAAAAGCTACAAAAACAGTAGCAGCTAAAAAAGCTACAAAAAAAGTAGCAGCTAAAAAAGCTACAAAAAAAGTAGCAGCTAAAAAAGCTACAAAAAAAGTAGTAGCTAAAAAAGCTACAAAAAAAGTAGCAGCTAAAAAAGCTACAAAAAAAGTAGTAGCTAAAAAAGCTACAAAAAAAGTAGCAGCTAAAAAAGCTACAAAAAAAGTAGCAGCTCCAGTAGTAGCAGTAGCAGCTTAGTTTTTAAGAAAATTTAAGTTAAAAGGGACCATTTGGTCCCTTTTTTTCTTGTGAGTTTTTGCAAGTCGCGTAAATTGGACACGCTCTTTAATTTATCTTTGCGGAGAATTGATTTCATTCGCAAGATTTGGATTTTCAAGTATCACTTTAGTTTTTTGTATAAAAAATCTTGGGTAAAAAAGCCCATCCCCACAAAAATAATCCTGCGATCCATATCAAAGCAGCACAGGTTAAATGTCCTTCGTAGAAAGAAGGAAAAAATCCTGCGGATACTCTGGCGAGTGCTGCTAAAATAAATAAAAAGATGGCCGCTTGCAGATGTCGCGACTTTATTTCTAAACTCATGTCATGCTTTCCATGGGATAAACTTACTCTGGTGGCAATCATTAAAGTCAACATACTAAGGCCTGATACAAACACCAGATGCAGTAGATGAATGCGATAATCTGGAAAGAGACTTGCGCCCAGCGATCCAATGACCAGTGACCAGCAAGAAATCCAAAGTCCCCAGGATTGAAACGCATTTCTTTTTGGCAATTGATGAATCTTCCAGGCGAATATTGCAATTAAAAGAATAATCAAACTACGAAGCATTGATCCTAAATATGATGAAATAAAGACTTCAATAAAAAAGGAACTAAAAAAGATAATGGCCACTGCTAACACTGTCTTTATTTTGAAGTTAGTGACCTCTGCCCCCAACAGTGCAGGGACTAAACGCGAACCTATTCCCAAAACAAAACTTAAAATATAGGCATGTAAAAAAAGCAGACGCCCTAATTCGACAAACTGGCCGGTGATTAACAAAATATTTCCAGCAACCCCGCTTAATAAACCAAAACCTATAAATAAAAAAACAACTGGCGGGTTGGACTTGCGTTTGTAAAATCTATTTCCCACAAACCAGGCAAGAAATAAAAATTCTAATAAGACAGCTAGTCGAAAATAAATGGTATCGTGAAACATTAAAGAAATAAAAAGTAGGGAAGTAAAAATGACTGATAGTCTCAGGTCTGTAATGGTTGGAGGATAGCTATCAGTAAATTTAGGGGCCGCTGTGGTCAGAAATCCTGAGACAAAACATAAAAGAAATCCTCCCATCATAATTTCGGGGTGAAGCGCTCCTGGATATTCGACGAAATTTAGGGAGAAAAGAATCCAAAGAAAGGCGCCCCAAAATCCCATGAGCCATCCCATAGGGAAAAAAAATCGATAAAGATCAAATTTTATTAACCGCAACATCCGCAACATCCTTCTTTTTTAATTTTGGTGATTTTTACTTTCCACTCAATAGGTCCTTGCGCCAAATACTCCTGGGTAAATTGGCCAGGCATTTGTTCAGTAAATTGATTCAAAAGCGGACGTGGATCGTGATTGTTAATAATCACCAGCGACGAGCCAATTTGAAGTTCAGCGAAAGTTTGGAAAATGGTTGCGTGTCTTACCGGTCCTGGAATTTTTTGTGCATCGATTATCATATCATTCATAGTGGTCTCCTTTTTCTTAGCTTACGCCTAGGAGCGGTCACCGGCCTTGACCTCCGTCAAGACCATTCATATTTTTAAAGAATGACGATTCCCTTTTCGGTCAGTTGGATTTTATTGTGTTCTTCCAGGGTCTTGAGTGCCCGTGAAAAGGTTTCTGGTCGCATATTAAGGAGTGCCGCCATTTCATTTTTCTTCATCGTAAAAACCAACTCTTTTTTCCAAGGTTGATCCTGTTGTTCAAAAAATGAAAGGACTCTTTCTTCTGCAGAAGAAAAGGATATTCTTTCGAGGTTAATATTTATGGTGTTCAACCAAGAAGAGATGGCCTCTAAAAAATTTAAATTGAGTTGTTGATCTTGGGGCAAGAGCAATAGGAATTCTTTTTTAGGAACTCTTAATAGGGTCACATCGCTAAGCGCTTCCGCGCGCTCGCTGTATTTCCCCGCACCAAAAAATGAATAGCAACCTAAGGCCTCTGGAGAGTGGGCGACTTTTAGAATTAACTCTTTGCCTTGAGAAGAAAGCTTACTCAGTTTGACTTCACCTTTTGAGATTACGTAAAAGGCTTCAGAGTCTTGCTCTTGATCGTATATAATTGAACCGCGTTCAATTTGGATCACTCGAAGCAGACCGGCCATTTTTTTTAAAAAGACTTCATCTAAGTTGGCGCAGATTGCACAATTAATTTCACTCATTCATTCATCCTCTTCGCGTAAGTGAGCGACTAAGTTTTTTTAGCGGCCATTCAGTTGATGACCTTGCCATTTGTTATACCGAGTTAGAAGCATCAGTCCTGGAATAGAGATGAGAATAGAGACGATGAAATACATCTCCCATCCTAAGCTTTTCATAATGAACCCCGAAGGTGTTTGCACGAGAGTACGAGTGAAGGCCATGAAGCTGGTTAGAAGAGCAAATTGCGTGGCCGTGTAGCGCTTATCACATAAGTTCATCATAAATGCCGTGAAGGCAGCAGTTGCTAATCCGCTGCAAATATTTTCAACACAAACAGCAGTCACCATCATCGGATAATTGTGTCCAAGTTTTGCCAGCATGAAAAATGAAAAACCTGACAGTGCTTGTATAATACCAAAGATCCATAAAGATTTTTTGATTCCCCATTTTGAAAGAAGTGCCCCTCCCATAAGTGCTCCACCAATGGTTGAAAACATTCCCACGCCTTTTAATACCGCACCAATATCAGTCTTGGTAAAGCCAAGGTCCATCATAAAGGGAGTAGTTAAGGCCATGGCAAAAGCAACATCCAATTTGTAGATCAATATAAAGATTAGCACTTCAATAGAACCAGCGCGGCTGAAAAATTCAGTGAAAGGTTTGTAAACTGCTTCCCTTAAAGTTTTTGGTGCTGCTTCTGTTTCTTTAGGTTCAGGTCCAAAGATACTGGCAAAAACTCCAACCAGCATACAGGCGGCCATAATTAGATAAACACTAGACCAAGGGATATGATCAGAAAGAATGAGGGCCAATGCACTTGAGACGATCATTGCAATTCTGTAACCCATAACATTAATACTTGCTCCAGCACCTAATTCATTTTCGTCTAGCACTTCGATTCGATAAGCATCGATGGCGATATCCTGGCTGGCACTAAAAAATGCCACGCAGACGGCGAAGAAGGCCATATATTGCGGAGTGACTTTTGGGTCAGAAAATCCCAGAGCAGTTATGGTAATGATCAATCCAATTTGAGTCAAAAAAATCCATCCGCGGCGCCGCCCTAGAAGAGGTGGAACATATCGGTCCATGATTGGGGACCAGATAAATTTTAAAGTGTAAGGAAGACCAACAAGAGAAAACAATCCGATTGTTCCGATATCGATATTTTCGGTTTTCATCCATGCCTGTAATGTTCCAGCAGTCAGTCCAAGCGGAAGACCTGATGTAAAACCTAGTATCAAGATGATAAACATCTTGAAGCTGGCGAAAACTTTGAAAATTGATTTCACTGAATATCCTTGATCCTGTTTATCATTTAATAATGAAACACGTTGGGTAATTTTACTAACTTAAATTTAAAAAAAAGAAGTCCGCCCAATATTCTATTGAACGCTTCTGTTTATCACCGAGGCTTTTTGTCGGCATTAAAGAGTTGTTGAAGAAGTTCACCAAAAGCTTTTTAATTAGAGTAGTGAAAATATTTAAGAAGTAGGATTTTAAAAATGAAAACGACACTGACTTTTTTCTTTTGTGCGCTTCTTTTAAGCAGTAACTCCTATGCTGCGACTAAAAAGAAAACTCATCATAAGGCCGGCAAGGCTTCACCCGTGCGAAAAAAAATGAGCACCATTAGCGGTCTAGTACGCGATATGGGGTTATATATAGCATCTGAACAAGAGTTTGTTCGCGATTCTAATAAACTTATTATTCAAAAAAAACTTGAAGAGCTTACTGAACTTTTTAGAAATGTAAAAGTGCATCCGGTGGTCGATACCCAAGGACTTGCTTTGAATCAAGTCGTGATGACAGAGCAGCTTGAGCAAACAGTAACCCTCTTTAAGAATAATCACAAACCCTTGGCACGTGCGAAGTTTAACGCTGCCTTGAATCTATGCGTTTCTTGTCATACGCAATCACCTGGTACCGTTAATAAAGAACAAGATAAAATCTTTGCAGATAAAGATATTAATAAATTAAAAATTAATGATTTCGAAAAAGCGGAGCTGTACTTTATCACTCGAGATTTTGAGATGGCGGTAAAGCTTTACGACAAATTTATAAGGGCCTCATGGAAAACTGATGATGATGAGTTTATTTATAAGGCCCTTGAGCGACAGTTGATTTATTTTTTAAAAATTAAAAAAAGTTTTCCTGAAGCTAAGTCTCATTTTGAAGCTTACTTAAAAGATAAAAAACTCAATGTAAAAGTTGCCAAAGAAGTTGAGGATTGGGTTAAGACTCTCTCTGGGAAAAGTTTATGGGATCAATATGATCCTGCTACAGTTAAGGAAGCAGACATGGAGAAATTCATGAAAACTTTTATTGCTGATGATGAAGAAGGCCCCATTTTTTCACTAACTGATTCCTCTGAAGTTTATGATTTAAATCTTTCATCAATCTTGATGGATTATTACAATGCTCATCCTGAAACAAAATTAGGGGCTAAAATTCTTTATTGGCTAGCGACTCTTGATAAAAGAGTAAATGATGATTTATTTTTCTCGTTAGGGGATTTTTATCTCTTGGCCTGTATGGAAAAATACCCAAAAGACCCAATTGCCAAAGATTGTTACGAGTCCTATATGGATGATCTTGAAATAAATTATCTTAGTAAGGAAAAAGAATTTCCGCCTGAGGTTAAAATGAGAGTGAAAAAACTTCAAAAACTTATCGATTACCAAGAGGAAGATTAATGATAAAGGTCTTTGGGGTCTTCTTTTGGTTAATGACGGATATTCCTAAGGGGAAAAACAAGAATTAGACCAGCTAAAACGTGCTTTAAAATAATTTTTTCTTGATTTTTAGAGTGAAAAAATTAATATCAAACTAATTAGATTTTTTAAGGATAAAGCAATGGATGATTTAAGTACAATAGCTCCTGCCGCTAATAATGTAGAAGGCGCTCATCAGAAAGCTCCAGAGGCCCCAGTTGCCCCGCCGGCCCCTCAAATCGTCAATGGGGTAAAAGTTTACCCACCTTCATATATTCCAGTCAAAGCAGTGCTTCACTTGCCAAAAAAGTCTCTGCTTGCAATGGAGATAGAGCATATCGAAGGAATCCATATTGCATTCTTCATCGGGTGTACTATTTTTCTATTCATTGGTATGTGGAAGCGTCCAGGGTTTCGTTAGTCAAAAAATTCTATTAATGACGTCTTCGAGATGCTATTAAAACTACTCATTATGAGGAGATTTTAGATGTCAGACGAATCAAACAAAAAAGGCCCAAAAACAATAAAGGGTACTGATCCTATTACTTTGCTCCTGAAGGAATCAGACGCTTATACTAATCTCGATCAAATTGAAAAATATGTCGAAGAAAGCAGTGACTTAAGTGTGCTTCCCGTTCAGCCTATTTATCTTGCACTTCGAAAACTTCCATTTGATAAAGTGGCAGAATATCTTCCCAAATTTTCTCGTGAGCAACGTGCCGTTTTCATGGATATCGATCTGTGGAGTAAAGATGAAATCGATATTGATCATTTCACTTACTGGATTCAAGCCTATGCAATGGTTGAGTCTGATGAAGTTAAAAAAGATTTCGTGGAAAGTGAGCAGTTTCTTTTGTTCCTAAAAAGTAAATTCAATATCTGGACTTTCGATGCGGAAGAACCAGAGTACCCGGATCATGATAATTATTTTTTAACTGACGACAATATGCTGCTTCTGGAATTTGATGAAAATTTTCAGTTCGTCGATGAAGTACGCTCTCTTATTCGCCACCTCTATTATGAAGTTGGAGTTGAGTTAGCTTATACTTTTTTGTTCAAAATGGTCTCTGATTCATTTTTAACTTTACAGGAAGAAGAATATCAATTTCGCCGTGAGCGCATGAGAGACTTTGGTTTTGTTGATTATATGGATTCTCTCGAAGTTGAAAATCCATTTATCAATATTGATTTTCTTCACAATTTTATTGCCAGGAAAAAATCGTTTACTGGCGCACTTGATGAAGTTTCAAAAAATCAAAACCTCCATAATTCCTCTCTGGTAGCTTTTAAAGATCATTTTAAAAAAGTTATAGATGAGCTTTTAAAAATCACTGATCAAAAGAGATCTGACTACTTGCAGTTTAATTTTATCCGTTTAATTAATTCGCGCTTGGAATTTAAAGGGGCCTTGAAAAAGGGCTCTGTCGCCATGACACGCACTGGTGCCCAAACCAAAAATTTAGTGCTTTTGGGCTTTAATTATTTAAAGTCGGATAAAGTCATAAGTGAGTATTTGAAATCAATCCCAGAAGAAGGAATCTTTACTCTTTTTGATTTTACAGATCTTTATAAAATTGGAAATTCGCTGATAAAATTCAATTTGAAAGATTTAAAAAAGGCCCTTCAAGTAAATCAATTTGAAGGAGAACACGAAAAATTCCTAGGGGATTATTGGTCAGATTTTCTAGATAATACCTTTGATGAACCGGTGAAGTTTCAGCCCGCCAAAAAAGATAGAGCTCAGGCCATTATAGAAGTTGAAGAGTATGAGATGTGGACTTACAAAAGTCGAACGTTAAGAGAACTTCTGCCATTTGCGCACAAATTTTTTGAGACTTTTCAAGAAATGAAAACAGAAGGACGACTTCAAGATAGTTTCTACTTAAACTATACGGTAGATGCCATTGATTTCGAGTCCCTTTTATTAAGCAGCTTTGCTAATTTTTTCCTTGGTACTTACGATGAAAAAAATATTTCTAAATTAGGACTTACTATCGACGAATTTAAGAACTTCGCGAGAAAGATCATCAGCTCTGAAGGCAAGTTTATTCTTACCCCCGAAATGTATAAAAAAATTCAGAACTTCGCTGAAACCTTTGGCCTCAATACGGTTTTTGATTTTAATAATTATATCCAAGAGTTATTGAAATCTCAACTTGAAGGCTATGAGTTTGATACGATGGAGTTGGAAGATTTTAAACACATCGGTGGACCAATTATTCTCACTATTATGAAACACTAATTAAAATGGGAATTAAAAAATTGGGCAAGGTTCTTTTGAAGAGGTGAGTCCAATTTTTTAAACTCATTGAAAAGTTTCTCTTTTAACACATGTTTTCTTTCAATTTGTTGCAATATTAATTTTTCGGTTTGTGAAAAATTTGTTTTTAATGGTACTTTCTTGGTTAAAAAAATTTCTAAACAAGTAAGGCGGGCGTTTTCTTGCTCTAGGAAATGCTGAAGCTCATATTGCTCTCCAACTTTCGAATTATCATACTCTTTGCGTTCAAGTTCTTTATACTCTTCGCTTTCAACATAATCTTCAAAGACGTCTTCGAAACCCTTGAGGTCCTGAAGCATTTCTTTGGGAAGATTGATAATATTCAGTTTTTTGCTCATATCTTATTTCTTTGGTTTGCTAAAAAGACGCGAGTTCAGCGTCTCAAAAAAGTAGAGTTCTTTAGTTTCATTATATAAAATCCTCTGTGATTCAGAAGAGTCTTTAAATTCATTTATAATTTTATAGAGTTCGAGATTTTTTATCTTATCTACTTTGAGGGAGAGTTTATTGAGAAGCTGAAGCTCTTTGTTATTTGGTCGTTTAACTTTTTTAAAATAATGTTCAGGTAGCTCCTTAACCGTTCTCACCCAAGGAAAAAGGCTTTTTGCCGGGATAGTAGAGACAATATAAAGTGGGTAGGGAAAAAGTGGGTGGAGGTTATGTTCAAGAACGATTTGTTCCAGATTTAAAATAAGGCGCTCCATTTCATCTTTTTTTAGGCCGGTAAGGTTTAAGTAACAAGGAACCTTTCCAATCCGAGAATCAGAAACAGTAACCCTTAGTTTTTCAGCAGTCATTTCACTTAAGAGAATTTCTTCGAAAATAGGAATTTTCATAGTCACACTATTCCTCGATTTCACACAATCAATTTATAGTATAAACTAGAATGAGGTTCATTTATAAGCATATCTTAATAAGGAAATTATGATCAATTTTCCCTTCGTCTCACTTCCCGAACACTTTACTAGGTTATTGGTTTCCAATATTCAAAATAGCACACAAAATAACACCAATCTTGAACTTTATATAAATGAAAATAAGGAACTGAATGTTCTGGTCAGAAGGATTTTTCGAGATATAGACCCTGATGGTTTCCTTGGAAAGATTCTTTCTATTTCTGGCTGGGTAGGGATTAGAAATCGTCTGGCCGCAGTTTATATTGAATACGCTATGACTGGTAAGTTCCCAGAGACCGCTAACCTGGCACTTGTGACAGATATAATTAATATTGAAAATAAACTTCGCCATTTTACTCCACTTGGATTTTCTCGCGCTTTCCTATTGGGCCTTTACGCAAAAATGACTTTAATTCATGTGAAAAAATCCAATGATGGTAAAAATCCACTTATTATCAAGGATGACCATTTTGAATTTATGAAATGGTCAAAGGCAAAATCAATTCGCGTTGACTGGTTGATGCTGCAATTAATTCAATATGATCATTTTATAGGAACGGAGAGGATGAACGCATTGTTAGAATCGGGTACACGTTATGAATCCCTCTTTGCACTTTTATCTCCAGAAGAGCAAAAAGTTATGATTGATAATTGCATGGTTTACGGAGCTTCTATAAATGATCACGAAATATTTTTGAATGATGTAAGCATTCAATCTTAGGACCAGGGATAAGTATGACAAATGCAATTTGGAATTTAATCAATGACCTCAATAAAAAATCGGGGATCACAGAAATTTTAATCAACGGTCCAAAACATGTTTTTGTAGAACGAGGCGGCCAGTTTATACAACTTAATGCCAATCTTCCGGCCCATGATATTTCTGTTTTTATCAAAGAGGTCGCTGATCTCAATCAAAAAGTTTGTGATCAAGATAATCCCATTATGGATGGAAATCTTCCTGATGGATCTCGTATCAATATTATTCACGAACCATTTGTTCAGGGAAGCCCCGCAATTTCGATTAGAAAATATTTAAAATCAATTTCTAGTTTTGATAATAACCCAACAGCATTCGGCTTAACACCTAAATGGATTGAATTTTTTAAGGCCCTTATGTCGGCCAGACTCAATGTTGTGGTTTCAGGCGGAACGGGTGTAGGAAAGACCACTTTCTTAAATCTTTTAATTAATGAAATTGCCAAAACTGAAAGGGTCATTACGATTGAAGATACGCTAGAGCTATCAATCAATCTTCCCAATATAGTGAGATTAGAGTCTGGGGCGAAGTCATTGCAGTCTAAATGTAATTTATCAACCAGAGACCTGGTTAAAAATACTTTGCGGATGAGACCTGACCGTATAATCATCGGTGAAACAAGAGGCCCGGAACTCTTTGATTTACTTCAAGCAATGAACACAGGGCATGAAGGCAGTATGACTTCTGTCCATGCTAATTCTGGTGGAGAGTGTCTCTCGCGAATGGAAACGCTTTTTCTTTTAGCTGGTTTTGAAATTCCGTTGGTAGTTGTCAGAAAACAAATGGCCTCTGCTATTAATTTTATAGTGCAACTTGGTCGTGACAATGAAGGCCAGCGTGTGATTGTAGAAATCATAGAAGTGTGTGGGATGGAGGGACAAACCATACTGATTCAAACC
>JAQTTZ010000097.1 GCA_028710485.1 Bacteriovorax sp. | reverse complement strand
GAAATTCCCCCAGACATTGATCGTATTCTTCTTGAGCAACATGAAATGCCTGACGGCAACGGATTTCCAAGAAAATTAAATGCCAATCAATTAGGTCCACTTTCTTGTGTGTTTATTCTGACGGGAATTCTTGCCCGTCATGTGTTGAAAGAAAAAAACTCTTTTGATGTAAGTGCTTTTTGCACACTCCTAGAAGAACAAGGCTATTCGCGTGGTAACTTTAAAGAGGCGTTTGACGTCATCAGGTCTATGAGAAAAAATTAACCTAATCCTGGCAGAGTTAATAAAATCCTAACGAGACAAAATTCTGAAAGATTAGTTATTATCGACCTATTAAGATAGACCTGTTATGATATCTTAAATTTACAAATCATAAACCCGTTAAAAATATGAAAAAACATTTTCTTCTCTTTTCTTCTTTCATTGTGCTTATGAGTTCTCAGGCGCTCAGTAATTCAAGCACACCGACAATAAAAAAACCTAAACTTATAGTCGTTCTCATTATTGATCAATTTAGGGCCGATTACCTTACTCGTTTTAAAGAACGATTTTTGCCAGCAAAAAATTCTAATGGTGCTGTGGGGGGATTTAATTATCTCATTTCTAATGGGGCCTATTTTCCTTATGCTCAGTATGATATTCTTCAATCTATGACTGGTCCTGGGCATGCGACTCTGCTCACTGGCTCTTATCCTTATCAATCTGGAATTCCTCTTAATGATTGGTATGATTCTAAATTGGGGAAGAATATTTATTGTGTTGAAGATGAAGGATCACCGATTGTAGGCCTTCCTGAAAATAAAGATCTGCGCGGAATGTCGCCTAAAAATTTAATCGGCAGCACTGTTGGTGATGAATTAAAAAATGCTGGTTATCCTTCGAAAGTTATATCTATCGCCTTAAAGGATCGAGCGGCTATTTTAATGGGGGGACATAGAGCAGACTTATCGCTTTGGTTTGATCCCAAATCGTTTCAATGGATCTCAAGTAGGTATTACCTTCCAGAAGGTAATCTTCCTTCATGGGTGACTAAACTAAACGAAGAAGTAAAAATAAAAAAATCACCAATGAAAGTTTGGAGTGCCAAGCTTCAAGAGACAATGAAATCTTATTTTGCTACGACAAGTTCGTACCCTAACGATAAAAAACTTACTGGGAAAATTGGACCGACTTTTAATCATGGAATTGCGGCCTGTTCTCCGGAAGAACTTTCCTCTCCTTATGGAAATGAACTTACGGCACAAGCAGCCTTGCGGGCCATTGATTTTTACGATTTAGGAAAGAATATTACTCCCGATCTACTTGCCGTGAGTTTTTCTAGTCACGATTATGTAGGCCATGCTTTTGGCCCCAATAGTAAAGAAATTGAAGACATGACTGTATCTGAAGATAGAGTCATATCAACTTTTTTAAATAATCTTAAAAACAAAATTCCAGGTGGCCTGAAAGAAGTGGTTGTGGTCCTTAGTGCTGATCACGGAGTGGCCCCGAATTCAGATTGGCTGTTGAAAAATAAAATGGCTTCGGGGAGAGTGGATATCGGAGCCCTACAGGCTAAAATCGAGGAGCGGTTAAATCAAAAATTTGGGAAAATTGATTCGGGAAAAGGATGGATCACTTATAGCATAGACTTTAATTATTATATCAATCGCGATGGCATCAATTCTAAAAAATTGAGTAAGTCTGACGTTGAAAACGAAATAAAAAAAGTTTTACAAATGGAAGATGGCTTTGTTCATGTTTTTACTCACACGGATTACGAAAATAGATTACTGCCTCCGGGAATGCATGAGAGACAAATTTTAAAAACCTATTTTAGTGGCAGAAGCGGAGATGTGATCGCTATCCCTAAACCATTTTTCGTCCATGGTGATGATAATTCCACAACTCATATGACAGGTTATAGTTATGACCGAACTGTTCCCTTGATTATTGCAGGAGCTGGATTTAAGCACGGAATCATTCCTAAGATGGTAGACGTCGTCGACATTGCTCCGACTCTGACTATCCTCACTGGAACAATCCCTCCTAGTTCTTCAGAAGGAAGGGTGCTGACAGAGGCCTTTAACCCATAAATGTATTTTAATGGCGTTGATTAACCTAGAATTTTTGAAACCCATTCTAGATGTACGCTTATTTTCATAAAGGCCGCCAGTCCCATCAATACACCGCTAATACTTACTGTACTTGCAAAGTAAAAGAGCCATTTCTTTTGAGTGAGTGCAGTCACACCGAGCATCGCAATGGCTATGGAAATAAAAGCTTCAGTCATATCAAATTGATCATCGAAGACATTGAGATCTTCATATTCTTTTTCGAAGGCCTCTGCTTTATTTTTTATTTCTGTTTTTTCTTTTTCGTATTTAATGATTTTATCTTCAAGTCTTTTTTCTTGATTGACGACTACTTGATCCTTTTGAGGACTTATTTTTAATAGTTCAAGGCTATTTTCCGCGATACTTTGTTTGGTACTTTTTGCCTGAAAATATGACCATGAATCAATACTGTGCGCTTGCGCTTGCGACATCGCCTGCACAATATTGCCGTCTTTGATATTACAGATGGCCATGATCGTTGCAGAAACGGCCACCATGATAGCAATTTTAGAGTTGAGCTTGCTTTCTTTTGAGTGCTCAAGAGATTCCTGAATTGTATCGGCGATATCGCTCATAAATATTCCCTTTGTTTATTTTTTAAGCACTATAGTGCCAAAGAAAATATTGATTGGATTGGAATAGATTTGCTTTATTACAAAAAAACGCATCGCATACAGGTTGCTCCAAATACTGCTCGCCAAAGAGGCAGTGGTGGATATGTTGAAGAAATGGAAAGATTCTGGTTTTGTTGATTAAAAAAATCCAAAAAAAAGGCCAAACGAGGTTTGACCTTTTTTTTGATATCTGAATTTGATCTATTTGTACTTATCGTGTCCTTCTTTTTTTACAGTATTAAGTTTGTGAACAATACTTAACGCCGCTACGTTATCATTCTTAAGGAATGCATCTTGTAGGTCTTTGAAGTTTTGAATTTCTTGGTCTATTAAGGCCTGGTAGTCAGCAAATGAACCATTGGTAACTGAATCAGGAGATTGTGTTCTTGCCGTTTGAAAATAAGCTATCATCTTAGCTACAGAAGCTGCGTTCTCTTGATTTTTTGAAGCATCGTTAATAGATGCAGAAACTTGCTTAAGGATGATCCCAGTTTGTCTCATATTATTTTGTAAGTTTAAAGGACTCACATCTTGTGCTGAAAGCTGAGAGACAAGTGATAGTGGCAGAGTTAAGGCGAATATTAATACCATTGAAAATTTTTTCACAATTATCCTCCTTGGATATGTTGAGCCGATTTAGTTTTTACCAGGCTTTTAATTCAGCGAGTTCTTGAGTTTCATCCATACTCTAATTTCTCTTGGATCTTTTTTTCTGATGAAGCAGCTGGGTAAAATTAAATTACCACCAATTACACCAACTGCAGCGTATACCGACAGTGGGAAGAGAAACGTTAGAACTGGTAAAAACTTCATAGAGACCTACCTTATTTAGTTTTTTAGATACCATATTTTTATCAAGCTTCTGGGTGTCCGTGCAATTATTTTTTTACTAATATCATCGTTTAGGAATAGGGAGAATATATATAAGAAAAACCTCAATTTACGAATATAAGATCTATAAACCAGTTTTAGATGATTAAATAAAACCCCTTAACCTTGGAAGGGTTTTATATATAAAACAAGTGTAAGTCGCTCCTGATTTTAATCTTTCTCTTTCTAGGATTCTGGCCGTTCTTCAATTTTTACTGAATAACAATTTGGTTGAACAAAAAGGGACAAATTATAAAATCGGTACTGCATTTGGAAAAAAGATTCCCCGATTCTTACTCAGCATCCTCGTTTTGGCGTCTTTATGTTTTGATCTGTTTCAAGTTTAAAGCAGTCAATTGTCTTAAATTGTTAAAGTAGGCATTTGCCTGATAGGCATACTGAATTGCCAAGAATAAAATCGAGAGATAAAAAAGGAGAATTTTATGAATGCAGCACAAATCCATCTTGCCTTAAATCACTTTCCTATCGCCGGAACAATGCTTGCTCTCGTTGTTTTAGTTTGGGGATTTCTCGTTAAAAAAGATCAAATTAAAATTGTGGGAATCACTCTGATGATTATCAGTGCTCTCGCAGGTATTGTCGTCGCGCAAACCGGGGATGGCGCGGAAGAAATAGTTGAGCATAAACCTCTTGTAACCAAAAACCTTATCCATCAACACGAAGAAGCTGCCGACACAGCGATGATTGCCATTCAAATTACAGCGGTCTTGGGCATTGCATGGTTAATAATGTATCGCTTAAAGAAAAATCACCTGGAGAAAATTTTTGCATTGATGTTGGTGACCAATCTGGCAAGTGCCGTGTTGGTGGCGGATGCCGCTCACAAAGGTGGTCAAATCAGACATGATGAAATTAGAAAAGACATTGTGGGCAACTCCGCTGGTAATGGTGAAAAAGAAAACGAAGAAAACGAAGAAAAAAAATAAATCCTAATCCTCAATTTGAATGAAGCCTCTAATTATTAGAGGCTTCATTTCTCTATTTATCAAATTGTAATGGTAATTTATAAATTGCGACTTCCGCTTTAACTTTATTTCTAGTAGATTCAAGTTTGATTTCTTTAAATTTTTCTAATCCAATATTGGGTTTATTACAAACAAAATACTTATTCTTTGCTTTGCAACTAACTTCAACCTCCTTATCGTTTACAAACTTAAGAGAGACTCTTGAATTAGCTACTGTCGGATTTTTCATACTTATATCCAACAAATAAACCAGTAATAGATTTCCTTTATCAACTAGCTCAACATGATAAGTCCCTGGCATTGTAATATAGCCCTCATGTGGCCCCGGCTTGTCACCTCCCATGCTAAAAACAGAATTAGTAATAAATAAAGTTCCCAAAAATGTCACCAATAGTATCTTCATTTCATATTCCCTGTGTTGAGCTCAAACCCTAGAGGGGTATCCTTTTCATATTCAATGTTATACCATCATAGGGTATGCGCTTAAAAGGAGAATCTTGTGACAAATGTCAAAAAAAAGATAATTAATAAAACTAATAAAAAAATTATCAAAGCTCACCAATGTCACGATACAGAACAACATCCAGACCATAGTAAAGAAGCTATTAAACTGAAAAAAGCTAAAGGACAAATTGAAGCGATTTTGGGGATGATAGAAAAAAGACTTTATTGTCCAGATATCCTTATTCAGGTGAGAGCTGCTAAATCGGCCTTATCATCCGTTGAACAGTCCATATTGAAAACTCACTTGGATAGCTGTGTAAGTGAAGCTATCAAAAATAAAGATGAAGCGCTGGCCTCAAAAAAAATCGAAGAGATTATAAAACTAATCGGCAGACATCAGTAGTAATCAGGAATATATGCTAAATCACATTATTAAATTTTCACTAAAAAACAGACTTTTTGTTGTTGCCCTATCCGTAGTCGTTTTAATCTATGGTGGTTTTATTCTAACCAAACTACCTGTTGATGTTTTCCCCGATTTAAATAGACCAACAGTCAATATAATGACTGAGGCAGAAGGGATGGCCCCTGAAGAAGTCGAGACCCTTATTACAATGCCGTTAGAAAACGCTTTGAATGGGCTTCCCGGGGTAAATAGAGTTAGGTCAACATCAGGAGTAGGACTCTCTGTCATATACGTTGAATTCGACTGGGGCACAGATGTTTTTAGAAATCGTCAACTCGTTTCAGAAAAGTTAATAGAAACAAAAGAACATTTGCCAAAAAACACCATCCCCGTAATGGGGCCAATATCTTCGATCATGGGAGAAATTCAACTTATAGGGTTATCACTAGAAAGTAATTCGGTGTTTAATCCGATCGACCTTAGAACATATGCTGACTGGGTAATAAAGCCCAGGCTATTAAACATCCCGGGTGTCTCTCAAGTTATTTCAATTGGCGGCGGAGTAAAGCAATATCAAATTAAAATTTCTGCCAGCAAGCTTAACTTTTATCAGTTGAATCTAGAAGAAGTTGAAAAAAATTTAAACCTCCTGAGCCAAAACACAACTGGAGGATATTTAGATAAAGAAGGGCAGGAATATCTTATTCGAAATTTGGCCAGAGCTGAAAATATTGCAGATATCGAGCAGACTGCTGTTGGAAAACATCTCGGAAAAACAATCTTGGTTAAGGATATTGCTAAAGTTGAAATTGATTCACAAATTAAACGAGGGGATGCTGGAATAAATGCAAAGCCAGGAGTGATCCTGAGTATTATGAAGCAGCCCGGAGCCAGCACAATAGAGCTGACAGAAAAAATTGATATTGTTTTAAAAAGCATTGAGACTACATTGCCAAAAGGAATGAAGCTTCATGGCCATCTCTTTAAGCAAGCCGATTTTATCAAAAGTTCAATCAATAACGTAGAGGAAGCCCTTCGAGATGCAGGGATATTTATTATTATTGTTTTAATTTTATTTTTAATGAATTTCAGAACAACAGTTATTACCTTAACCGCCATTCCTTTATCTTTTGTAGCTACATTTATTATTTTAAAAATGTTTGGTCTTTCTATTAACACCATGACTTTGGGAGGCTTGGCCATTGCCATTGGAGAGCTGGTCGATGATGCGATTGTTGACGTTGAAAATGTTTTAAGGCGACTCAAAGAAAACAGTCATGCTGCCACCAAAAAATCTGTCCTGACTATTATTTTTGAAGCTTCTTCTGAAGTTAGAAACTCAATAGTTTTTGCAACCGTTATTGTTGTCTTGGTTTTCCTTCCTCTATTCTTTCTAGGAGGGCTAGAGGGAAGACTTTTTATCCCGCTTGGAATCTCTTATATTGTTTCCTTGCTGGCTTCATTGGTTATATCGTTAACGGTAACTCCTGTTCTCTGTTCGTTACTTCTAGGAAGATCAGAAATTTTAGAAAAACCAGACGGTTTTTTAGTAAGGTTTCTCAAAAAATATGACCAGAAAATACTTGAACGAACTCTAGATCATCCCTATGTATTATTATCAATTGTCGGTGTCATGCTTATCTTTTCATTAAGTCTAATCCCGGGTCTTGGGAAAGATTTCCTGCCAAAATTCAATGAAGGAACTGCCGTTATCGGTCTTTTAAGCCAACCAGGAATTTCGCTTTCGGAGTCAAATATTATAGGTCAAAAAGCTGAAGAAATCATTTTAAGCGTGCCGGAAGTGCTTTCCGTTTCGAGACGTACGGGGCGAGCGGAGCAAGACGAACATGCTGAAGGCGTTCATTCATCTGAAATTGATGTTGATTTTAAAAAGGCTTCTATCGGGAATAAAACACGAGACAAGGCCCTCGTCTTAGCGGAGATTAGAAAAAAATTACAAACGCTAGATGGAGTTGTGGTCAATATCGGACAACCCATTTCTCATCGACTTGACCATCTACTCTCTGGTGTAAAAGCGGCCATTGCCATTAAACTTTATGGGCCAGACTTAAATACTTTAAGAAAGAAAGGATTCGAAATTAAATCGCGTCTTGAAGATGTGAAGGGTCTAGTTGATTTACAAGTCGAACAACAGGTTCTTATTCCTCAAATTAAAATTCAGCTAAAAAGAGAAATGGCCTCGAAACTTAGCCTTCCTGTAGGGGAGATTACCCAAATCCTGGAGAAGGCACTGAAGGGAGAAGTTGTCGCTCAATTGTATGAAGGACCTAAATCATTTAATGTTTTTATGCGCTTTGATGACAATTCACGAGCTGATATTGATAAGATTCAAAATACTATTATAAAAATTCTTCCTGATGGATCTAAAATTAGACTTTCTGAAGTTGCCGAAGTCTATGAAGCAACAGGACCGAATGTTATTAATCGGGAAAATGCCCAAAGAAGAATTGTTGTTCTGGCCAATACGGCCAACAGAGATATTGAATCGGTGGTAACTGATATTGAAACTCGCCTTAAAAGTTTAGAACTTAAAGAAGGATATTTCATTCAGTACGATGGACAACTTGAATCCCAGAAAAAAGGTATGAACTTGATCTACCTTCTTGGTGCGTTGTCTGTTGTAGGTGTTTTTATTGTTCTCTTCATGCATTTTAAATCTAGCATGATGGCCTTACAAATTATGATCAATATTCCACTCGCTCTTATTGGGAGTATTATAGCTGTTTATTTAACGGATAAATCTTTCTCTTTAGCCAGCATGGTTGCCTTTGTAACATTGTGTGGAATTGCGAGTCGAAACGGAATTATGATGCTTACTCATTATATTCATCTGGTTGAACACGAAGGAGAAAAATTTAATAAAAAAATGATTATTCGAGGCTCTCTTGAAAGATTAGTTCCAGTATTAATGACCGCTTTAACTGCTATTTTGGCACTGATCCCGATCCTCCTTTCAAAAGGTGAACCAGGCAAAGAAATACTTTATCCTTTATCGGTAGTCATTATTGGTGGATTATTGAGTTCTACACTTTTAGATATTATTATCACACCAGTTATTTTTTATAATTTTGGAAAAGCAGCTTTAGAAAAAAGCATTACAGGAGAATCAGATGAAATTTAATTTACTCGTAGCATTTGTAGCCGCAACTCTATCACTGAATATTATGGCACATGAAGGACATAGTGATACATCATTAAAAAGTTTGCATGGTGGAATTGTAAAAAAAACAAGCAACTCATTCATTGAAGTGGTGCAAGAAGAAGGCAAGACCGAAATATTCGTTACAGGCCATGATTATAAAAACATTGTAGATTCAAAACTTGCAATAAAAGCAAGTGCTGAAACTAAAGGTAAAAACCTGCCCCTGGATTTAGCTATCGAAAAAGATCATTACCTGGTTACAACTGATTTAAAAAAAGAAAAGCATTTTAAACTTAATGTCTTCATTAAGAATGCCGCGAAGGAAGATAAAGCTAGCTTTGCCTTAGAAAACCAATAAGAATTTTTTGAGATTATTATGATTATAGATTACTCCCAGATACAGCAGTTGGCTGAAAACAATTTAGAATTAAAGGTGACCCAGCAATGGGTTGCCTCCTCTCAAGCGAAGATTAAATCGACGGGAAGCCATTTTATTCCAGAAGTTTCTTTATATGCTAAAACAGAGAATGAAAATGCTCATAAAATTGGCAAAAATACTAGCGCCGGCATCTTTGCGAACATCAACCTGTTTAACGGCTTCAAAGATATTGAGCAAAATAAAATTGCAAGTCTTGATTACGAAGTAAAAAAACTGACCAGGAAAAAATCTTATAATGATCTAATCTTTTTGGCCAAGTTAGATTATTGGCAGGCCTTAAAAACTCAGGAATATATAAAGATGCTTGAAGAGTATCAAGCCATCAATAAATCAAATAGAAGTCTGATTTCAAAAAAGGTTCTTGGGGGATTGATTCCGAAGTCTGAAGAATTAAATTCTAAAAAGGTTGAGTTTAATATTTCGGAAGAAATGGTAAAAGCAAAAGATGAATTAAATATTTTGAAAAGTGATCTTCGCAAATTGTTTACGATTAAGAGAGATGAACCCATTGAGTTTAAGGGAAGTATCGAGACTAATAAAATGAATTTATTAGTCTCAGGAAATAAAATCGACCTGGCCCTGGTGAAAGCGGAAGAAGAGCGCGGTCAGGCAGAGAAATTATCCAGCTCTTTATGGAGAATGCCTAAAGTTAATCTTTATGCTGATCAATCTTTTACTGACTTAAGAGACGGTGAATTTTTGATTAAAACGGATAATCAGCCAAGAGTATTTGGAATAAAGGTTATTCTCCCACTGATCGGTGAAAAAAATAATGATTCTGTTGAGGAACAAGCCAAGAAGAGAGAATTAGAGGCCTTAACACTAAAGCGCAAAGCGCAATTAATTGAAAGAGAAAATGAAGATGAGAAAAAATTGATTACAATTAATTATCTCAAAAACAGCATTGATCGTTCTAAAAATAAAGTTGATCTCTCTAAAGAGATTTTAACAAAAATCACTGCTGAATTTAAAATGGGTGTTAAAGAAGCTGATTCGTTAAATGATTCAGCTGAAAAATATATTGAAGCTCAAAAGGACCTTCTTGATCATAAAATTGAATACATTCTTGCGATTGAGCAGGCGCAATTAAATAATTTGGAATAATATCCTATAGAAAAAAACTATATCTTATTCATTTTGCAACAGTAGCATTGCCTTCACAAGATGAGAATGCGAAGTTTGACAACTGAACTTCTGTAAAAAAAGGCGGCATCTATGTACGTTAACAAATCATTTTTTTTGGCAGTGACTTTGCTTTTGACTTTTATTTTTCCGGTAGAAGGCCATGAAAAAAAATGGCCCGAAAAGAGATTGAGACAAGTTTGGCCCACAGCTCAGAGTTTTATCTCTAAACAGATTAGTTTAACACCATCACAAATGACCCAACTGAAGACTGAGGGAGTAAAAATTGGATCCGAAGATCGAATTCCCACATTTTATTTTGCTCAAGTTAAGGAGTCTCCATCTGGTAAGGCCAAGTCCATCGGAATTATTCTCTTTATAGATGAATATGGAGACAATGGTTTGATGGAAATATCAGTCGCCATGGGATCTGATGGGAAAACAAAAAAAATAGATCTATGGGAGCACACTGAGAATTCCCTGATTGCTAAAGATGATTTTTTAAAACAGTTTCTTGGTAAAACATCAAAAGATACTTTTATCGCTAATAAAGACTACCAACTTGTTCCTAATGCCAGTAAGGCCTCTGAAGCAATGGCCAGAGCCGTTGAAAAAGCATTAAAAATTACTGATATTATTTTTAAAAAGTAGAAGGTCAGGTAGATGAAGAGTCATTTTCAAAATTATTTATTTCTATTTGTTATTTGTGTATTCGTCTATAGCGATTGTTCTTGGGCGCTTCCTTCTCACAAGCGCCTTTGGGAGCGAAAATACGGCTACAGCACTTCCTGTATGCTTTGCCATAGCAAAGGTGGTGGCTCTCAATTAGGTGCTTATGGAGAAGATTTTCAACGATTTGGGATGACTCCAGGGGCTTTTGGTGAAATTGAAAAAAGAGATTCTGATAAGGATGGATTTACAAATATCGACGAAATTCGCGCAAAGGCAAATCCTGGAGATCCTCTTTCTACTCCCGCAAGACCCACTGATTGGTTAAGTCGAGTCGAAGAATCGATGATGCCTCTGGATGAATTAAAAAAAATATTTCCGGAAGCTCGGAAATTTTCACTTTTAGAAGGAACCCTTTTTCCTTTGCAAATAGAGGAAATTGAAAAGAAATTAAACGATAAATTATCCGTTGCCGACACGGTTCCAACATTTTATTTTGCAATCAAAGATCAAAATGACAAACTTGTAAGAATTGGTGTTGCTATTTTTTCGGCATCAGCTCGCAATCCAGAGAAATTAATTTTGGGTATCGGTGTTGATCTCTCTGGAAAAATTACGAATGTCGTTTTAATTAAGAATAAATTTAATGAGAAACTCAGTGACAATAAATTTTTGTCTCAATTTAAGGGAAAGAGCCTAGAGTCCACCTTACAAATTAAAAAAGATATTGAACCGGCAGCACCTGATTTGATAATGGAGTCTGGACTGGTTGCAGAGGCAGCAAAGAAATCTTTATTAACAATTTCTGCAGTCTTCAATAAAGATCAAAAAAACAATAAACCTAAATAGAGAGAGGGGATAGATGAAAGCAGTGAGTTCAAAAACAATTTTTGTGGCAACAGTTCTCAGCTTATTGTTTTTTTCAGTGGGACATGCGAATGAAAATGCGGAACATGAACATTCAAATTGGGATCTTGATAAAGCAACTGTACAACCAATGGATCATCACGCATTTGTTCACCCCTTTTTAACTCATATGGGAATGCCCGATGCACCAGGCGAATTGAGTGCTCGGATAATGTCTGTTGAACAGCGTAGTAATGGTTCATCTAGTGGGACTTATGGTTTTCACTTGGAGACCGGGATCATCGACAGACTGGGACTTCATCTTCGCAATGATGCTGTTAAATTTCATGACAGTACAGAAATGATGTTACAGTATGCAGTTTTAAGATCAGACTCAGGTCTTAACGGTGTATCGCTTATAAGTGAAGTGGAATTTCCAACTGGTCCCACAAAGGTTAAGACCAAAGGCGGAGTTGGTGTTTCTGCTGCCTATATTTTACAACGTGTTCTTGCCCTAAATTCCGTAATTCATTACATGCCAAGCGAAAAAGCCACCGAGTGGGAAATTTCTCTAGCGAGTAAATTAACTGACAAGATTTTTCCGGTTCTTGAGGTAAGTGGTGAAAAGAAAAAAGGTGAGAAAAGCATTGTAAATGCACTTGCTGGATTAAAATTTAAAATTCCAGATGGCCATGCTTTGGGTGTTGCTTATCAGGTAGGGACCACGGGCGTTCGAGATTTTGATAGCCGATTATTATTGCAGGCTGAGCTAAATTTTCATTAGGAATGTAACTTATGCCGACAAATGCGATTGCACAGGGCCTAGATCTTGGTTTGGAAGAAGCTGCTAAGGTTGTTTCAACTGAGTCCCTTTTTCCCTACGCACATTTGACTCTTATTCTGTTTTCTCTCTACTTCATTTTAGGAGTCGCTTTAATTCTTTTCTTCTTTTTTAAAAAAAAGAAACAATGGACTCCTTCTGTACTATTGCAAGACTTTCCTTTTAACGGCAAGGCCGCTATCACACTCGGTCTTTTTGCTTATAGCCTTGTGCATATTTTAGCCTTCTTGGAAGTATACTTGTTGACCAAAGTTTCCTTCAAGTCGACTTCCGACTATTTTTTTTACATGAAACTTCCAAAACTTTTGGCCACCTCTCACGCCCATTTTTTTGGTCACGGAACGATGTACTTAATAACAAGTTTAATATTTATATTTTCTAAATTAAAAGAGTCATGGAAACTAGTGTTCATCTCTCTTGCTTTATCAGCAGGGCTTTTAGATGTTCCCTCTTGGTGGGCAATTAAGTACGGTGGTAGTCAGTACGAATTGTACTCTGGCATAGCTGGAATAATGTCGGTCTTGGGTTGGGGTTTTATGGCAATAAGAATAATTTATGAGCTTTGGTGGAATGAGTTGTTCGGGAGAGAAAGATGAAAAGCTATTTTATTCTAGGAATTATTTTACTGTCGCTGCTTCATTCATACGCTTATGCTGAGGGCTTTGATTTTGACAATCCAAATCTCGATAAACCTCAAGAGAATAAAAATGCAAAGAAAAATACAAGTGATGTTTCACTCGGATCATTTGGAGGTTTAAATTTCGGAGTATTATTCGATGAACGTTATATGGTTACCGGTGGCAATGCTCCT
>JAQTTZ010000213.1 GCA_028710485.1 Bacteriovorax sp. | reverse complement strand
GTGCAAGCATTAAAAAAGAATACGGTAGAAAGTAGCAATGTAGTTTTGATTAAGTTTTTCATAATTAAGCGACCTCCGCGCTATCAAAGAGAAATATTAAAGAACTTGGATTTATTTCTTGAACAGTGGCCATATCCAACCCGGAATCGGCTTCCTTTTGGTGCTGGCACTCCACACACAAATCAGCACTTGGTTGTACTAAAAGTCTTTTGGCCGCGATTATGTCACCGCACCCGGTACATTCACCGAATGAACCTTTTTCGATACGATCAAGTGCGCTTAAGATTTGCCGACGTTCATGGGTATATCTTTCATACATTTCAAAATGAGTGCTCATCTCATTTTGTTCTATTGTGTGGTCGAAAGAATCCCTCAAGCTATTAGTTTGTGATTCTGAGGCCTCGGTTAATTCTGCTTGCATCTTGGTCATTGATGTTTCTAGTTCCGATAGTCGTTGCGAAAGTTGCAGGCGACGTTCTGATAAAAATATTGTTTTCATGTTCTCCTCTTTTTGTGTGGAAGCGTTCTTGCCTCCCTCACAATTATTAATTGCAAGAAAACATGCGATTTGTGCCAAGAGGTAATTTGTGGATTTTATTTCGTTTTTTACTTTTCATTAAAATCGACATTGATTTGGAGTCTCCCAATAGAGACTCGGGTCTCTATTGGGAGACTCGTCCAAAGAAAAATTTATAAGTGCTGAATAAGATTGCTGTGATTTTTTATTATTAGGTTAATATTTTTATTTCGAGTCTCTGTGGAGAGACTCAGTAAAAAAATATAAAAGAGTGTGAGTGTTTTCAGTAAATTAGATTTTTGTGTCGAAGATAATGCCCGTTCCTTAATGCCTTCTGAATCGAAAGACACAGACTTCAGGCTTTTTCAGGCGTTCATCATCCATTACCTAACAACACTAAACAAGTTGTTTGATATAAAGATAACAGAATCTTTATTGTTACTACTTTTTCCAATTTCAATGATTTCATTAATAAAGCGATAATAGCTTTCAGAAATTTTAGAAAAGTCTTCCTTTGAAATTGCAATTGCCCCATTAAAAAATAAAGCTGGTCGATGGTCTTCAATTTCGCCGTTTAATACTTCAATTGTTTTCAAAGCTCCATGAAGATATCTTTTGTAACTTTTGACTTCGAAAGGGTCAGGAGAATGATGAGTGCTACTCTCATAGTATTTATCTTTTTCAAGGGAAATCATTTTATGGTCAATCATTGAATTCCATTTCGCTGAAATATCTCTTGGAGAAATTTCACCTGAAATTTTTTCGCTAATCCATTTAGGATCAGATGAAAAGTCTGGAAATTCCGTTAAGGCCCCAATTGTCAATGCCAACCAATCGGGCAATTGAACACCTTCTTGCTGGATTTGATCTCGATACTTTTTTAAATCTTGAATCTCATCATTCATTTTCAAGCGAGTAAGAACTTGCTTGAAATGCTTTTTTAATTCCTGCACTTTTACCTGGTTTTCTAAAAGCATAACTATAAGGTATTGATGCTCAAAGTCTGAAATGTTAAAAAGTTTTGCGATTTGTGGAATTCGATTTAGATCTACATGAATCCTTTTATCAAAAACTTGTTTTAAATAGCTTTTTGATGTTTCAAGTTTTCTCGCACAATACTCATAAGAGAATCCTGGCCTCTTATATTTCTCCCACTCAAAAACTTTTTTTAAAAAATCTCGATAGTCACTAAATTCAATTATTATGGGGCGTTCACTTATAATATATTTTTTCATAATTTTTTTCATAAGTCTTTATATTTACTGAAAGCTAACATTATGGAAAGATTTGGCCATATAAAAATCGTTCAGTGAGGATAAACACCATGCAGATGGAAAACAAAATAGTTCTACAATTACAACCTTTTGCCGTGTGCGTAATGAAAAACTCTTACCTCGTGTAAACTTTTTGCGATCTTACATTTAAATAATAAAATCATTTAGACTGAGTCTGTAGTAACTGAACTAATTCCAAAGCAAACGAGGAGCATTCAAATGAAAAAATTATTATTGGTATTTTTAGCAACCCTATCACTTCAATCAATGGCAGCAACATCTGAGTACACCGGCAGCAACAATGGAGCTGCTTGCTCTGTTCGAGTTGATTTAAGTCAAGATTATGTTTCAATGGGGGGAATTGGTTTATTAGCTCGCAATAAAACGACTAAAGGCAATGTTCAAATCCTAGAGGGCGGGGCAGATTTTGAAGATGCCAAAATAACTTTAAACTTTAACAGTAACAAGGAGCTAAGCTCAGCAAAATTAGAAACAAGAAATATGTTAATACCATTTTATAGAACAAAGTTGGTCTGCATGGATTTAATTAAAACAAAATAATTTTCAGAAATTATTAAAAAGGAGTCTTTATGAAAAAACTTATTTGTGTCCTTAGTCTATTTGTCTATTCGTTCGGAGCATTTGCCAATTCTCATTGTATATTGGGAGGTGGAACCAGCATTAATCTTCCATCTAATGCTTATTTTCAACGCATTGTCGAGAAAGGCCAAAACGAAATTGAAGTTTCAATCTTAGAGAGAAAGAGTAACGGCCATGTCGGAGCTTTGCTTCTCAATGAAACTTTTTTTTTCGAAAAGAAAGATCTGAAAACATTAAGAAGTTTATATAAATCATCTGATAGAAAAATTATACTTAGTATAAATGAAAATCCCGATAATGATATTCTCAGCACGTGGATGGTAGGAACAGGTAAAGGGATAGATAAGGATGCTCAATTTGCTTTTGAAGGCCGCTCGTGTGGAAGTCTCTAAAGCACTAATCAGATGAACAACAGGCAACTTTTAAAGCTAAGAATTCTAATACAGGCCGGAGAATCCGGCTTGTTCTATTGCCCTGTTTGCTAAGGCCAAGAACCCCCACACGCCGGCCAACTTTTATCCATTTTAGCGCCTTCGATATTATAATGAATTAAATTTTACAGGTGAAGAGCTTATCGTAAAAATTGATCTGAAGGTTTTCGGAGGCGATTTCAGCCGTGAAGTTGCTACCGGAAATTGTGCCGGTAAAATCTTTTGGTAAAAGTTTTTTCAAAAGAAAGAGAGAACCAGTAGGAAGTAGTTCATTATTAAGTCTTGAAGCGGCCAAAAGCTCCAAGGGGTCACTGGCATCACGATTGATCCCTTTTAAGAATTCATCGGGCGCAGTGACGGCTTCATATTCTCCACTTGGATTTTTGTAGGCATAGAGTTTGGAATCACCAATAAATTTAAAATAATAAGGAATGTCACCGCGTTCAAGCTG
>JAQTTZ010000015.1 GCA_028710485.1 Bacteriovorax sp. | reverse complement strand
AAATGACCACTATGCAGTTTTCAAATTTTATATCCTCCATTAATCATCTTTTTTTTCACTGACAGATTATTCTTCAGTGTGAAAACCATATTTTTTTATACAGGTCTTCATTCTCACAAAAATGGGGCGTAGCTGTCGGTTTCGCGGTCGTGCTTTGTGCTTTATTGAAATGTTAAAGAACTACGTCTTGACGCCATCTCGTGGCCTCAAGCGATTTGCATCTGTCGTTGAAACGAAGTTTATCATTGCTTTTATTTTGCATACCTCCTCGTAAATGTAGTTCATTAGTCTTATTTCGATTGATCTTGCATGTGTGATAATTTCACCAGCGATTAATATAATTTTTCTTCTAGTCGTTTTGAGGAAGCATCCTCGCTCTCCTGCAACTTGGAACGAAGTATATCTCATGAGGTTGTAAGCAATAATTCCAGCAACACCCCAGACGTTATTCGCTTTTAATTTCCCTGTTGGGAAATGGTGAAAATCCATTCCATTTTTTAAATCCTTTATGTTGTTTTCCACTTGCGAGCGTTTGCGATAATTTTTTAAAATTTTCTCATTGTTCATTTCGCTTTCACCGATATCAGTAACAACTGCATAGTAATGGTAAGCATGCTTGTCACCTTTTTTTGGTGAAAGATTTTTTGTGCGAATGTAAATGACTCTAAGACATTTTTTCCCACCAGCAAGTCCTTTAGGATAATACAACGCTGAAGCTGTTTGACATTTTTTTGATTCGAAAAATTGCAAAGTTGTTTTTTTCCACTTCAAATGCCCATGATTATTTTTTAGAATTGGTGCCCAAGTATTTTCTTTTAAACAGATAATGAAATTGCAATCTTGGTTTAAACAAGTATTGTACATTTCCATTGAGGAATAGGCCGAATCAGCGAGAAGTAATTTCTTACAATCCTTAGGGATCACTGATAGTGCTTTGTAGAGCATTTCAGGTCCATCAACAACGGAATGAGTATTTCCACTTCTAAGTTTAAATCCATAACAAAATCCCTTATCATCAAAAATCATTTGAGAACTCAAACATGGAAATTTTTTATAACCAAAAGTCACACCTTCGGTCTTTAGACCGTGTTGCAGGTGATCGCTAGCATCTATTTTCATAGTAATTTTTTTGAGATTTGGAGTTAAGTTCATTCTCATCTTAAAGGCATGCTTCGGTAGCAGTTCTTGAATTTGTTCAACATCTCTTTGAGTAAAAACTTTTAAAAATTTGCCGAGTGTAGTTGATGATGGTGAATTCGTGAGTTTTGAAAATAATGGGTCTTGTCCGTGAAAATCAAAATCATCAAGGCATTCAAATCCCGCAATAAATCCCATAATAAGGGTATAAAACTTATTCCAGCTAGAGTGTCCGACTGCCCGCTTCTTTTTGGGAAGGAAATTTCCAAAGAATTTTCTAATTTCAAATCTATGAATCAGATCGTCATAAATTTTTAATCCGGCAAAAGAAGAAATGGACTTGGCATTTGATGTGTAATTGAAAGATAATTTATTCATAAAGGGTTTTGTGTTTGAATTGATTTTCTGTAGTAAAAAAATTAAATCAGATTCAAAACCTTTTTTCATTACGCGTGGCCGTAGACACAGGGCCGGATAATCAACACATTTGGTGACATCAAATTTTGGATAATTCTCCAATGAGAAAATCTATTTTCATTCAAGCTAGTGACGGATTAAGGAGTGAAGTATGGCTTTCAATATTTACTCTCCCGTCAGACACAACGACTTCAACGCCACCTCCTGGGTTTGATCCAACAGAAGGTGCTGTGCGTGTTATAAATGAAGAATTTTTTTTTTGCAGTAGGAAATGACCCTAACATGGCAGTTAAAACTTGCAATCACTGATTGTAACTGTGTCCGCACCAATGCGAGCAAGCTATTACCATTTTTCTGGTACTAAAATTTAAAGTAAAAAACAAAAGGCCGAATTTCGATTCGGTTTTTTTAGTGCCATTTTTTTCAAGTCTTAATTGGTAGGTTAAATTTTATGATCGCATCTTTAAAATCTTTATATTTTACATACGCTGGTAGTGGAGCTCTTCCACCTGCAGTATGATTGTCTTCTACAACAGATCCTTGAAACATTTCTAATTTATTTTTCACATACGAAGCAAAATAGTGATTTTCAAGGACAATACCGTTATCTCTATGTACATCGTCATAAAACTCTATAAGTTCAATTCCAATTTTCTCTATTAAATTGGAGTTATAAGTATTTTTTAAATTATTAACAAGTTCATTTATGTCTTCATCTGAAACTAGATTAAAATCAATTTCGATTACTTCGTTTTTTTTATTCAAAGAGATATTAAACTTGATGAGGAAGTGTTTTTTTGTTTTCTTTTTTTCTGAAAACAAAGATAACGTCAGTAATTCAATAAAAGATATCGCATTCATTTTAAACTTCTCAGATTTTACGGCCAAAAGAAAAACTTTTTTTCAATAGAATAAAATGAACTAAAGGTCATATTTCCAGTAGGGTTTCCAGCTGGAAAATATTACTGAAAACCAGCCAGGTAAATATCACTCAAGACCAGCCATTTGCGAACGCAAAATCCTAATAAATTTGTAGCTTAATTATTTCTCATTTTCAACGGCTATTTTCTTTTTAGGAGCATGGTTTTTTCTGTAGTTTCCTCCAGCTCCATTTTTTAATTCTATTACGTGAGCATTTGACGTTAAACGGTCAATTATCGCTTCCGCCATAACTTGGTCATCAAATAAATCTCGGAGCCCTGGTGGCCTTACTTGCGTGGTTATAATCGTCGATCCTTTCTGGTAACGATCATCAATTATTTGATAAAGTAGTATTGCTTCTTCGTGAGTAAATTTTCTAAGCCCAATATCGTCTAAAATTAAAACCTCAAATCCCGACATTTTTTTTAGAAAAGTTAAAGTATTTCCAGATCTTTCAGCTGCTTTATATTGCTCAAACAAATAATTCACATGAATAAATCTTGATTCTTTTCCAGACATGCAAGCTGCATGTCCAATTGCTTGGGCCAGAAAAGTTTTACCGACCCCAGTTCCACCTACAAAAATAATATTTTCAAATCCTCGCAAAAAATTTAACGTCTGCAATTCTTTGATCATGATTTTACTAACGCCTCTTTTTACATCAGCATCAAAATCAGAAAGTAAAACGACGTCTTTGAACGTCGCTCGCTTTCTTAATTTTTCAGCTTTGGCATTTATGCGGTGAAGTTTCTCATCACTAATAAGAAGTTTTAAAAAATCTTCGTAGCTAAGGTCTGTCTTAGCACTTTCCATTAAACGATAATCAATTGATTCTTTCATACCTCCGAGTCTTAGCTCTGAAAAGCTACTTTTTAGATCTGTCATAGTAATCCCCCTTGCAAGCAAACAAACTCCATCTGTCTGCTTGGTAACAATGTTGTTTTTTCTTTTGATGGACGATAATTTTTTACGCAGCTTTTTATATAATTATAACTAAGCTTATTCGATTCAAGTGATGCTCCTGCTCCATATTCAATGGCCTCAATACTGAATTGGTCTTTTAGACTTAATACTCCTAAAACTTTTGTTAAGTTTCGGAGTGGGTGATTTCTTTGTACTTCAAATAACTTCTTTATCAAGGATTCCGTATTTGGCCCTATTTTTTTTGATTTTTCCAATGACGATAAAATGTGAAAGTTTGTATCTAATAATTTATCTTCTGGGTAATGGGCCTTGTTGGTAATGTAGTGTCCATTTCCCAGTGCGATTGAATGAATCGCTATTTCATCAGCCTCGCAATAGGCGTAAATCATTTTGTCATTAAATTTAACCTCAATTTCTTTTCCAACAAATCGATAGGGAACAGAATAAAAATTTCGTTGATGCCTAATATGACAATCAGGGTGAACTTTACATTTTTTATAATCAAATAGCTCAAATGGAACAGGTGGAAGATCTCGCATCTCTGGAAGCTCTATCGCTAACAATTCATTGCGGCTCATACCTCGACTTAATATTTTATAATCCATTTTTTCTATTAGATATTTTTTAAAAACAGAGTTCAACTCAAAGAGCGACGTGAAAGTGGTGTGACGATATTGTTGGAAGAATTCTCCTTGAATAATACCAATTGAATTTTCAACATGTGGCTTATCTTTAGGTCTAAACACTCTAGCAGGATCAGCAGTTACATTGTAGTGATGGCAAAAATCACGAAAGCTTTTATTTAAATACACATCGTGCTTTTCAGCTTTTGTCACGGCCGTTAAGCAATTATCACTAACAATAAATTTAGGAACGCTGCCGATATGTTCAAAGGCATTTTTACAAGAGTTTAAAAAGACAGGAAGTTTTTGAGTGAAGGTAAACTCGGCATAGTAGTAGTCGCTATAGCTGAGAGTCGCAACAAAAAGTTCTGCAATTAAAATTTCTCCAGTGGAAGGATTTAAAATTTCCATTTTATCACCTGAGTAATCGACTTCCATCGTTTGTCCGGGGATACGTTCGATTGGCAGTGAAACCTCTTGAGTCTTTTCAAGTTTTTTATGTAGTCGAAAATAGCGAACAAAATTTTGATATGAAGGAAGGAGTTCCACACGAGAAAATTCCTTATATAAAGTTTGAGCACTAACTCCACTTTTAATTTCTTTTTGAATATATTCCCAATCAATTTTAGTGGTCCAGTCTGGAGGGGCCAGACCTTTTAGACCTGCTAAATTGTGGGTATTGAACTTAAAACAATAACAGTGATCCTCCCACAAAGCGGGACATGGCTATTTATCGAGGTTATTATGAAAATGAGAGCAATTCTTTTTTTACTTGCTACACTTTGTTCAACACTAACAATGGCAAAGGATAATCAAACTTTGAATTTTAACATTCAGGTTCCCGGTCATGAAATTAAAGTGGAATCAGTTGAAGTCAGCTCAACATCGAGCTGGTTAAGTCTTCCCTACATTACCAAATTTGGAATCGGCACTAATGAATTTGAAACACGAAATAATAGAAGCTCATCACTAAATATTGATAAATCAAAAGTTTCTATCGATGCAGAAGTAAAAAAGCGTCTCTTCTTAGGAAATAAGCTCTCCTCTATTATTGTCAATCTAGAAGTAAATGTTAAGGGCAAAAATTATCCAATCAGTATAGAGTATGCTAACCATGATCTTGGCCTAAAAGAGGAAATTATCGATGGTAAATACAAGTCAACATGTGAATTGAAACACTTTGACTATAGACCAGCTGATAAAATTGGATTGGTTTGTGAAAATGGAACAAACGGTATGCTAAGAATTCTTGAAGGAAATGAAGACGGATCAGTCACTATTCCAGAATTTGAGATTACAATCAAATAAAAAAAGAAGCTTCAGATAAATTTTAATCTTTAATGGACCCGAGATGAGCAAGAGTCTCGGGCATTCTAAACTTATCTTAATTTAAGGCCCAAGAATTTTTTCTGCCTCTACTTCTGCAACACCAAAACCGATAAGCACACCGGTGATACATCCGACATTTCCGCCAGCGCAGCCCCTGAAATGGCACTAATAATCGGTCCGGCGGTAATAAAAGTGCCAGCACCAGGAATGGAAATCATACTAAGGGGAGATGCTATCCATATGTACATGTGAATTTTGTGGTATTTTATTTTCATCAAGACCACAAAACAAAAATCCAAAAGCGTGTAAGAACTCGTCATGACAAATAGAGAGCTTAGCACCTAACCGGCAATTTTTAAGAAGCGATTTTTTCTGGTTTTACCTTAAAAGGGATTTGTGTTGATCATAATTTATTCAAAATTATTTTTTCAGATTTCATGTGGAGTGTTGGCCTTCGAAAAATAAAGAAGTTTTGCAACTATAAAAATTCCTTTATTAGTACAACGTTGGCCACAAATGGATAGTTAAAGAGATCATTGTTGAGCGAAGCTGGAAGGGGGAGAGATCCATATAATAAATATTAAGTTCTATTTTTTATTTTTTGCAAAATCTATTCAAATAGCAAACTCTTATGAATACATACGTTAAATGTATTATTTTTTGACAAATGAACCTCATAAAATCTGCTGCAAGTATTATGTGCATTTAGCACTTAAAACATGGAGGAACGATATGCGTTTTAAAATTAGGTTATTTTTTTTAAGTCTTTTGATGCTGAATTTAAGTTCAGTCGCTCTCGCAGGTACTGAGAGCGACGAAAACAATTTATTGTATTACAAGCCGAACTCTGTAGTGGATTCTTTTGAAACAACTTTGCCTTCCCTCAATGCACCTGTTTGGTCTGACTGGACAAGTATTGGAGGTATTGGAACTTCTGATCCGGCCTCTTGTTCGCGCTCGGGTTTGAAGTCATCAGTTTTTGTTCGAGGAACAGATAATGCTCTTTGGTTTCGAACAGGGAAAGGTACATCCTGGACTCCTTGGACTTCCTTAGGTGGAATCCTTACTTCATCTCCAGCGGTGGCATGTCGTAGTTCCAATAGAATTGATGTTTTCGCGCGCGGAACAGACAATGCTCTTTGGCAACGATCCTTCGATGGCAGTACTTGGTCTAATTGGCAGTCACTAGGTGGAGGTTTAACTTCAGGCCCAGCAGCAGCAACTTGGTCTGGCAACCGACTTGATGTATTTGTAAGAGGTACAGACAATGCTCTTTGGCATAAATGGTCTACTGGAGGTTTATGGTCTGGCTGGGAATCTCTTGGTGGGATTCTTACGAGTGATCCTGGTGCAGTGTCTTGGGCCAAAGGACGCATTGATGTATTCGTGCGCGGAACAGACAATGCTCTTTGGCATAAATGGTTTAGTGAAGGGACTTGGTCGATCTGGGAATCTCTTGGTGGCATTCTAACTTCTGCACCAGATGCGGCATCATGGGGAAAAGGACGACTTGATGTATTTGTACGCGGTACCGACAATGCTCTTTGGCAGAGAACATTTAGCAGCGGAGCTTGGTCTATCTGGAGTTCTCAAGGTGGGATTTTAAATTCAGGCCCAGGGGCAAATGGATTTTCATCAAAAAGAATTTCAGTATTTGTGTTAGGTGCAGACAATGCCGTTTGGTATAAAGCATATAAAAATTAGAGTCGATTAATAATTAATAAATGGGGTCTGATCTTTTCAGGCCCTATTATATGAAGAGTAAAAACTATAATCAGAATACCGTGCAACTGATCCACTTTCCTCAGTAACTATGATCTCGATGGCCTTGGGAATCTGGCAACGATTGTTAATGAGAAAGAAAAGTCGCAGAAAGATTTTGCATACGAACTTAATGATCAACTTTGGTGAGGTAATATTACTAAGCTTTTTGATAATCCAGAAAAAGATTTAAAGATATTTTTTCCAATAGCATTTAATGAATCTCCTGAGGCATTAAAGTATAAAGTGAAATTTGATGGTGAAAACGAAGTAAACGTGAAAACAACAAATTATTATCGAGGACTTTCTATAGCCTGGAATATGCTGATTTTTAGGCAGTATTTTCCAAATGCATACCTGGTGCTCTTATATTCAATAATTTATTTAATTATTTCTAATTCTGAAGAGGCTATTTTTAGCCTCTTCAAGTTCTGTTAATTTTTTTGATTTTCGTTTACCGTCTCGCCCAGTTTTACAGTGGGGCATCTTAAGATTTTTCAGGCCCTATCAGGCCATAAAAAACCACCCCGTAGGGTGGCTTATTGTTAGCTGGGAACAAATCGTCTTCCAGTCAAGGTGAAAAACCTCCCGCCTCAACTGTCTTTTTCCTTGCGGTTTAGGCAGTGGCAATATCTTACCTAAATCCTTACGTCCCAATTCAATATATTTTTTTTCAAGTCACACAAAGATCATTAGACTTGTTTTCACTTCTCAACCTCTATGTAGCATGGAAAATGCCAACTGTCTTTTTGAGGATAAGATCATAATTTTATTTTCAATCACAATAATGGAGCCATTTTGTTTGAGGCAAAATGGTGTTCAAAAGGGACACTTTAGGAACATTAAAGAAAGCGTGAGTAAATAAAACAACTACGCTTTTCTTTTGCTAATCATTTCTTATTTCAAATTTATCATTTTAAAGTCCATTCATTACTGCTTCAACAAACTCATCCGGCAATGCCTGAAGGTCATTGCAAGGAAGACGAGAATATTGAAATGCGGGGTTGTGCTTTTCATGAGGCATGAAAGAGGCCCGCGTGGAAATCTTGAAGGCAAAGATTCTTAAAGCATGGAATTCTAAACTTAATAAATCGGCAGATGTGGTCTTTGAAACAATGGAAATTAAGTGGCGGGCAATGTTAACCCTGGAGAAACTACGACACTAAATTATTCAGACAACAAAATACATATTTAGAATGTTATAAATTTGTATTTTAAAATCACCTGGCACATATCATTATAAACTTTCAGCAATTCAGTCATTTAGTAGCTTAATTTTTGGCATTATCTCTGCTTCATCAATAGTTGGATATTGGGATCCTAGATAAGGAAAGATGAAATGTTACTACCATGTCGCAAAAGAGATGGAGTGCCATTCATGGAACGACTAGGGGGAAGCTGGGGGGAACTCGGTACTCCGGCCTCACGGAAGTATACGCGTCCATCCAGACAATGGGCAAATCTTTAATGAGTTTGTCAGAAGAAATGGAATCCGCAATGTTTGGGTGACTGTTAACTAAAATTTTATTCGATTGCTTATTTGCATTTATAAAGAAAAAATAAGCTTATGACTCCAAATAACTATCCACCTATTGGCCTTATTACAACTTGTTTCAAAGAGAAATTTGGCGTTCCCAGACAGTCCGGAATGGTGACTGAGGCCCGTGCAATTTTAAAACTGAATGATGTTCCTGATTATAAACTAGCACTCAGCCACCTTGAAGACTTTTCCCATATATGGGTATTATTCGTTTTTCACAAGCACACCGAAATGAAATGGAAACCAACTATTCGACCACCAAGGGTAGATGCTCCTAGTAAGATTGGCGTTTTCGCTTCTCGCTCTCCTCATCGCCCTAACCCCATCGGCATGTCGGCCGTAAGATTGGATCGCATTGATTGGAAGGCCAAAGGTGGTATTGAAATCCATCTCAGCGGAGTTGATTTTCTCGATAAGACTCCCGTTCTGGATATCAAGCCCTATCTTCCTTACACTGATTGTATTCTTGAAGCCAACGGCGGTTGGGCAGAAGGAAAAATTCCAAGCTATCCTGTTTACTTTTCTAAAGAAAGCGAACTGATCATTGAAGAGGTTGCTCGGACAAGACATCCAGGTTTTGAAAAATTACTTTTTGAAATGCTTCAGTGGGATCCTCGCCCTACTTCTCAAAAACGTACTCACCCGATCGAAGATCCAAAAAATGAAGGCCTGCTTTTTGGTTTTCACTGCCTCGATTTTGATGTGAAATGGAGAATTGAAAACCAGGGGATTTATGTTTTAGAGTTGGTAAAAGTATATGAAAAATAATTGAGAAATTATTTTACTTCCTTTTCATCGCTAACAATTCTTCCATCTGCTAATCGAATTTGCCGAGGGGCCATTTTCGAGAAATCCGGATCATGAGTCACCATGATGACAGTCATTCCTTGCTTCAAACTACAATCACGAAGAATATTCATAACGATTTCGGCGTTAACCGTATCTAATGACCCTGTGGGTTCGTCGGCAAAAAGATATTGTGGCCCCATGATTAAGGAGCGTGCGATTGCAAGTCGTTGCTGCTCACCTCCCGAGAGTTGCCTTGGATAGCGATCAATTTTATCTTTTAGACCAAACTGCTCAAGGAGTTCAACTGCCCGGAAACGACGCTTTTTTTCTTCTTTGTATTTCATTGCTGGCATCAGAACATTTTGAATGGCCGTCAATTCTGCAATCAAGTAGTGAAATTGAAATACAAAACCCATTTTCTGATTTCGAAAGCGGTAGAGCTCCTCTGATGGCATCTTCGTTACATCTTGACCTGAGATCTCGATACTTCCATCTGACGGATTATCAAGGCTACTGAGGACGTATAGAAGTGTGCTCTTACCGGCCCCTGAGCGACCAGTTAGCGAAATAAATTCGCCGTCGCGAATCTCTAATGAGATATCACTAAGAACTTGTATCGCTGGAGCTCCAAAAGACTTGTTAATATTCTTTGCGACGATACCCATCTCTGTTTAGCCTCCCTGTCTGATAATTTCAATCGGGGTTAGTTTTCCTGCGGCACGAGCAGGAAGAATACTTGCGATCGAAGTAGAAAGGAGTGCTAAAGTTGCGGCCTGAATATAAATGAGTGGAGTCAGTGCGATATGGAGATGGCCCTGAGGGTTACTAGGTGTCATTTGCAAAAAGGTAATTGTCTGAATGTATCGACAGAACAGATATCCACAGATCAGACCAAGTACCGTTCCACAAACGCCGACAATTAATCCCTGAGAAAAAAATAAAATGATGATATCAAATGTGTCGTATCCCAGAGCACGTAGGATCGCGATATCCTGACGCTTTTGGTTTACGGTCATGTTGAGAATATTATAGATTCCAAAACCCGCGACAATAAGAATCGTCATGATCATCGAGAAGCGAAGTGCGTTTTGAATTGAAAAAATAGATTTAACATTGAGATTTAAATCTCCCCAGCTTTCCACGCGCTCTGATGCAAGCTTGGACCAGGTTCGCGACAGTGTATCCGCTTCTTTGTAATCCTTGAGTCTGACTCCGATCTCATTAACTTGGTTAGGAGTTCGATTCGCTCTTTGCACATCAGCAAGAGCACCATAGGCCTGTAAATCAATACCTCGGCTTCCCGTATAGAAGCGACCCACGACCTTAAACGGTACAGCGCTATTGGTTCCCACTGATACCAGCACCGTTTGTTGTATTCCTGCTCCTAAACGTTTCATCAACTCATTGCCTAGGATGATACGATTTCCCCCGACGCCAATATCGGCGAATTTTCCAGCGATCATATAGTCTGAGATCGTTGTGACTTTGGATTGCTTGGTTGGATCACATCCGATTAAGTTCGCTGCGACTGATATTTTTCCGATATTAAAAAGTGCAGCGGCAGTTAAAATAGGAGAGTAAGCAGCAACCCTGGGGTCGGCGGTTAATCGCTTGTACCACATCTGTGGACTTTGCACGTAGAGATACCCTTTCACTCCAGCGGGAGGTGGGTTCCAAAAGACATGGTGATTTTTACTTCCGAAAAAGGACTGATCGAGGTCGTGGTCAGTGAGATAATCCTGTCGAGCTTCGATATGAACTTGGGCATTATTATTGACGAGCTGTTGAACCAGATATCCTTGAAAGCCTAGAAAATATCCTGAGACAGAAACAAATGCCATCGTACCAAAAAAGACCCCAAGCAATGTCAGAATGGTTTGCCGCTTTCTCTCTACAAGATAACGAATTGCTAGAAAGATCATTTTCCAACCTTCCTGCGAATCAAGACTTGATCGCCTTCTTTAAGATCACCCGAAAGCACTTCGGCCATAGTTCCGTCGACTACACCGAGCTTAATGCTGACTCTTGATGGAATTCGGTGGGAGCGCTTTACCCAAACTGAATCATTATCAACTGCAGAGGCCGGAACCAATAGTGCATTTGCTAGCTCTCGGATAATAATAGCAACATCCGCTGTCATATCGGGCAGGATTTCGGGCGGAAGTGAAGAGACATCAATCCTTGCAAAGAAGTTGCTATTATACCAATAAACAGACTGAATCACGCCGTCGAAATTCTGGTTTCGGATGGAGTCAAAGCTGAGTTTTGCTTTCTGTCCAACTCGAACTCGAAGTGCTCCCTGTTGCTCAAGTGATACAACTAAATAACGATTAGCTGGATCTGTAAGAACTATCACCGGGAGTTGGCTAAAAACATTTTCTCCCACTTTAAAAGGAGAATAGTTTACGACTCCATCAAACGGAGCGCGATAGAGCACATGATCAATATTGGCGAGCTTGTCACCTTTGTGAATAAAGTCACCTTCTTTGACGTAAAGATTATAAATGGTCGAAGTAACTCCAGGCCGAAACGCATAACTTCGCAAAGCTGTCACTGTTCCAATTCCATAAACGGCATCGACGGCGGCCCCACGGTGAATAGGCCCGGACAATGTTCCTTCCGATCGAGTGATAATAGTTCTCACAAATATTATTAAAATTACAATTAGAAGAGTTCCAATCAAGCTGATAAAACGATGCGACCTCAGCCAATTTATTGTTTTCCTAAGAAAATCCATGCCGCAGTTTTCTCCTCATTAATTCATGTAGAAGCTCGCTTGCTTTTATTCATCTGGATAAAGATGGCACTAAAAACTGTTAACAAAAAATAAAATTTTATGATGAGATATATTGAATTATCCGAAGAGTTAATTGGACCGACTGATCCTAAATGGAAAAATTAATAATTTCATAGGGATTTCTTGAAGAATTATAGCGTAAAATTTTCTTAGCTTATACATCTGGAATCGGGCCCGTGCTACACTTGGCCCATGAAATTTAAATCATTGATTATCTTTATATTTATCGTCCTTAGTTTTGATCTCTACGCCTTTGAGTACAAGACCTATCGTTTTGATGACCTCTCTCATCAACTTGGCTACCCAAGTGAAACCTATTTTGGTTCCGGTGAAGATGAAATTCAGGATTTAGAAACTTATAGCAGTAAGGAAGACAACTTCTACAAAGAAATCAATAATTACCTCCGAATTTTTCCTCGCCCTTACGAATGGACTGGTACAAGTCCCGAGAAAGCAAAAATCATTGTCGCAAATATTGATAAAATTTTCACCAAAATACCTTCCATTCCTCAAGAACTTATTTTATTTAGAGGTGTCGATTTAAAATACAGAAATAATAAAAGCTTCACCATTGGTGAAGAGTTTGTGGATAAAGGGTATGTGTCTACTTCAACTTCTTTCAAAATCGCTAATTATTTTGCTACTGAAATAAATGGCGAATCCTCAGTATCAAAAAAAGCGATTTTTGTTCTTTATCAGAATCTGCCTGATCAAAAAGGAATTTTAATTGATCAGAATGAAGATGAAGTTTTACTCAAGCACGGGCAAGTTCTAAAAGTCATGTCAACGAGAAAAACCAATTCTGCTTATGAAACCTATCTTGTTCAAGCTTGTAAAAACAGTTGCGATAAACAAATGGATAAAGATATTGAGACATTTTGGAAAAGTTTTAAAGAGAATTAATGTTTAGGAAATAATTCTTTCGCTAGTTTTCCAATCTTCTATTGTAGGTTCGTTTTTAAATTCAGCCTGCTTGAGTATAAATTTGTTTTCGTCTTCGATAAAATCAATCATCCTTGGAAGAAGCTCATATTCAGACTGGAGGATTTCATTCTGAAATGTTTTAGAAAATTCCTCTTTAAAACTATTTATCAGACTTGGTATCAGAATACTTCCTTGTACAGGCAAAAAACATCTATTCGACTGAGGTGCACTCTTGACCCCCAGAATGATTTTTTCAATGAGCAATTTATCGGTGTTATTGGCCAGAAGATTATCAAGGGCGCTAGACGCGATACCTAAACCTGTTTTGCAAGCAGTACATTGATTGCAAGATTCTCTATAAAGAAATTTTGCAATGACCTGGGTGAGACGCGGAATACTTCGAGATTCATCATAAATCATGAAGCCTGCTGATCCCAGACCTCCACCAACTTCCGCTAGGGAGGAAAAGCCAATCTTCGTATCTAAATTAAGACTAGTTAAGACTCTATTTGAAACACCAGTTAGTATTGCCTTAACATTAAATTCTTTGGGGCCCAGTCCATAGAGATCAATCAATTCTCGAATTGTCAGACCAGGTTGAATTTCATAAACACCAGGTCTCTTGATATCACCAAATAAAGTACAGATGATTGCTCCAGGTGTTTCTACTGTACCCAGAGTTCTAAAACTTTCAGCACCTTTAAGAATAATATCTGGAACGCGGGCATAGGTTTCAACATTACTTACCAAAGCAGGATTGCGTGAATTGGGGGTTGCAAAAAGACCAATTTCATACGGGGGATAGTGGGCTTCTCTAGGGAGTGGACCAATACCTTCTATAACATTCAAAAGTGCTTTTTCTTCTCCAAAAAGATAATCTTCAGGGCCCGCAACTATATGGATATGGATGTCTTGTAATTCACCTTGTAATTCATTTTGTAATTCATTTTGTTCTTTAAATTCTCTCAACGCGTCTTCTAATCTCACTCTTTCTTGATTAAAGGAATTCTTAATCGCAATATATATTTCTGTCGTATTAAGAACATGGGCCGCGATAAGAGCTCCTTCTATAAGTGCGTACGGATTTTTTCTCAGAATAAATCTGTCCTTAAAGGTTCCCGGCTCTCCCTCCGCTGCATTTACAACAACATATTTTTGTTCGCTTTTATCAACATATAGAGTTTCCCACTTCACTCCAGTTGGAAAACCTGCACCACCTCTTCCTCTTAATCCCGAAGCTTTTAGCTCAGCAATGATCTCTTTTGGGTTTATCGTCCTGGCCAATTTTAAACTATTACCTTTGACCTGGCGGTATTCATTTAAACTAATATGGCCTTGAGATGGAATAATAAAATGTGGTTTCATGTCTGATCCTTTTTTTAGTCTTGCAAAAGAATTAGCAAGGCCCATGCCGTAAAAGATAATTATGAGACATATAGATTTTTAATTATTTGCAGAGGATGAGGGCAAGTGTATTCACAATCCAGGATGCAGATACATTCACTGCCTCGTTTCTTTAAATAATTTCCAATGGGACAACAATGAAAGAAATATTGAAATCAAACAAATTAAATTCCGTTTGTTACGATATTCGCGGAGCTGTTCACCGAGAAGCACGCCGATTAGAAGAAGAAGGTCATCAAATTTTAAAACTCAATATTGGTAATCCTGGAGCATTTGGATTTAATGTTCCTGAAGAAATTGTTCGAGACATTATTTTAAATCTTCCAAAGGCCCAAGGGTATTGTGAATCTAAAGGTATCTATTCAGCTCGGAAAGCAATCGTTCTCGACTATCAAAATAATGGAGTCAGGGGAGTAGATGTTGAGAATATATATATTGGCAATGGCGTTTCTGAGCTTATTGTGATGGCGATGCAAGCACTTCTCAATACTGATGATGAAGTTCTTATACCTTCTCCCGATTATCCTCTTTGGACTGCCGCTGTTAATTTATCAAGTGGCAAGGCCGTTCATTATCGATGTGATGAAGAAGCGAATTGGTTTCCAGATATAGATGATATTAAAAAGAAAATTAGCAAATGCACTCGTGCCATCGTTTTAATCAATCCTAATAATCCAACGGGTGCTGTTTATTCAAAAGATCTTCTACTCGAAGTGATTGAACTTTGTAGATTGCACAACCTCCTGCTTTTTTCCGATGAAATTTATGATAAGATTTTATATGATGGAGCCGTTCATATTCCGGCGGCATCTTTGTCGAATGATATTTTAAATGTGACTTTTGGTGGTCTATCTAAGGTATATCGTGCCGCTGGATTTCGAATTGGTTGGATGATGTTGTCGGGCAATTTAAAATCATCGCAAAATTATATCGAAGGATTAGATATTTTATCTTCAATGAGACTGTGTGCCAATGTTCCCTGTCAATATGCCATTCAAACTGCTCTTGGTGGATACCAGAGTATCAACGAACTAGTCGCAGCAGATGGACGTTTAACCAATCAACGCAATCTGTGTTGTGAACTATTGAATAGTATTCCAGGGGTTAGTGTTGTTCCCCCCAAAGGATCACTCTATACCTTCGCGAAACTAGATTCCAAACGTTTTAATTTAAAAAATGATGAACAACTTGTCTTAGATTTATTACAAGATAAAAAAGTTTTATTAGTGCATGGAACGGCCTTCAATTGGCCTGAACCAGATCACGTCAGAATTGTTTTCCTTCCTCACAAAGAAGATATTAAATTCGCATTGGGACAATTTGGAAATTTTTTAGAAACTTATAGGCAGTAATTAAAAAGTTATTGAATCTTTTTATTATGAATCTTTTTACTATGAGTTTATTAAAACTTTATGGCATTAAGTTTGCTCTTCATATGAAGTTGCTCTTTTTTGAGCTTAGTTGACAGATCGATGGGGATAATTGTCTTATCAAAACAATTTATTCGTAAGAATAAATCATGGGAGGTGCTATGTTATTTCACGATAGAAGAAACGCAGGAATACTATTAGCAAATAAAATTTCACAATTAACTCTGGACAAAAGTAATACCATTGTCATCGCTCTTCCCAGAGGAGGTGTGCCTGTGGGTTATGAGGTGGCCAAAAAATTACAAGTTCCATTGGATATTATTTTAGTGAAAAAAATTGGCGCTCCTTCATTTCCAGAATTAGCAGTGGGAGCAGTTAGTGAAGACAATGAGATTTATTACAATGAAGATTTGATAGAACGATTAGGCTACGAGACATCTGATCTTAAACCTTTCAAAGATCATGCCCTAAAAGAACTGCAAAAATCGAGCGCCAGCTTAAGACGCGAATATCCTTCCATTCCATTGCTTGGTAAAGATATTATTTTGGTGGATGACGGTATCGCTACCGGAGCTACGATGGAAGTAGTGATTCATTTATTGAAAAAGAAAAAAGTTGGAAAAATTATTGTAGCCTCTCCTGTTTCTTCGCAAGAAGCAATGACGCAACTAGGGAGCCAGGTCGATATGATTGAAGTGATAATGGTGCCGCCAGCACTAAGTTCCATCGGTGAATGGTATGAAGATTTTACTCAGACAGAAACAGAAGATGTCATTGATCTCTTAAGTGAATTTTCATCTCTTCAAGCTCATCAAACTAATATAAACTCAGAAGAAGTCGTCATTCGCGATTCTAGTATATCCTTAACTGGGGATATTAATACTACGGATAAAATAAAGTCATGGATTATTTTTGCTCATGGAAGTGGCAGCTCTCATAAAAGTGTTCGCAATATTAATGTGGCATTGGAACTTACGAAGGCCGGTCATGGAACTTTGTTGTTTGATTTATTAACCATGGATGAAGACGCTTATAGCAATCGATTTAATATTCCACTTCTTTCCAAAAGACTTGTCATGGCAACACGATGGTTAATGAAAAGTAAATACTATCTGGAAGGAACACCGATCGCTTTTTTTGGAGCAAGTACAGGTGCTGCGGCAGCACTAGAGGCAGCGGCCAAAATGACTGACGAAAATATTGTTTATTCAGTTATTAGTCGCGGAGGAAGACCGGATATGGTTGATAAAAAAATTCTTAGCTCTATTTATATTCCCACCTTGTTGATTGTGGGGGGGGAAGATTTTGAAGTGATTGAGTTAAACAAATTGGCAGCTGAATCCTTGCCAAATTGTCGCCTGTCAATTGTTCCGGGGGCAACTCATCTTTTTGAAGAACCAGGTGCATTGGCAGAAGTTACAAAACTGGCCATTGAGTGGTTTGATGGTCATGTTCCAAGTAAAACCTATCGGCCATTGCATCATCATTGATCAACGATACTAATTATGAGAAAATTATTATTTTTTGCAGTTCTGTTGTTTTCTTTACCAATATTGGCCAATGAGTTGGATCCAATATTATCTCCTGGACATCACAAAATAAATGACCAGGCCGAATTCCGCGCCTTAGTTAGTTGTTTATCTGAGGCCAAAACGTCGATAAAAAATCCCAATGCATGTATTGCACCAATTATTTATATAATGTCTGGTTTAGAAGCTAAGTGGTTCTCAGTGACGGGGGCCGATGTTGGTGATGAGAAGTCGCTCTAAACTGATTGGATTACAGTTTCAGAAGTGCTAAAACTATTTCTAGTTAGTTCTAGTATGTTACCAAAGAGGTTTCTATGTTTTATTGGTTACTAATCTGGTTTTTAACTTCTGCCGTTTTGCTTCTTACCTCATACTTTGTACCAGGGTTTATTATTTCAGGATTTTCTTCAGCTCTTATTGCCTCGGTACTCATAGGCATTTTAAATATATTTTTCCGACCAATATTATTATTTTTTACTCTGCCAATTAATATTTTAACTCTTGGACTTTTTACTTTTGTAGTCAATGCGATCATCTTAAAAATGACAGCTTTCTTTTTGAAAGGTTTTGAAATTAAAACATGGCTTGCTGCTATTATAGCTGCCGTTTTTATATCGATTGTTCAATCTATTCTTTTTCTTTTCTTCTAGATTAAAGTATGGACAAAAGAAATATTGATATCCAGGAAAACGAAATTGATAAACAGAAAAGCAAATGGAGGTTTATTTTTCTATATCCCTTGGCCTTAATTCTTTTGTTTGAAGAGTGGGGCTGGGAACCTTTAGCCGCTTTATTTGACCGCTTTGCCAGACTGCCAATGTGGGCGAGACTTGAACGGCAAATTACGATGCTGCCGCCCTTGAGTGTATTATTTGTTTTTGGTGTTCCGGTTCTGGCACTATTTCCAGTCAAGATTTTGGCAATTTACCTTTTTGGTAAAGGCCATATTGTAGTTGGTTCAATAATGCTCGTAAGTACTAAAATATTTGGGACCGCCCTATGTGCGAGGCTTTTTCAACTGACAAGACCCGCTCTTATGAAGTTTCGATGGTTTTCTCGTTGGTATCCTCGCTGGAAGAAATGGAAGGATGGGATTTTGTGGAAAGTCAGACAATCTTCTTTTTGGCATATGATGCAAAAAATGAAATTGGAAATAAAAATATGGTGGGTGAGAGTTCACCCGACTAGACACAAATGAGATTACAGGATTTCGGTTTCACTCAGTTCTCTCCATTCACCTTTTGGAAGTTCACCTAATTCCAATTTTCCAATTTGAACCCGGATAAGGCGAAGGACTTCTATCTTTTCGCTTTCAAACATCTTGCGAATTTGGCGGTTGCGACCTTCATGCAATTCGACGCTGATCCACGAGTTTTTTTCGCCAGAGCGTATTAACTCAAATTTAGCTGGGAGTGTTTTTTTATCTTCGATTATTATTCCATTAGATAATTTTTCGAGACATTCAAGACTTGGAATAGGGGAGACTTGTACATGATATATTTTTTTTACATGTGTTTTGGGATCCATCAATAAATTTGACCACTGATGATCGTTGGTAAAAAGCAATAATCCTTCACTGGCAAGATCTAGCCTTCCTACTGCTTGAAGCAAGGGACCTTTCCAGTTTTTGAGGCAGTCGTAAACTGTAGGACGTCCTTTTTCATCTGAGCGTGTAACAACAAGCCCTTTGGGTTTATTTAAAACTAGATAAGATTTTTTGGTTTGAATTATTTTCTGGCCTGAAATTTCAATCACGACTCTAGGATCAAAACCTTTAGTTGGTTCAAGACAAATTTGTCCATTTACAAATACTTTGCCATCGAGAATCATTTGATAGGCTTCTTTGCGACTGGCAATTCCACGTTTGGATATAAGTCTTTGTAGTTCAGTTTTCATAATATTTACACTACATAAACAGTTTAGTTAATGCACTTTTTTTTAGCGACTTATTACAATTCTTATACAAATCAAAACATACTCCAAACGACCCCTGTGATATTTATTAGATATTATTAGGAGAAATTTATGTTGATGGCCAAATTACCAGAGCTTGTAATTAGAAAAACAAGAATTACAGTTCCAATTATTCAAGGTGGAATGGGAATTGGTTTATCAAGTTATACTCTGGCCGGAGCAGTTGCTGCCGAAGGCGGCATGGGTGTTTTATCGTCAGCTGCACTTGATAGAATTGTTTCAGAAAGGCACGGACGTAAAATGAAACACCGTGAAGCCGCGGCCCAAGATGTGATGGATGCAAAAAATTTATCTAACGGTGGCGCGATCGGAATGAATATTATGGTGGCCGTCATTAATACTTATGAAGATTCTGTATTGGGGTCAATGGATGGGGGCGTAGATGCTATTATTAGCGGAGCAGGTTTGCCAATGGCCCTGCCGGAAATAGTAAAGCTTCATCCCCGCGCTGATGAAGTTGCCTTGATTCCTATCGTCTCCTCAGGGAGAGCAGCAGAAATTATTTTCAAAAGATGGTCGAGAAGCGGAAGGTTGCCGGACGCTCTAGTTGTTGAAGGACCTCTTGCCGGTGGACATATTGCTTGGCGCGAGAAAGAGCAGGCAGCTGACCCCGTTAATAAACTGGAAAATTTATTGAAAGAAGTAATTGAAGTGTGCAAGAAATGGAATTTGAATATTCCTGTTATTGCGGCCGGTGGAGTTTATACCCACGAAGATATTTTGCACTATATAGATTTAGGCTGCGGAGGCGTTCAAATGGGAACGAGGTTTTTAGCAACAAACGAAAGCGGCGCCAATAGCGAATACAAGCAACTTTTAGTTGAGTGCCAAGAAACAGATATTGAACTTGCCGATAAACCAGGATCCCCGTGCGGGATGCTTTTTAGAGTATTGAAACAAAGTCCATTTTATCAAGATGCACTTAATTTTGCTCGCACACCAAAGTGCGATAAGGGCTATCTATTAAATAAAGGGGCATGTTCGGCAAAAGATGAAAATGACAAAGCATTTTGCATTTGCAACGGTCTTTTAGCATCAATTAAGTTGGCCCCGAATGAAAAAAACTTATATACCGTCGGGCAAACTGCTTATCGAATCAACAAGATTTTGTCGGTGAAAGATTTGATGGATGAGTTAAGAAATGCAATCTAATTCTCAAGATCTCAATAAAATATACCGAATATAGGGAAAATATTAATTTAGTCTCCCTTTGAGGTTTTATGGAAATTCAATCCGAATCAAATTCTATTGGAGAGCAATCTCATCAGGATCACCACGGTAATTTTTCTAAAATGCTGGCCTATGCGTGGGATCTTTTAAAGAAAAATCCTTCTCTCTATATAGGGCTTACTCTCATTACTATTATTTTAAATTGTATTCCTTATGTTTCTTTATTTTCTATTTTTTTGAATATTGGATTTTTTAATTGCTGTTATAAATTAATGAAAAATGAAAACATCAATTTTAACGATTATTTTTTTTCATTTCAAAGTTTTTCTCGATTTCTAAACATTCTAGTGGCCATTGTTTTAATGACTGTTGCAACTCTACTAGGCTATGTTTTACTGATCATCCCAGGAATTTATATTTCAGTGGCACTAGTATTTACTATTATTGCTATGGTCACTGAAAATAAAGATGGGATTGACGCCCTTAAGCGTTCAAAAGAAATTGTAAATGGAAGATGGTGGAATGTTTTTATGTTTTGCGGCTTCTTGTTTTTGTTGAATATCGTCGGTCTGCTTTGCTTAGTAGTTGGTCTGATAGTGACAATACCTCTAACTGTTATCTTGCTATTGGAATATTACCTTTACTTAACAAAAAACTAATTAAAGGCCCTCTATTAGGAGGGTATTATCTAGATCATTTATTTTAGTTTCCTAATTTTCTCCAGAGATAAGTGTATTCTAGTGAGTTCCATAAAATTCGTTGTTCGATATTTGCCGATCCCCCGTGTCCACCTTCTGTATTTTCGTAATAAAAAAGAAGATGGCCTTGGCTTCTCATTTTCGCCACCATTTTTCTGGCGTGCCCCGGATGAACGCGGTCATCCTTGGTACTGGTAAGAAAAAAAACTTCAGGGTAAGACTTATTCGGCAAGACATTTTGGTAGGGAGAATATTTTGCGATCACTTCTCGCATTTTTGAGTCATCTGGATTGCCGTATTCATCCATCCAGCTTGCACCGGCCAAGAGTTTATTATAGCGAAGCATATCGAGCAAAGGAACCTCACAAAGAACTGCATTAAATAATTCTGGTCTTTGAACAAAAGTTCCTCCGACTAAAAGTCCTCCATTGGATCCGCCTTGAATTCCTAAGTGAGTTGGAGACGTAATTTTTTGCTTAATCAGATCTTCAGCGATCGCGATAAAATCCTCGAATACTTTTTGACGATTTTCTTTAACTGCAGCTTGGTGCCAAGTGGCGCCGAACTCACCACCTCCGCGAATATTGGCCAAAACATAGACTCCGCCTTTTTCGGCCCAAACTTTTCCAACACTATTTAGATAATAAGGCCGCTCTGAAACTTCAAATCCACCGTAGCCTGTAAGTAGAGTTGGATTTAATCCATTTTTTTTCCAGGATTTTTTGTGAACAATAAAATAAGGTATAATTGTACCATCATGACTTTTAGTAAAGCGTTGTTCGCTGATGAATTCTTTTTCATTAAATCGAGAAGGTGCTTTTTTTAAAACCTTAAGAGCTTTTTGACTTATGCTAGCATTCCCTAAAACCAAGGATGGGGAAGTAAGGAAATCAGTATAGGTTGCAAGTAATATATCAGTTTCATTATGTGCTGACTCTATCGAAGCGACTCCGTTTTGACCAAGAGGAATATTTTCTTTCTCCCAGTGTCGTGGAGATTTCAAGGTAACTTTTAAAATTTTACCTTGAATATTGTCGATAATATCTAAAAGTATATGATTCTTAGTTGTCGATAGATTCGAGATAAATTTTTTAGTTGTTGGTGTAAAGATTACTTCTAAAAAACTCAGTGCCTTATGAGAATCGTTTATTTTACTGAGTGGAAGTGCGACGACACTTCCACTCTTATAAACAATATTGCCCACAGATAAATTAGAGCGCAAAAGATAAAGAATATAATTTTTATGAACTCCATAGAACTGAGCGTCGTTAGGCATAGGCAAGAGAGTCATCTGGTCGTTATTGTAAAACCAAACTTGTTTTTCAAAAAAAGAAATATCTCTTACTAAAAAATGATAGTTTTTTTTTGTTGTGTATTCAACATAGGCTCCGGCAGATAAATCTTTTTTATCAACATGAAATAATTCTACTGTCTCACGAATTTTTTGACCACGTTTCCAGGATTTTAAAATTCGAGGATATCCCGACTCTGTTGTTGAATCTGAACCAAAGTCAGTTCCAACGTAAAGGGTGTTACTATCTGCCCAAACCGCATTGGTTTTAGCTTCAGGTATTTCAAAACCATCTTTTACAAAGGACTTTCTGAGGAGATCAAATTCTCGGACTATCGTCGCATCTTTTCCTCCTCTCGAGAGAGAAACAAGGCATCGTTCATATTTTGGAGGAAAACAACTGGCACCTTTCCAAACCCAATTTTCATTTTCTTTTTTAGAAAGTGTATCTAAGTCTAAAACATTTTCCCATTTAGGATTCCTACTTTCATAACTTTTAAAACTCGTGCGTCTCCACAGGCCTCTGATGTTAGCTTCATCTTGCCAAAAATTATAAAGTGATTTTCCTAATTGATAGGCCCAAGGCACTCGATCTCGGGCCATCGCAATCTTTCTGACATCAACTTCTATTCTTTTAAAATGGGGGTCATTTTTTAAAATTGAGAATGTTTTTTCATTTTCATTTTTAACAAATGCCAGGGCCTTTTGACCTTCAATTTCTTCTAGCCATAAGAAAGGATCTTTTTCTTCCTTGATAGATTCGCTGATAGCTTTTTTGAAAGATTCGGGAACTAGTTTTTTACTTGAGCATGATGACGATAGGATGAATAATAATAATCCTAAAACGATTGAAATTCTGGTCAAGTGGATCTCCGCGTAAAATAGAATAATTTTAAACATAGAAAAAAAGAATAGCAATCATTTCATCTCTCAATAGGAGGATTGAAATCTTATATAATATTTTCTAAACCTATTCACAATGATAAGGACACACTATATAAGTACAAGTGTCAAAAAACTGGAGATTTCATTATGAAAAAAATTGTATTCTTTGTTCTTCTCTCAATCCTTTATCAGGCGAATGCTCAAATTGATTTCCAAGTTGTAGACAAGGATTTTTCGAAAGTTAATATCGGAAATATTCATACCGGGCATAACGAAATTATTTTTTCCTTTGATGATGGTCCCGTACCTGGTGTTACCGATAAGGTGCTTGATATTTTGAAAGAGCACAATATCAAGGCAACTTTTTTTGTTATCGGGAAAAATGTTTTAGCTCACCCTGAACTAATGAAGCGAATTGTAGATGAAGGCCATATTGTTGGAAATCATTCTATGAGCCACATTCCTCTTAAAAATCTCGACTCAATAGCATGGAAAGATATCGTTAAAACTGAAGTGATGGATGCACATAAGACGATAATGCCTTACCTTGCCAATAATAGACATTTTTTTTTCCGAGCACCATACTCAGATTGGAACAAAATTTTTGCTGATTTTTTAAATGAAAATGAAATTGGTAAACAGTACATCGGCCCAATACTTTGGGATATTGGTGGAGAAATGGAAATCAAAGATGGCAAATATCTTCAATCTGCAGACTGGGCCTGTTGGAGCAAAAAAATATCAATTGATGATTGTATGAGCGGATATTTATACGAAGCTGGTAAAAGGAAAGGCGGAGTGGTTTTAATGCATGATTTGAGACATCAATCGGCCGAGTTACTGGCCAAGTTGATCCCCGAATTAGAAGACCGCGGATTTAGCTTTTCAACGATGAATGATGTGGACTGGAAATAAAATATAGGGGCCGTTAGACGGCCCCTAAAATCAAGAATGAATAACTAAATTTCAGAGGCCGTAGGTTTGTACCAGCAGAGTGGGCGTGGTCCAACCACATATCCATCTTTCTTAATACAGGTCCCATCAATAGGACTTTTGTTTGAAACGTCTTGAGAGAAGGCCTTATCGCAAAGTGAACCACTGAAGTATGTGTCCATACGGCATTGAGCTTGTGGATGGGCATCAAATGTCTTTTTAACCACCGAGCTATCTGGTGTAGTGAAAGAGACGTTTGGATTACCACCTAGGTCACCTAAAAGTTGAGCTAGTGATTTTCCGGCCATTGCAATTCTTTCGCAAAGAGCTATTTCATCACCTGATTTGTAAACCATTTCACATTTTGATTTTGCTTCGGGGTCAATCGTCGCTTTTGCCATGATTGCCTGATTATCATCAGCAGAAAGAACGCGTTTCATACATTTTAAAGATCCGAAATAGTCAGCTTGACCTTCGTTCGATGCCCAATTATTTCCAAACACACTGCCTAACTTAGGTGCTCCACCTAAATGGTGACCTGTTTCGTGACAAACAACTAATAGAAATCCGTCATCTGTTACAAGAGGGTGACGAGCGAGTCCTCCAAACATATTTACATGCCAAGTTGAACCTGTGCGATTGGCGTAGGCATTGACAGTCCCATCATCCCAATTATTATCCATTTTAAGAGTTGCCCCTTTCGCTTTAACAATTGGAGAATAAGCAAGATAAACACGATTGATGATGGCCTCAAACTTTTCTTTAGTCATGCCATTTGTTTCTTTGTCATCTTTTGAGATATTAAGTTTGTTTTCTGGCATAAATCCAGATTTTCCATTTATATCGCAAGCGAAGGCCTGGGGAAAAGAAAAAGTCATAGTTAGAGCGCTAATTAAAATTCCATTTTTCATAAGTCCTCCATAAAGAAAAATAAAGACCGATATAATAATGTCATTAGCTTTCTAGCGACGGCATCAAATATAATATGTCATTTAAATTCATAATATTTTGAAATTTATTTTTAAATATTTTGGATGAAAAGATTATCTTTCATATATAATTTTTTTTTAATAAGTTTATTTAATTATTGAATATGTTTCTGATGTCAAATTTCCAACGCCGCCAGATCAAAAACCAAGGAGAGCTTTTGAAATTAATGCTGCTGATTAGTCTTATCATTTTTAATGCCCAAGCTTTTAGCGAAGATTTAGTATTTAAACTTAAAGGGAGGCCATTAGAAATCGTTTCGTTAATTAAAATAAAATCGGGAAAACTTAAATTTAAGTCCGGTGACATCAATGCAACTACCGTAAAATTATTTAATGTATTTAGAGGTTACGAGAGAACATATGATGGTTATGCGTTTTATGAATTACTAAATCTTGTGTATGGAAAAGCTTGGCAACAAAAAGAAAAATTAATATGTACGTCATCAGATAGTTATCACCACATTGCTGTTATCACACCGATGATAAAGTCTGCTAAAAATAATATGGGATATATAGCTTTTGGTGAAAAAGGTATTACGGGTTTTACGCCGATTATAAAAAGCGGCAAAAAAATTGATCCCGGTCCTTTGTATCTTGTTTGGACTAATTTTACGGCGAAAGACAGAGCGTCGCATGGCGACATCATCAAATGGCCCTATCAATTGAGTGAGATTGATATTGAGTAAGATTAAATTATTTAGCAAAAATGGCCGTGAATCCAATGGATTATGACGCTTGCATTACAAGAGCATTACAAGAACCATTTCGTCATAAAATTTTTACATAAAGCAAAGATTACAATTGTCGTTTTGTGAAAATAGAGTAAATTCGGGCAAATTAAAAATTCTACTTTTATAAGCAAAATAATTTGCTTTAAGTATTAAACCTTGGAGATCCCATGAAATCAATGATCGTAATCGCTCTTGCATTAACTTCAGTTGCTTCTTTTTCTGCAACAAACAACTCTAAAGCTTGCGCTAACTTAAAAGGTGCAGAACTTAAAGCTTGCGAAGCTAAAACTGTAAAAGCTGCTCCAGTTGCTGAAACTAAAGAAGTAAAAGCTGCTGCAGTTGCTGAAACTAAAGAAGTTAAAGCTACTGCTGTTGTTGCTAAAGACGCTAAAAAAGACGCTCCAGTTGTTACAGCTAAAAACGTAAAAGCTGCAACTACTACAGCTCCAGCTGCAAAGAAATAATTTCTGTTTTTTTTCAATATAATGGGAACCTTCGGGTTCCTGTTTTTTTATCTTTCAAAGAATTGGTAATAAAATAAAACAATCGTTGAAAAAGACATCAGTAAAAGGGTAGATATTCCTAAAATATTTGACCATCTTGTATTCGTAAACTCACCCATAATATTTTTATTATTTGCAATATGAAGAATGATCGCGATGATTACTGGCGCAGTGACGCCATATAAAACTGCCGAATAAATTAAAGCTTGAATCGGGCTGATTCCAATATAATTAATCAACAGCCCAATGATTAACGAAATGGCAATTACACTATAAAAAGCCTTTGCCTCATGAAATTTTTTGTCAAATCCTTCTTCCCAGCCAAACGTTTCTGAAAGAATATAGGAAAGGGAGCCACACAAAACTGGTATGGCCAAAAAACCAGTTCCGATAATACCGGTTGCAAAGAGTAAATAGGCCGATTTTCCAGCGAGTGGCCCTAAAGCCTTCGCTGCCTGTTCTACGGTATCAATTTGATGAATGCCGCCATTAAAAAGAACTGTACCAGTCGTAAGGATAATAAAAAACATGACGATATTTGAAAATAGCATCCCAAAATCAACGTCAATTTCCATCTTGTGAATAAGTTTTTTGTTAACGAGTAATTGTGTTTTTTTCATATCTTCCACTTCCATCGTCGCCTGCCAAAAAAAGAGGTAGGGAGAAATGGTTGTTCCCAGTAGTGCCACAAGAATTTTTAGAAAATCTTTATTGAAATGAATCGTTGGAATTAAAGTGTATTTTATCACTCGAAGAAAATCTACTTTAGCTAAAAAAGGAATTATTAAATAGACTAATAAAATTATGCATAAATATTTTAATATAGCGGCGAGCTTTTGGTAGGGAAGATAAATCATACTGAGTAATAAAATAAGAGTAAAAGTGAAACTAAAAAAAATGGCACTGATGGATGGAAATAGAAGATTAGATACGGCCCCCATTCCAGCGATGTCGGCACCTATATTTAAAATAATTGCAGGAAAGCTGAAAATAACCATTAGGTACAAAACTGATTTTGGATAATTTTTTTTTAAAGTACCAGTCAGTCCTTGTGAAGTAACCATGCCTATCCGAGCACAGGTTTCTTGGATGGAGGCCATTAGTGGAAAGGTAAGAAGTGCAGTCCATAATGTTGCAAGCCCAAATTGGGCCCCCGCCTGCGAATAGGTCGCAATTCCAGAGGGGTCGTCATCACTGGCCCCTGTCACCAGGCCAGGGCCTAAAATTTTCCAAAATTTGTTAATAAGTTTAGAAATTTTTTTATTTTTACCCATCAATTATTCCAAAGAAGCTTTAGCTTAAGCACCTTTTTAAAATACGCTTCATCATAGGCATGAGCATGATGCGTGCTTGCATTTAATTGTAGGGATTAAAATATCTATAATTTTTTAGTATAGATCAAGTTCTTGATCTTACTTCTGCTCCATGAAAATGTAGAGCGTTGTTTGCTGTCCATTGGGCATAATTAAAATCGTTGGAGCTTATGAGATTATTTTATAAAATATTTATTTTCTCATTTGTGATAACCCATCAGGTAGAGGCAAAAGATCTTTCTAGTGTTCCATTATTTGAGCAAGATCTTACAGACGCTGAAATAAAAGTTATCGGGCACTCCGAAATATTAAAATCAATTACAGCATCTGTTGAGAGTTCACAGTATCAGGCAAAATCGCTCAAGGCTTTAGCCTATCCAAATCTTTCTCTTCAAGCTTCCTATGCTTACCTTACGGAAGTTCCTAGTAAAACATTAGGGCCAATTGGCTCAATCACCTTCGGGACTCATAACAACTATGCCATTGGACCTGTTTTAACTTATACTCTTTTTGATAATAATAAAGAGTCAAAAAATGCTGAAAGTTATGATCTTCTAGGCCAGTCAAAAAATGCGAATTACTTAGTTCAGAAAAAACAACTTGAACTTAATATCAGACAGGTTTATTTCCGGGTACAATACGCCTTAAGAGAATTAATTTTAACTGCCAAGTCACTTAAAATATCGCAGGCACAAGAAAATGACATAGAGATTAAGTTTCAAGCAGGGGCCTCTAGTCGTCTCGATCAAACTCAAGCTCAAAGAGAAGTCATTAATTATCATTTGAAATATAAACAAGCTCAAACTCAACTTGCTCTTTTTCTAAGAGAACTCATCGCTCTTACTGGCGTAGGTATTGAGCTGGATACCTCAAAACCCATTCCGGATGATTTAGTTTTTGATATGCCCAATGGTGTAGATACTCCAACACTCAGAGTGGTCCTTGATCCATTAGAATCAACATTGAAAAAATTTTCGACAACGCCTGAGTCCTATCAAAAATTTACTATGCCCACTAATGATCACCCTGAGATGCAGGTGTTTAACCATGAAGCAGAATCTTTTCGATTGGCCTCTGATAGTGAAAAATCGGGATTATGGCCAAAAATTCAACTGCAAGCAAAATCACAATATATTTATCCTGATGCCGTGATACCAAAAAATATTATCCAAAATACTATAGGAGTCACTTTCAGTCTTCCTCTCTATGAAGGTGAGGCAATTCGCAGCAGATCTGCTCTGAAATTAAGTGAGGCCCTCTCAAGTGATTATCATAGAATGCAAAGGCTCTCAGATCTCACTCGGGATTTTTCCAAGGCACGTGATGTAATCACCAGTCTTCATTCTCAAAAATTATTAAGCGAGCGAAATGTTCGTGAGGCAAAAGTGATAGAGCAATTAACCTACCAATCTTATAAGGCCGGAAAAATTAGATATCTCGATGTTCAAGACTCAAATTTAAAACTTCTTCAGGCCGAAGTTAATCACGCTCAAATCGAAAGTAGTATTTTAATGGAAACTGCAACGCTTCAGTACTTAAGCTCAAAAGATTAAAATAAACCAGAGGAGTTATTGTGGCCGATGCTGAAAAAAGTAAGATGAAAAAAATAATTGCAATAATTCTAATATTTCTAGTAGTTGGTGTTTCGGTTAAGTTGATTTTTTTTCGCAGACCATTTTATTATGCCGGAACAATCGAAACAACCAAAGTTGATATTTCTGCGCGAGTGACCTCAGTCATTGCCACACTTAATATTAAAGAAGGTGATCATGTCACTACTAACCAGTTGTTAATGACACTTTCTTGTGAAGACTACAAGCTTGATAATCAAATTGCTACTCAAGATTTTCTTAGATCTGAAAGACTATACAAGCAGGGATCCCTTTCAAAAGAAATATTTGACCAAATGAGAAATCGTAAAGACGACTCCGATTTAAAAATTAGTTGGTGCAATATCACTTCCCCCTTAAATGGTATCGTTCTTAATAAGTATCATGAAATAGGAGAAATGGTAACTCCTGGGACACGTTTGCTCACTCTTGGAAATCTAAAGAATGATATCTATGCCAATATTTATATTCCTCAAAATCTAGTTAGCAAAATTTCGATAGGAAAAAAATTAACAGGCTATTTACCCGAATCCAATATGCAGGAATTTATAGGCACGGTCACCCAGATCGCAGAAGAAGCAGAGTTTACTCCGAAGAATGTTCAGACTCGCGAGGAGAGAACTCGTTTAGTATATGCAATAAAAATTACATTTAATAATCCGGATGAAATTTTAAAGCCTGGGATGACTATAGAAGTTAAAATTAATGAGGAGAAATAATTCGTGGATGGAATAGGAATACAAGTATTAAATGTCTCCAAGAAGCTAGGCGCCAATCAGGCACTCGACGATGTCAGCTTGAATTTTGAAGCAGGGCATATGCATGGATTAATTGGTCCTGAAGGGGCCGGTAAAACAACGCTCTTACGTTTAATGATTAATCTTCTTAGGCCTAATCTTGGAAGCATCCAATACACCAGAGATGGAAATGCTATTACTTTTGAAAAAGTAAAAGGGGTTGTGGCCTATATGCCTCAGCAGCAGAGCTTGTATGGTGATCTTTCGATCGATGAACATTTAGAATTTTTCCGAGATCTGTATTCAATCCCAAAAGATCAATATCAACAAACGAGGAGTGAGCTTTTAGAGATCACAAGACTAGATAAATTTGTCGATAGAATTGCTTCCAAGCTATCAGGAGGAATGTATAAAAAATTAGGATTAATGTGTTCTCTTCTTAGATCTCCTGAAGTTTTACTTTTGGATGAACCAACCAATGGTATAGATCCTATTAGTCGAAGAGAATTTTGGGATCTTCTTTATCGACTTGCAGACAAGAAAATTTTAATTATTATCGCAACTGCTTATCTTGATGAGGCGGAACGTTGCTCCAGAGTTCATCTCATAGATGCCGGTAAAACTTTACTTGAAGGAGAGCCACGAGAACTTCTTATAAAAGAAAGTGTCGCAAATTTCGATGCTCTTTTTATTGCCAGAGCAAAGTCATGAATACATTAGCGGTGAAAGTTGAAAATTTAGTTCTTCAGTTTGATGATTTTAAAGCTGTTAACAATATAAGTTTTAATGTTCAAAAGGGAGAGATTTTTGGTTTCCTTGGTGCCAATGGTGCAGGGAAGACTACAACGATCAGAGTGCTTTGCGGCCTTTTAATTCCAACTTCCGGGAGTGTTGAAGTCGCAGGAATTTCTTTCAATATTGAGGGTAATGCCGATCTCATAAAAGCGAAGGTTGGTTATATGTCGCAAAAATTCACTCTTTATAATGATCTTACGGTTGAAGAAAATATTTCCTTTACTGCCAGTCTGCGCAAATTGCCTCGTGAGTATTATGAGAAAAGAAAAAAAGAATTATTTGATTTTATTTCTTTCAACAAACCTGCCAATACCAAAGTTTCTGATTTGGCAGGAGGAATGAAGCAACAAGTTTCCTTAGCGGCATCTATTCTTCATGAACCAGAAATACTTTTTCTCGATGAACCTACGGCAGGGGTGTCTTCGGCCGCAAGACAAAAATTTTGGGATTTAATTAAGTCTTTGGCCAAAGAAGGAAAAACAATTTTTGTAACTTCACATTATATGGATGAAGTTGAACAATGTGACCGAATCGCTTTGATGAGTAACGGAGAGTTGATTGCCCTAGACAGTCCGGCCGGTTTAAAAGCAAAAACATTTCCCCAACCGCTTTATGAGTTAGATTCAAAACAATCCCTCAGCAATCAAGAATTAGAGTCGATTAAAGCTCTAAAATATTTTGAATCATTTGAGTCTTATGGTCACCGTTATCATGCATCTCCCATAAATTTAAGCAAATGGAATGAGTTTAAATCCTTGTATGGGGATCTTTTTAATATAAGAGAGATTAATCCAACGCTAGAAGATGTTTTTATCCGACTGGTTGAAGGGCAGGATAAATGAAATTCGCAAGAACCATCGCAATGGCAAAAAAAGAAGTCTTTCATATTACGAGAGATCCATTCACCTTGGCACTCGCCTTGTTATTACCTGTGATGATGGTGACTATTTTTGGACTGGCAATTGAATTCAATGTTAGAAATATCAAGATTGCTGTTTACGATGGAGACAAGACACAGTCTTCCCGCAAATTGATTGATACTCTCTCTAGCTCTCATTATTTTCTGGTCAATCATTCTTTTAATCAAAAAGATGCAATTCATTCTATTGATTCAGAAAAAGATCGAGCAGCTTTAATTATAGAGAAAAATTTTGAATACAATTTACTTTCAGAACGAGGAGCAAATGCGCAACTTATGATCGATGGAGCCGATAATTCCACTGTAGGTTCAGTCACAAGTTATTTTGGAAGAATTGAAAATATTGCAGCTGAGAAAATAACAGGAAAAAAAAGACCCAATGATGTTGTTTTAAAAACACGCTTTCTCTATAACCCTGAACTCAATAGCCGATGGTTCATTGTTCCAGGATTGATGGTGGTGGTTGTTGCTATTTTATCTATCTTGCTTACTTCTCTTACGGTGGCAAGAGAGTATGAGAATGGTTCTATGGAACTTCTGCTTTCAACTCCCGTACGGCCAGTAGAAATTGTTTTAGGGAAACTTACTCCTTATATAGGTCTTGGTTTAGGAGCAGTTGGCTTTATCTATATTATCGCCCGTGTTTTTTTTGGAGTTCCATTTTTAGGAAGTCATTTTATATTTTTAGGTGGTTGTTTATTATTTCTTACTACCTACCTCGCTCAAGGACTTCTCATTTCTGTAACGACCAGAAAACAGCAGATCTCTATGCAGTTTTCCATGATGTCTGGACTTTTGCCTTCATTACTTTTATCCGGTTTTATTTTTCCTATTGAAAGTATGCCTTTATTTTTCAGAGTGCTAACTGCAGTTTTACCGGTCCGTTGGTTTATGGAAATTAGCAGGGATGTTTTTTTAGAGGGCTCTGGGGTCTATGAGTTGAGGCACGCATTTTTAGCACTAGCGCTGATATGTGCTCTGATGGTGACGATCGCTGCAAAAAAATTTAAGAGGGATTTAGAGCCATGAAAATAAATCAAACACTTTTAGGATTTATTCGAAAAGAATTTATACAAACCCTTCGCGATCCCAAAATGCGTGCTTTACTTTTTGTTGCGCCTATAATTCAAATGACCCTTTTCGGAGTGGCAATCTCTTCAGATGTAAAAAATGTTAGGCTTTCATATATTCCTCATACTAACGATACAGTTCTTGAGCACGTCTATCAGAGAGCGATTAAGTCAGGATGGTTTATTCCGGCGCGAGTAAGCACGAGAGATCCCTTTGGGCAGATTCACGCGAATGAAGCTGATGCTGTTTTAGTTGCTCCTCCTGAAGGCCTTACAGACTCCATCGCAAGAGGTCGCGGGCAGGTTCAATTATTGATAAATGCTTCTAATGTTCTTAGAGCACAAAGTATTGAGAATTATATGAACTCAATTTTCAGCAATGTGATCCAAAAAGATTTAAATCGTAAAAGAAATATTGCTCCTATCCATTTTGATATAAGAATTCTTTACAACCCAACCATTAGGACTGCCGTCTATATGGTTCCAGGTGTAATGAGCACTTTAATCTGTTTAATAACTATTACCTTAACTAGCATGTCTATTTCAAAAGAAAAGGAAACTGGCACATTTGAAATGCTAGTTTCAGCTCCAACAAAAAAGTGGGAAATTATTTTAGGAAAAACTCTTCCCTATATTGTTTTAGGAGTGAGTAATGTTCCTCTTATTTTAGGAGTTGCAGTGTTTGTTTTTGATGTACCAATGAGGGGATCATTTTTAGTTCTAATTTTATCGTCCATTATTTTTGTCTGCACCACTGTATCGATTGGTACATTGATTTCCATTCTCACTAAAACTCAGCAACAATCAATGATGGCCAGTTTTCTTTTTCTCTTTCCCGCCATTCAGTTATCAGGTATGACATTTCCTATAGAGAATATGCCACCCTATATGAAGTTTATCGCTTACCTAAATCCATTAACCTATTTTCTTGAACTTTTGAGAAATATTATGCTCAAGGGAGGTGACACTCGTTTAATACTATCTCATTTTGCTGTTTTGATTCTTATGGGAGCTGTCCTTATTACGATAAGTTTTAAAAAATTTAAAAATACATTGGGATAGGATTGTACCAACTACAAATTATAAGTGACCATCCTGCAGCTAATGGAATAATATAGTGAGATGATAAGATTACTATCTAAGCTTAATGAATTCGATCGCGCGGCTACCTTGGCGGTGGCAAAGTGGCGTACAAAAGAGATCACTTTTATCCTGAAGATGGCCACCTACACAGCACGAGGTTACGCTTGGGGGTTTTATGTAATTGTCCTAGTGACCCTCAATCAAAAAGGAATACAGATTATTGTTGGGCAGTATTTAATTTTAAAGGCCATGATTTGCACTTTTATGACTTGGGTAATTGGTAATATCATTAAACAGATTTTTAGAAGAAAGCGTCCCTTCCAAGCAATGGCAAATTTGGAGTCTTTGGTTTATTCACCAAAAGATGATTCCTTTCCCTCCCTGCATACTGCATCGACAACCGCATTCTTTACCGCTCTTTTATTGATTCATCACCCTTGGGCCTTATGGGTTGGTGTATGGGCTGCGATTGTTACTTTTTCCAGACTCTATCTGGGAGTTCATTACTTAAGTGATCTTTTTGGAGGAATTTTATTAGGAATATTTTGCGGCTATCTTGTTTTAATTTTTTAATAAAAGAATCCCAAAAGATCGAAGTCTTAAGGGATTCCTTTTAAGTCATTTTATTAGGCCATAGCTCCACAAAATTGTTCTTCTTCAGTTGAGCCCTTCAAGGCTAGAGTCGATGATTGACCTTGGCCGATAGTGTTTGAAACTAAATCGAAATAACCTGTTCCAACTTCACGTTGATGCTTAGTTGCGGTGTAGCCGATTGCTTCAGCACTAAATTCATTTTCTTGAAGAGCAGAGTAGGCACTCATTCCGTGGGTTTTATACTGATAAGCAAGCGAGTACATTGAATAGTTCAATGAATGGAAGCCAGCTAAGGTTACAAATTGGAATTTGTATCCCATGGCACCGAGTTCCTTTTGAAATTTTGCGATCGTCGTAGCATCAAGTTTCTTTTTCCAGTTAAAAGATGGTGAGCAGTTATAGGCCAGCATTTTATTTGGAAATTGAGCATGAATGCTTTCAGCAAATAGTCTTGCTTCTTCAAGATCTGGAGTTGATGTTTCACACCAAATTAAATCAGCATAAGGAGCGTAAGCTAATCCGCGAGCGATAGCGATATCCATACCATTTCTAATTCTAAAAAATCCTTCTGGTGTTCTCTCCCCAGTTAAGAACTTGTGATCTCTTTGGTCTACATCACTTGTTAGCAGAGTTGCTGCTTGGGCATCAGTTCGGGCGATAACTAAAGTTGGTACATCCATAACGTCTGCCGCAAGTCTTGCCGCTGTTAATTTTTTAATAAACTCAGAAATTGGAACTAAAACTTTTCCGCCTAAGTGACCACACTTTTTTTCACTCGCAAGTTGATCTTCAAAGTGAACCCCTGCAGCTCCGGCCGCGATCATTTGTTTCATCAATTCGTAAGCATTTAGTGCTCCTCCAAAACCAGCTTCAGCATCAGCGATGATTGGTGCAAGCCATTCTCTGGTAACATTACCTTCAGCACTTTCAACTTGATCAGCTCTTACAAGTGCCTGATTGATTTTTTTAACAACATTAGGAACGCTATCAGATGGGTATAAACTTTGATCAGGATACATTTCTCCTGCCAAATTAGCGTCAGCTGCAACTTGCCAGCCGGAAAGATAGATTGCTTTTAAACCAGCTCTTACTTGTTGAACTGCTTGGTTACCAGTTAAGGCCCCAAGTGCGTTGATATAGTTTTCTTCATTTAAAAGGCGCCATAGATTTTCAGCTCCTAGTCTTGCAAGTGAATGCTCTAATTTGTAAGAGCCCCTTAATTTTAAAACATCTGCCGGAGAATAATCGCGTGTAATTCCTTTCCATCTTCTGTCTTTTTCCCAAAGTGTTTCTAGTTTAGTAGCTTCTTCCATTTTATTTCTCCCATTAGATGTGTGGATGAATGAAATTTCCAAGGGGCCGGTTGTTGTTAAAAATGGTTCAAGCGTAGTTGATGTAAAAAGAATCATTCCATCGAGAACTGCTTTATTGAGAATATGAATCTCATTCATTTTTTCTTTATCAGACAAGGTAAGGTTATTGAGAATCTCAACCAAGAATGGTTCTTGCTCTTTTTGGAAAAGATCTTTAATTAAGGCCTCATTAACAACTAGACCTTCATCGAGAGTGATCTGGTAGTGATTCCATTGCCAAACTTGTGCCCTTGAAATTTCTAAAGTGGCCAGGTCTTCCATCATATTATTATGGGCCACGCATCCTAAGCCTTTTGCTAGTCCATATAAATAGGCAATCGCCACTTGAATATTGATTTTTAAACCACCAAGTGTTCGTGGTCCAGATCCTTCCATCAGGAGTTGCGGATGAGCAGGAAAAGACTCATCAATAAAATCAACTTGATTTGATTTTGGGAAACATTGCATCGCCGGGCCTATGAAATAGGGATGAGATACCCAGCAACCATCATGTCCTAATTTAAATTCATTAGATTTATCTTCAATCACTTTTTTAGTTTGTAGAGCTCTCACTTCGCTATCTTTTCCGGGAGTAAAAGCTGACATTCCTCCAATGGCATAAGCTCCACGACGGTGACAAACATTAACTAATTTCTTAGCATAGTTTTCCATCCAGAATTTCTTCATGGTTATCTCACTACGATCCGGACTAATTCTGGAAGGATGATTTTTTAGAGTTTTAATATCAGAGAAAATTTTATCCCATCTACCGACATTCATTCCGACAACATGTTCTCTTAGTTCATAAAGAATTTCTTCCATATTAAAAGCAGCGGGGAGAGTTTCAATTAAAAAAGTTGCGCGAAGAGTTCCGATTGAGTATCCAAGCTCGGTTTGAAGCTGGCAAAAAAGATCATTCCACCACCAGGCTTCCATTGGGTATTCTATTTTTGGGACATAATATTTCGGAGTTTTATGGGCCTTGATAAGATTGGCAGCTGAATGATAAAAGCATAAGGCCAAATCAAAAAGACCGGCAGATACGTATTGCCCATCAATTTTAATATTCACTTCTTGCAGATGTAAGCCTCTAACTCGAACCATGAGGCCGGCCATATCTTTTGGATCAACTTTATATATTTTAGATTGATCATCTTTTTGGTAGTGAAGTTCACCAAGACTAGCTCCAATAACATTATAGACACCGTCGATAATATTATTCCAAGAAGGTTTCATAGAATCTTCAAAATCGAGCATCGCCATATCTGCTCTAAGGCCTTCGCTATTTCGCGAGAGCATATTGATGACCATTTTTGTGTCATTAACCGGGCCGGTGATCTCAACTCTTCGAAGTAATAAATCATTTGGAATGGGCGCAACTTTCCAGTCTAGCAGAGTTGATTTTTCATTTAAAATTTCGGTGCGAGGAATGGCCCCTTGATCATACGACTCAAGCCGTCTGCGTCTGACTGCCAGTAATTGGTTTCGCCTTATTTCCATCTTTCGGTGAAGTTTGGTGAGTAAATCCAGGAAGCCTATATCGATTAATTTTATAGAGCGATTGCTTAAGGCACCACTAGAAATCTGGACAGAATCGTTTAGTGAATGATAGCTCATGGACGGTCCTCCTTGTACTTTGGGTTGTAAGGTACTCAATAGACGTTAAGTTTATTGCTCGAGATATGATAAGCACTAGCGAAACTGAAAAGATAGCGAAAATTCGCTGACCGTTTAAATTCGCTAAATTATGATTTTCGCTGCTGGACATCAAAAACAGATTTGCGTATAGTCACTTCATTATGTTGAAGAAAAAAAACGTCCTCAGGTTTATTTTGGGTTTAAAAATCCGCCAATTGCGGATGAGGCGTGGTTTTTCCTTGAAGGAATTAGCAGATCTCTCAGACCTCTCAATTTCTTATCTCAACGAAATAGAGAAAGGAAAAAAGTATCCAAAAGTTGAAAAACTCGCTTCACTGGCATTAGGCCTTGGTGTTGATCTAGGCGACCTTGTTTCTTTTAAAACAGGACGCAATCTACATCCACTACTTAAGTTTTTAGAAGGTGATCTCGTCAGTAAAATGCCGCTTGAACTTTTTGGTTTAAGTGAGTCTGATGTCGTTGACCTAATGGGAAATGCTCCTGAAAAATTTGCATCTTTTGTTTTAACAGTTCTTCAAATCTCGCGCTCATTCGATATGAAATTGGAAGATATTTACAATGCAGCCTTACGCTCCTTCATTGAAGCCAATGATAATTACTTTCCCGAACTTGAGAAGATGGCCAAAATTAAGCGCAATGATTGGAATTTTACTCAAGAAAGTATTAGCTATGAAGACATGTCTTCTTTGATAAAAAAACAATATCTCTACGAAATAGATGAAAACACTCTAGCTGCAAATTCCTTATTAGAGGAAACTAAGGTTTTAGTGAAACGATCTGAACTTCCAAAAATTTTTCTGAACTCAAAACTTGAAACTGGTCAAAAAACTTTTTACTTAACAAAAGAAATTGGGCATCGACTTTTGGGACTTGGTAACTTAGAGAAAAGTCTAGGAGCACTTTTAGACGATTATAAGGCCAGTTATTTAGCAGGTGCAATACTACTCGAAGAAAAAATGTTTTCAAAAGACCTGAAAAACTTTTTTTCCAATTCACAATTTGATCAGAATTTATTTCTTTCTCTGATAGACAAGTATCAGGTCAGTTCAGAGTTAATGTTTCACCGCTTAACTCAAGTCTTGCCATCACATTTTAAAGTGAATGAACTCTTTTTTCTTGGCATCACAACTAAGGTTGACGAAGTCGAACACTTTACAATGAACAAGGAGCTGCATCTCTCGCAACTTCATAGTCCTCATGGACAGCGAATGAATGAGAGTTATTGCAGACGATGGGTTGCAATTAAGAGTTTACAGCAACTAAAAAATCAACTCTCAAAAGGTCTGAATAATAATTGTCTTTTAGGCCAGATCTCTATAGTCGAAGATGGACAACAGTATTTTTCCATTTCACTCGCAAAAAAATCAAATACTGAGGAAAATACATTTCAGTCTCTGACGATTGGTTTTTTAGTAAATGAAGAATTAAAAAGCGTTATCAAATTTCTAGATGATCCGATTCTTTCGCGCATTTCGATTGGACAAACCTGTGAGAGATGCCCAAAAGAAAACTGCGAGGACAGAGTGGTTCCTGCTTGTATTTATCAAAAAAAAATTGAGAAAAATCAGAAAGAGAAAGCTCTTTCTGAGCTCATTAATTAAATTAGCGAATTGTTTGTAAAAGAGCGTCACAGGTATCAACGACCTCTTCAAGTTTGTGAACTTTTCCAGAAGTCGATTGAATTGTTCTGCCAATAACATTCATACCGACATGGGATAATTGTAGTCGCATGATCATTATTGCTTGAATTCCGCTTCCCGCACTGAAGCTTGCCAGCATTGCAGATTTACCATTAAAAGTTTCTCGCCAGTTTTTTGTTGATCGACTAACCCATGCAAGAAAATTATTAAAAGTTGGTGGAGGGCCACCGTTATATTCAGGTGCAACGAAAACAAATCCATCCGCGATGATATGATCTCTAAATGGTTGGATAAGAACTTCTGCAGAATGAATGGTTTCGGCCGAACTTGTATAAAGTGGAAGATTCATTTCAACAATATTTAGAAAACAAACTTCGCAATTTTTTTCTTTTAGGACATCTGAAATTTCATTTGCAAGACCGAGATTTTTTCCAGTGCTTGCTAAAACGATGCAGATTTTTTTCTTTTTCATTTTGATTCTCCGTTAATTAAAATAATACACGCCAGGCGTCAGGAGACAAGCCGATATCTGCCGATTCGGGATTTTAATTCATAACTTATTTTTATAAGTAGAAGTTATGCATCACATTTCATTTATGTATTTTTTCTATTTCAAGAATTAATGCAATCTACGGAACGACTAGTAAACTTTCTAAGAGATTACTACAATCACTAACTGAAAATGGTTTGCTCAAGAAAAGAGGGACCTCTTCATGTGAGTCAAGAAGTTCGGTAAGTTTCTCAAGATCTATTCCGGAAATGACCACGACCTTCATTGAAGGATAATGTGTGTGACAAAATTTCCAGAGGTCTAGACCATTTCTAGCTCCTTCTAAAAAAATGTCACAGATCATAAGATCATAAGGGTTGTTGTTTTTTTCTTTGGATCTTTTTACCAGTGTAGCGATCGCTTCTTCGGCAGTGGTCGCCCATTCGAGATGGAGAGTCGGGTCGATACTTATAAGAATACGGTCAATCACAGTAGAGAGCTCAAGATCATCTTCTACTACGAAAACGGAGCGACCAATTCTTTTTTTAAGTTCAACCATTGCTTCACCTCTTGATTAGAAAAAAGAAGTAATACATACGAGACAATTTTATCCTGCGTGTATTTATTATCTTAAGTTTTATAGGAGTCTTGATGACGTTGGCAACAAGTTCTGATCGTCAGAATGAAATGCAGTTACTTCTAGCAAAAGAACTAGAACTTAATGGAATACGTTTTGATCTTCACAAATGGCTGGCTTCGAATCCAACTCTTTACGAGTTGTCATTAATTGTAGCAAGCGAGGCGCATGAGGGAATTATTCCTTCAGAGGGAGTCATGTTTGTTGAAGAGTCTTCAGAATTATTTGGAGTTGAATACGTTCTGGTGCATTTCGAACAAATAAGCATGGCACGTAAATTTGCCAATGGAGTTGATTGTTTTCTTTTGTATGAAAAAGAAATATTTTTTGGATTAGTTTATTTTAAAGAGCCTCTACTAAATGAACTTTTATTAGTTCGTGCTTTTCCGCCGTCCGGAGGACTGTTCGTCCAAAGAGGATCAACTGGAATTGTAAAATTTTTCCAGGGCAATAGTATTATTATTTTAGAAAATCGTAACTGGTTTACAAAACCTCTTATCAAAGAAGCTGCGTGGAAAATTTCACGTTGTGCCTCTGAGATAAATCACGCAGTTTTAAATCGTATTCTTGAATTTTCATTTCACTTGTTAAGTCCTATACCTCAAGTCGGCGCCACAATTGTTTGGTGGTTGAAAGAAATACCTTTTGTAGATTCTGAAATTCAGACAACAGGACAAGATATTTCAGAATTCAATTTTTCGATATTAGATGAAGCTCGCGCTGTTACCTTTTGTCACTTTCTCTCTCAAATAGATGGAGCAACTTTTTTAAATCCAGAAGGCAAGTTTACGCGAACCGGTATTCATTTAAAAAATTCAAATAAAAGTAGAGGACTCATACCTGAATTAAAGGGAACTCGGCACACTTCGGCCCAAAGATTTTCTTATGATTTCTCTGATACTTTAGTTATAACAGTTTCGAGTGATGGACCCGTTACAATTTTCTCCGATGGGGTTAATATTGCAAACCTAAGAATTCATCCATCGTACAAAGCTGCTCATGATTTGAAAAAAATGCTTCCTGAAAAACAAGAAGACATCACAAGTTCATCGTATGAAGTTATTTGTCAGCACTGTGGAAAAAGATTAATTGTGGAGCAAGTTAATGTCGTCGATTGGAATAAAGACACTAATCTGAATTGTTTAGTTTGCCAGTCACTTCTACGTTCTGCCAATTGTTTTACTATAGAATGCAGGCCTTTTAAACGTTTTGATGATAAATCTGAGGTAGGAAAATGAAAGCAGATACCAATGGGAACAGAATTCATGAAATAGAAAAATATTTTTTCTCACAAGGAAAAAATTATTTGGATAAACGCTTTGAAGATCTCAAAGAAATTAAAAACACTCTTCAGGATATTAAAGACACACATCGTTTGGAGAAAATTCAAAAGATTGGTCACAAGATCAAAGGGAGTGCGGGGTTGTATGGCTTTTCCCAATTAAGTGAGATTGGCCTTCGTCTGGAAATTACTGCTAAAAGTGGAGACATTACAAAGCTTCCAAATGTGGTTGATGAATTTCAAACCTTTTTAAATGAAGCTAAGTCTGAGTAGTTATGAAAAAATCAAAAAAAATTCTAATCATAGATGATGATCCAGAAGTACAAGTCGCACTCAAAAAAGTTTTAGAAATTTTAGGGCATAAATCTCTTTGTGCCAAAGATGGAAGCGCAGCACTTGAAATACTTTCCCATGATATAAAACCAGCATTAATTTTTTGCGACCTCATGATGCCATCAATGAATGGCCTGGAGTTTTTAACAAAAATTAAGAGTGACAAAGATTCTGAATTGGCCTCTATCCCAATTGTTATTCTTTCTGCTGAAAAAGACCTGGGAAAACAAGTAACACCTTTTCATGTGGATTATTTAAGCAAGGCGTTTAAAATTGATGATCTCATCGGAATTGTGAATCGCTATTGCAATCACTAACTTTCCTATTAATCCATTGTCTCAATTTTTGAGCTATCGCCCACAATCCATATTAAATCATCTGGCAGAATTTTAAGCATTGAATCAGGATTAAGAATTCTTTCCCCATGGCGCTCTATTCCGACAACTAACCCGTCTGTTTTTTCGCGAATACCTGATTTTCGAATTGTCTTAAAAGCAAAGGACATTTTGTCAGTTACTAAAATTTTATGGAGAGCATAGTTTTCAACTTTGGTATTAGGAGTGAATACTTTGGTTGATTTTAAAAAATGAGTTAGTTTGCCGATCATTTCATCATCGCCAATAACGGCCACACGGTCATTTGGGAAAAGTTTTTCATCTCTTCCAGGGGCCGTTATAAATAGATGGCCTCTTTCAATTAGGGCGATAGAAGCACCGAATGTTTCACGGATTTTAAGTTCATGTAGAGTTTTTCCTGCTACTTCAGATTCAGCAGGAATATCTAAATAAGTAATATGAGCATCCCAAGGGCCAAAAGTTGGAGCTTGAGTTGAACTTTCCTTTTCGAAAAAATTTCTAATAAAATGCTTTTCAAATTTGCTATAAATTATTTTTAAAAAAGGAGAACATAAAAAGAGTAGGATAAAGGTTACAATTAAGGCCATTGTTATCATTAGTGGTCTGAGTGAGTATTGGAGTGCTAAGTAGCAAAATAAAGCACAAACTATAATTATGCGCATCGATTCTACGCAAACAAATGTTATGCGGTCTTTCTTACTCTTAGAGAGTGGAAAGGCTTTCCTCAGAAGTAATGCCCAAAAAAATGGAGCAGAGATAAATAGAGTTATCGCTAAGCTAATATATTCATTAAAGTACGAATAGGTCCAGTAAAGTGAATAAAATATGGCAAGGATAATAACCACGTTGAGAATGATGAAACTCAAAGATGAAAATATATTATTTTTCCATTTTTCTTTTTCTTCCAAAATAGTATTTGAATGATGAACTTTTTTCTTTATGGTGTCACGCTTGATTAGCGGTAAACATTTTTCAATCCACACAAATATAGGATCGATATTGCGAATTAAATACGGTGTAATAAATGTCGTTATAACCGAAACTCCAACGGCAATAGGATAAAGAAAATTGCTTGTTACTTTTAGATTTATTCCCAGTGCCGCAATAATGAATGAAAACTCACCAATCTGGGCAAGACTTAAACCTGCTTGAATTGAATGGCGCAAACTTCGTCGCGCAATTAGGGCCCCAATTAAAATGGTGAAAAATTTGCCGAATACTGTAAGTAACGTCAATAAAAAAATTTGCCACCCATACTCTATGAGAATTTTAGGGTTTATTAACATACCTACCGAGACAAAAAAGATCGCCGCAAATAAATCCTTAACAGGTAAAATTAAATGCTCTATCTTTTTGACCTCGCTGGTCTCTGCCAAGATTGTGCCCATGATAAATGCCCCCAAAGCAGGGGAGAAGCCTGCACGAGTGGAAAGTATCACCAGCAAAAAACACAACGCCAAAGAAACAACGAGGAGCATTTCTTCGGTTAAGATTTTCCGAATATATTTAAGTAAAGTGGGAAGAATAAATATTCCAGAAACAAAGCATAGTATAACAAAGAATAAAAGTTTTAATGTCGAGAAAATAAGTTCTTCACCATTAAATTGATTGGTCACGGCAACTGTTGATAGAAGCACAAGCAGTAAGACGGCAACCATGTCTTCAATAATTAAAATACCGAAAACAAAATCGACAAATCCTCGTCCTTTCATGCCACTTTCCCCCAAAGTGCGAATAATTATGGTGGTAGAAGAGATTGCTAAAATACCACCAAGGAAAAGACTATCGATAGTAGACCATCCAAAAAATTCACCACTTAAAAATCCAAGAATAACCATTCCACAAACTTCAACAACCGCAGTTATAGATGAAGCTGCGCCTACTCGAATTAATTTTTTGAAACTAAACTCCAGGCCTAAGGCAAAAAGTAAAAAGATGACTCCAATTTCGGCCCATACTTGAATATTTGGAAGGTCTGAGACTGTTGGTAAAAACCAAACATGAGAACTGACGAGAAAACCTGCGATAATATATCCTAGTACAACTGGTTGACCTATTTTACGAAAAAGAATTGTAACAAACCCTGCGGCCATGAGAATGATTGCAAGATCTTGTATAAGGGGCGGGAGATGAAGCATAGACCACCCGTAATCAAATTAATAATTACTTCTTGTAAGTTTCGCTAGCTAGGGAAAATCTAGCTTGGGAAAATGAAGAATTTTTAGTGTCATCTGCTCTACTTGCTATTACCAACAATCCTAAGCAAATAATAAATGCTTTAGTCCAAGTGTTCATTGTTTCTCCTTAATCCATTAAGTTTTTATAAAACACTATCCGTGTGAGTTAACTTTAAATACTGCAAGGAATTTGCCAAGCGCCCCTAATCTCACCAAGACCTTTTCTTTATAAGTTGTATAGTTTTCGTTTGCATTAAAAAGACAATTATTAAAATGTCTGAGCATTTATGCCCCATATTTATGCCCCCTGCTCCAGATTAATTCATAACTTTTTTTGTTTAATTTTTTTGTATTTTATATTTTTTTTTATCCGGCCTTTTTGGAAACATTTGTGCCATTAGCAAGCCTGAAAAGGAGGAATAAGTGAAAGTTTTGGGACAGAATATATGGGAAGATGGTTTGACAGAGCAAGCAACAAAAGTAAAACGTAGTCAATTGAGCGAGCATGATCTTGAAGAGCTCCGCGAGCATATTGATCTTATTTCTTTTAATATTGGAAAAGTATATCGCCATGCTAAAGATCGATCTAGAAAAGAGTATAACAAAGCAAGACACACACTTAGAAGAAAAATTCATCATTCCTATAAAAATGAAAAAATTAGGTCTTAAAAAGATAATGAAGAATCTGGTACAAAAAAAGAGGGCCCGGGCCCTCTCTCTTATGAATTATTAAAGTTCGTCTTCACTACTTGTTTTATAAGCAGATTCAGATTTTGTTCCACTCATTTTTGAACTACCTTTCCCCGTATTAGTTTTTTGATTCACTCCAGATTGGCCTGGTTTAGTTTGTCCAACGCCAGCTTTGTTTGGTTGGGATTGCCCCTGACCCGACTGCTGACCAGTTTTAGGTTGTTCTTTTTTTGGTTGATCGCTAGAAGATCCGCTTCCTGTGTTGTATTTTGGCATCTCATACTCCCTGTTAAGAAAACTATTATAGTTTTCAGCTAAATAGAGAATCCATCAGCGGAGTTAAGAAAATAAATATATAATTCGAATAAATTTCATAGATCATTAAATTGTGCTTTTTCGGGACCAAGTTCGTGACGGTATAGTGATATTGTTCTTGCTTTCAAACCAATTGCAATGGCCTTAATCAGATCTCTCAAAATCGCTTTTGGCGGTGCCGCTGATCTTGGATTAGGACTTCAAAATATTATTCTTTTAATGATTTATTGAAAAATATATAATTTTTAGTGATATTATAGTTATAAGTTCTATTACAAATATTAAGGGAGGCCCAAATGGCTAAAGGACAAGAAAAAGGAAGAGATAAAGGCAAGGAAAAAGGGAAACCTAAATTGACTACCAAAGAAAAGCAAGACAAGAAAAAAGAAAAGGCCAAGAGCAAAGGCTAGTTTTTTTAAAAAAGGTGATCTTGCAGATCACCTTTTTTTATATTTTTGCTTTAACTGAAAGTATTTTAAATCCAGATAATGTTTCCACTTCCGACAGGGTCGTTTTGTATTTAACCCAATCATTTCTATCAAGAGGTCCCGGCGAGAGCGGCTTACAAAGTTGATTCATATCGCTCAATGGTTTTGAGCCGTCCTGTAGCGTATTTGGCATGATAACCGAAATAATCGGGGTGTCATTATTGATGTCAGCTGGAGTCTGGTTAGCATCAAGAATAATAATTACTTTAAAATCTTTTGAGGGAATGGGAATATCTTTGTTGGGACCGATTAGTCCAAAATCCTGATCGTATATTGGACCAGCAATGATATAGGCTTTTTTGCCCTGTTTCTGGACTAAATCACGCGTATATTGCTCAAGGTGTTCCCAGCTAACTCGATTGAGGTTGGGGGTTTGAGGAATCATATTACTCATGAAAAAAGTCGTCTGATTATTTTCTTTGGAATCAGTGCGATCTGCAGATGGAATTTGATGGCCGCGATCAAAACAGCTTCCCTTGTACTCGGTTGGATCGACCGCATGAAGATTCTGAGGAGACTGGTTTAAGTAGTTTTCTAAATCAATATCTTGTAAAAAATTATTAGAGCGACCAGAATTTCCAATTTGATCTAGTTCAAGTTTCCATGCAGTCCAATTTGGAGAACGGCGAAGTTTATTATAAGAGATCACGTATTGGTCTCTTGAAATGATAATTTCACTTGCCTCGTTAACAGGGACTTTTTGCGCTAGATTCGGATTTCCATCGAGAGGAGTGCTACCGAGGACAATTTCAATTTTAGCCAGTGCCAAATTATTAAAAGATAAAGTAAAAAGAAGAAAAATTGAGAAAAAGATTTTATTCTTTGCACTTTTCATAATCAATGCTTCCTTCGTGGAGTTATTGCACATGTATAATTTAGACTAACACAAGCGGCTTGAATAGGTAGAGGATAGTCAGGATTTCATTATAATATAGTTACAAACAATACTGATGTGAGAATATGTAAGGTCCGAAATCGGATGTTTTCTTATTTAGTCTTTCTAATTTTAGATTGTTCGATTTGAATATCATCTTCTCTTGACTGTCTTGCCTTGAAGTCTCGTTCTTGCATTTCTTTAATCTTAGAATCACAAACTTCTTTTTTTACATCAGTCTTTTGCGAGCTTGTTCTCATCTGATTTTTAATTTTGTTTACTTTTATCATGGACAACTCCCCTGGAAGGTAATTTTTTAATAAATTTCATTAATCAAAGTGCACTAAAGCCTTGCCTAAAAAAAATATAAAATATCAATATCTTCGATAATCTAAAATGATGTACCAATTCGATAAGTTTGTTAGGTTAAAACTATTTTTCGAATTGAGTTTTTAATGTCAGCATCCAATAAATTTGAACAGAGGAGTCTTTATGAAAATTCAATTCCCGGAACTTCCTTATGCCTTAAATGCACTGGTCGAATGTATTGATGCTCAAACCATGGATCTTCATTACAATAAACATCACCGAAAATATTACGAGAAGTTTATGGAGGCAATTGGGCACACCGATACCGAGGGGGTGGAAACAATAGAGCAACTTTTTGCAAATATCTCTAAATATGAACCAGTGATTAAAAATAATGGAGGAGGACTTTATAATCATACTTTTTTTTGGAATTCTATGACTCCAAATTATCGCGATTGTATCGGGCCACTAAGAGCAGGAATCGAAAAAAAATGGAAAACAATGGAAGGATTTGAAAAAAAATTCAGTGAATCAGCGGTTGATCTTTTCGCTTCTGGTTGGGTGTGGCTTATCTTGGATGAGAAACAGGAATTACAAATTATCCAAAGTCATAATCACGATAACCCATTAATGGATACTAGTCCGATAAAAGGTCAGCCACTTCTAGTACTGGATGTTTGGGAGCATGCTTACTATCTAAGATACAAAAATGAAAGAAATGGATTTGTTCAAGCTTGGTGGGATATTGTGAATTGGAAACATGCTGAAGACAAATACGCAGCTCTGCACAGATAACTAAATAGGCCGAGTTTCACCTTTGAGCCATCGCTCGTATCCATATTCTGTGATGAGCTCAATGGTCTCTTTAACTAGATCGTTGTCCTTCACATTTTGTCCCATGAAGATTAGTCGATGGTATGTTCCTTTAGAGCTGTCATTACTGGGCTTATTAATAAAAGATCTAAAGAATTGAGTGCGTCCCATATTGGCCACAACGAAAGAATTACTGGAAATTTCACAAGCGCAAAAATTACTAATGCCAAAAGGCAACTCGACTCCAGCTCCATTTATGGCAAGTTCAGTGAGCTTGCACGAAGCATGCAAATTTATTCGGCTGTAAGGCGAGTGTTTGTTTAGATAAAATTTTTTATCGTCTGTTTTTAAATTTTCCGGCAATTTCTCTTCTAGCTTTTGAATCATGGATTCAAGAAGGGGGAGGTCGATAGGAGTTGGAGAATGCATAGCAAATTCATAATTTTTTTTAAATTCTTCAACACCAAATAATTCGCTATTGGCATATGTTACGCAATAACAAAAATTAGATTTAACAAAGGCCCTCATTGATTCAAATTGGGCCTTATCCTTTTGGATCAATGCCCTGTTGATTAAGACGAGATGAGGAAGTTGGTAATCAAGTACTTCTTGAAATTCTTTTAGGTTGGCATATCCACGCGCACAGTAGCGCTTGTCAGCTTTCACCATTTGTCTAATTTTATCGCGGTATTCGGGATCATTTTCAAAGTAAACAACCTTAATAGGTTTGTGTTTTGAGATATCAAGATTGTTTTGAATCCATGCTTCTATTTTTTTGGGATCTCTTATCTGATCCTTCGATGTTATTTTGCAAAGCATACTATTAGTGTATTGATAGTATCTACCGACTTTATTTTTTTCTACACATTCTAATTTTACATTTTTAATGTCTAGTTCATCAAACAATGAATTTGTTATTTCTATAGATTGTCCGGGAATCAAATCTATGTTGGCCTCTATCATACAATGACTTGGTGAAAGCCATCCTACTCGTCCATAGGACGTAAATTCTGCTTCACTAGGAAAGGGAACAGGTTTGTAGTCAAAAATTTGAGCATCTGGATTTTTATTATTGAGGAACCATTTAATTAGGGCGGAGAAAAATTTAGGAGATGGGCTATAGCCACGGCCGCGATAAAGTATTTGACCTGCACCTGCAATAAGCAGATTCTTTTTAAATTCGATGGAAGTATCAGCAGTCATTACAATGAAGAGTGTGTTTCTCGCGAAAACATGGTTTCTCATTTTACTAATAAATTGTTCGGGGATTAGGGATTTATCATCGCCATTTATGATAACAATTTCTGGAAGTTCCAGAAGAATATTTTTCTCGCCTGCTTGAATACTCTGCAGGTGCTTGAGGGGTATTTCGTCTTGAAGGAGAGCGTTGCTCACGAACCAATACAACTCAGGACCCTGGTCGATAACGGTAATTCCCATACTTAATTTTAACACTTAAAGATGATTTGGGTCAAATCAGTGGAATAAGGGAGGGAAAATCGGCAAGATAGAGAGGTATAGCGCTACATAGAGTGGCCTTTCATTTGAAGGAATGCCTATATAATCTTTCAGTTAAGCACCGCTATAGATCAAGACTACCGGACTAGGTCGTACTCTTCTTAGGTCGGATGACTAAAACATCACATGGCGAATACTTGCAAAGAAAGTCAGCCAACGAACTTGAGAAAAATCCTTCTATGCCATGTTTTCCTCGAGTCGCCACCACCACCATATTGGCGTTAACTTCTTTAAGATAACTGCTAATTTTTTCTTCACGAGAATGTGAGAAAAAACATTTTAACTTAACTTGATCACTTTTTACTCCAATATCTTTAGCGAGTTTGTCCAAAATACCAAGTGTGCTTTTTTCAATTTCCGGATATTGGACTTCTGTTGGAAAAATAACGGGAACAATATCTGCATTATACATATGAATTTCAAAAACATGAATGAAGTGGAGAGTCGCATCTTTGAAATCTAGACTTTGATTAAGAGTTTTTAAAGTATCAAGACTGTTTTGATTAAGATCAGTGCAGACAACTATATTTTTCATAAATCCCCCTACTAGAGTAGCTACTGCAATTAAATCCTATAATTTCTCATTGGGAAACTTAATTATTTACTGTCAAATACATATATATAAATATTCTATATCTCGTCTGTTTTTGATCTCACTAGATTAAGAGTAGGGCCGGCCAGAGTTAATTTATGCCAGCGAATCCTGTCGAGAATTTGCGAGATAACAATATCACCGGTTCTGTAACGAGTTCCATAGTCTTTTAAAGAATAAAATACTTTAATGGTTATCCATGACTCAGTTACTTCCGTAATCAGTGTGCGTGGTGCCGGATCCTCCAGAATTTCTGGGACATTAGCTATCCCTTCAAGCAATGCCTTCCGGGCATTGTCGATAGAGACATCAAAATGAAAACGAAACATTTGATTTAAGCGAGCAGGTTTCTGAAGGTGGGAGAAGTTAAGCAATTGGCATTGAGCAATAATACGGTTAGGAATTAAGATTAACTCATCAGCAAATCCCAGTAGGGTTGTAGCTCGCCAGCTTATCTCTTGAACCTGTCCTGTCCATTTTTCTGATCCGCTATGCATTTCAATCCAGTCTCCAATATTAAAGGGACGGTCAATCTGCAAAGCAACTCCTGAAAATAAATTTCCGAGGGTATCTTGAAGAGCGAGACCTAGGACTAAAGAAAAGACTGCTGAAGTCGCAAGAACTGCGGCCAGGTGAAAGCCAAAGACATCAGCTGCCAGCCAGCTTACGATCACCAGTGAAAAAACGAGGGTAAATATATTGGCAATCAGGCGGGGTACCCCGACGCTCATATTCATTAAAAATAAATAAAGATACACATAAATTTGCGCTAGTTTGATGGAACTAATCACTTCAAAAGTAAGGGCAAATAAACTTAAATAGCTTGCGATTTTTACCAGATGATACTCATTGCTGGCCTGATAAGCATTTTCAAACATGACCCAGTGTAAGACTGAAATAAGCGTGGTGATGATAAGGTAAATTAAAGTTCGTCCGAATCTTTGGCGCAAATTTGCGTGGCGCTTATCTGTTATTTTTTTAAGTAAAATTTTATAAAAGATAAAAGCAATAATGAGCAAAACCCAAAGGAGGGCAAAAGATTCAAGCTGGATCAGGTATTGAATTTTTTCTAGTGGTATCCATTGGTCTTTCATTTACGTTCTCCATTTTTGACTTTTTTCAAAGGACATCCTCTGGTTTTAAATGGCAGTGAAAGTTCTCTTCATAAAATTCGACTTGTATAGTGGGATGGTGAATTTTAAATTTATTTTGAAGGTCAGTTGAAATTTTGGCCAATTGTGTATTTTCCAATGAGTGCTTTTTTACGGTGAGATGTGCACTGAGGGCCGTTTCTGTTGAGCCCATCGCCCAAATATGAAGATCATGAACTTCCACAACATCGTCAATGCTTTCGAGGTATTTCTTTACAGCTAGAGGATCTATATCCAGCGGAACAGCATCCATTGATAGGCGCATCGAATTTTTGAGTAAATCCCATGTCCCATAAATAATGATGAACGAAATAACGATACTGACCAAAGGATCAACCCAGTTCCATGACGTATAAGATATGATGACTCCAGACAGAACTACGCCAGCAGAGATAAGGGCGTCAGCTGCCATATGGAGGTAGGCGCCTTTAATATTTAAATCGTGGTCTTTATCTTTAAAAAACAATAAGGCGGTAATCGAATTAATGACAATCCCAATACCCGCCACAATGATAACCATTTTATATTCGATAACAAGACTTGGGACCCATAAGCGGTGAAGTGCTTCCCAAATAATAATACCTACGGCAATCATTAAAAAAATGGCGTTGAAAAGTGCCGAGAGAATAGATGATTTTCTAAGTCCAAAAGTATAATTACTTGTAGGTTTTTTAGTGGCAAGCCAGATAGCTCCCCAAGCAATAATTAATCCGGCCACATCACTTAAATTGTGACCAGCATCGGCCATTAAGGCCAGAGAGTTGGAGAAGTAGCCGTAAAAACCTTCAATGATCACAAATAGTGAATTGAGGGTAATTCCAAAAATAAAAGCAACATTATAATTTTTGGGTCCATGATGGTGATGGTGATGGTGTTTATGTGAATGCGAATTTTTTTCCAAAGAATGGTCATGAGTACAATTATGGTGGTGTTCGTGCATACATCTTGTCCGTCGTGGAAGTAAAATTGAGCCTAAGCAATCATATAGTATGGCGTGGACGCTATAAAGTGAATTTTGAAAAATCTAGAGGGAGAGTGATCCCAAGCCATAACGCTTGGCCCGAGTGATCGATATAATCGTTGCCGGTTAGAGGATGAATGAGTACTGATAATTCCTCGTGTTCCTTCATTAACCATAAAACAACATCAGCAAAAAGTTTAACTGGAAAATTCGCTTCAAACATCCCGGTGGGATGAGGGCCAATGGATTGGTTGATCATTTGTCCAACAAAAACTTTCTGTCCTTGAAAGGTTTCAATCATTAAAGCATGAAGATTTTCAGCTTTCTTAAAAGTTAACTCATTAAAATAAACATGAGCATCAAAATCTCGAGGAAATTCTTTTGGCAAGAGCTGGGAATTGACTTTAAAACTTCTTTTAATTTCCATGGACTCACTAATATTTAAAATGGTCTAAAAGCGGATAGACGACCATCATATTTATGAAGTTCGTGGTATAAAGAATATTCTTTTTCCTCTTTCATGTCGAAAAAATGTACCTTATTTGTAAAAAATCTTTTAATTAGAGCACTGAGCATATTCTCTCCTTTGTTGGTTTGTTGAATGAAGAAACTATCGGCTTAAAAGACTTTTGATTCAATACCCTTTTAAAAAGTACCATAATATGATACCTTAGTAGCAAGAGGGAAACATGTCACAAGTAGATCAATTTCTAGGAGCACTCAAACGCTCACTCAAGGCCCGCAATATTCTTTATCGAGACCTGGCCGAAACCTTGAATTTAAGTGAATCGAGTGTAAAACGAATTCTCTCCAGCAAGAGTCTGAGTCTGGAGCGCCTTGAGGAAATATGCAAGGCTTCCGATTTAAGCTTTGCCGAGATTTGTAGGAATGCTCAGTTTGAAGAAGAGACTCATATCTTAAACTTAAGTGTCGAACAAGAAAAGTCCTTGGCCGATAATCCACGCTTGCTTCATTATTACATTCTTCTTCACGATGGAAAAAAACCTCAAAAAATAGAAAAAGAATACGAGATCACCAACAACGAATCCAAAAAACTGCTCTTGCAATTGGACCGCTTGAATTTGATTGAACTGCATCCCCGGGATCGAGTAAAAATCAAGGGTGTTGGCACTCTTCGTTTTAAACGAGATGGAGCTGTTGGAAAGGCCATGTTTACTTATACAAAAAATAATTATCTTAATTATGATTTTAATGGAGAATCGGATTTTCTTCGATTTTCGCTGGCGGGACTTACCCCACAGGCCTTAAGTAAATTCAAAGTTAAAATAGAAAAACTGCTCGCAGAAATTCAAGAAGAAGCACGCTTTATTAGCGAAAACGAGCAAGAAGCGGAAGACATGGGAATACTCGTTGCCTTTAGACCATGGCAATACTCTCATATGGGTGCTTTAAAAAAAAGGCAATAGATTGTCAGTGACGCACGTGATTGGCTAGGCTATTGGAGGATTGATAAAGCAAAAAACTGACTTGGTGTTAAAAAGATTTCACAAGATTCTGTGAGGAATTAATAAAATAGTAGACAGAGTTTGAGCAAATCCGTTAGTTTTACTTATACTAACCATTAGTGAGGCTTTATGAAATCTTTCATTGTATCTTCTCTTTTCATGCTTTTATCTCTTTCTGCTTTTGCCGGCAATCCATCGTCAGCACTTCCTGACTGCAAAAACTTAAGAGGATCAGTTGTTCCCAATACTATTGATCAATTAAAAGTCGTGATGAAATCAAGTGTTAGCAATCCTCAAGTGATCGTTACAGGAGTCGTGACTCAAATTATGCCAGAAGATCACAAGGGTCTTCCTCACCAAAAATATACATTAACTGTTGGCGGACAAATTAAACTTTTGATCGTAAGCAATCTTGATTTTGGTCGCGTTCCTCTTACTGTTGGAACAACTCTTTCTGTTTGTGGAGAGTATAAAAATGTTGGTCAAGGAATGATTCATTGGACTCATTTCGATCCACATGGTGGACACCCAGATGGATTCACGATTGTTAATGGATCTCTTTACGGTGATAAAGAAATTCCAGGCTTCACTAATAACTAAGATTTCTAAAAAAATTATAATAAAAAAACCACTCTTAGAGTGGTTTTTTTTATTCCACAAGCTTTTAATCTATTGTCAATTTCAGAGGTATCTTTTTCTTGGCATTCATCATCTCAATATCGACTGTCTTTAGCGGCTGAGCAGATTCAATTCGATACACACCTCTCGCTATTTTAGAAAACTTTAATGGCCGCCCGTTAGATTTAATACTTTCAAAAGAGCTTTCTTTAAAATCTTTATAAGGTCCACTATGTTTTTCTTTTTGATCGTAAACAAAGATAACGTTTTGATCGAGCATCATACAGATATTTTCCAATTTAAAAGCGGTAGGGCAGTGAGCGCCTGCATTAGCCGTTGCCACCAATAGTAAAAAGATAAAGCTTTTTTTGATCATTAGTATCTCCTGTTATAAACGCATTTAAATTTTCATTGTTTTAATGTCCATTATACCAGAAAATGTTTTGGTAATTGACTAATTTTTAAGGAAACTTTATTTATGGATATCATCCACACCATCATTGATTATTTACTTCATTTTGAAGTTCATCTGGATTATGTAATTAGCAATTATCATTCATGGACTTATTTATTCCTTTTTCTTATTTTATTTATCGAAACAGGTTTTGTCGTCATGCCTTTTCTCCCTGGAGATTCGCTCTTGTTTGCCGTTGGAGCCTTTGCCTCTCGCGGTTCATTTGATTTTTGGTCAATCAGTGGAACATTATTGATGGGGGCTATTCTTGGTGACACCGTCAATTATTCTATCGGCAAATTTATGGGCCCTAAAATTTTCGCTAAAGAAAATCATAAACTTTTAAATATAAAACATCTTGAGAAGGCCCATAATTTCTACGCAAAATATGGAGCTAAAACTATTATTCTTGCTCGCTTTATCCCCATCGTTAGAACTTTTGCACCGTTTGTTGCGGGCATTGGTAAAATGACTTACAAAAAATTTATGTCATATAATGTGATCGGTGCCACTTTGTGGATTTTCTCTTTCATTCCACTTGGCTATTTCTTTGGAAATCTTCCATTCATTCAACGCAATTTTAAATTTGCGATGCTGGCAATTGTGGTTATTTCCGTAGTTCCCGGATTGATTGAATACATCCGGGAAAAACGCAAACGAGGATAAACTTTTTAATAAAGGTTTTCTTCAATAGTCGTAAATTCACTAGGCGTAGAAGGATTAAAGAACTCAAGGTTCTTCACGTTATCACCGTTATAGGGATGAAAGGGATCAACCACATAATTAAAAGCAAGTGGTCCATCCATTTCTGTCATGACGGATTTTACCATTCCATTTTGAACAATTTTTGAACCTTCTATATCTGTGCTCTGATTAAAAATTCCATAAAAACTGAATCCTTTTTGGGTACTCATCGCGCCTGCAAGGGTTGATGTGTGCATAAGTGTTCCCGTCTTTGCGACGAAAGCATTCTTATAATCAGCGGGGAAAATGCGATTGCTGAAAGTTCCAGCATCACTTCCTGGAACTGCTACGAGATCTTCAAGTTTTTTTCCTTGCCTCTCGGTTGATTCTTTGAGAGCAGCAATCAATTCAATTGTGGTGGCACAAGTTGCATAATTATCCCGCCTGATTCCGTCCACCACTGATGGCAGGCCACTGCCCGTATAAAAATGGATTGAGTTTGAAGTTTTACCATAGCGATCACTTATAAATTTCTCAAACTCAACAGCGCCACCTAATTGGAGGAAAATAGTGTGAGCAGCGTAATTATTAGATTGAACATTAATTTCTTTTAAATATTTATAAAGTACAGGAGAAGAAAGAGTTAATATTTTTGCTTCGTGATTATTTTCATATGGGTTGGTATCGACGTACTGAGCATTTCCAATTTCAAAGTGAATAACTGGTCTAAATTTTCCTTTTGGAGCAAGACTAGCGATTCGAGTGTATTCTGCTTTAAGATCTGGAGACCAGCTATTTGTATTAAAATACATTTTTAAATTGCGAGCGTTAGATGCACGAGTAATGAGTGGATACTGATCACTGTGAACTGCTACGCTGGGATTAATTTGGATGATCTTATCAAAAGTAATAGTATCGAATTTTGAATAACCTAAATCATTTAATTGAGAGAGCAGAAAAAACATTTTTTCATTCCCAAGAAATGGATCCAGACTGCCTTGAATATGCAGATTAGATCCCTTGATAAAAAGTTTTGTCCGGTACTTATAATTAATCCCCAATTTTTCGACGGCCCATAGACTGGTAAGTAGCTTGGAAACAGAGGCCAGACGAACGCGAATATCAAGATTTTCTCCGAACATTTTTCCATGTTCATCAGTGTAACAATAGGACTGATCAACTGCGGGAAGTTTGTTCGCGGCCAGAAGCTGCTCCCATGTAGCATCGGTCTTTTCAGAAGAAAAGGCCTGCGCGGACATCACTACTAAAATGAGTGCAGCGAGATTCTTTTTTAATACGTTTTCAAATTCCATTGTTCCCCCCTGATTAAACGAGATTTCCTTTGAGACTTGGCAGGGTATAGCT
>JAQTTZ010000096.1:1553-13517 GCA_028710485.1 Bacteriovorax sp. | reverse complement strand
CGCCACCCACCGTAAATGGTAAGAAAACTAAAGACAAAAAATACGATCAGTATTTTATTAAGTTGCTTCAATTGTTTTGAGCCTTTCTCCAACTAGACGGTAATGAGGATTCTGTCTTTTTATTTCTAAATACAATTCTTTTGCCATTTTTATTTTTTTAAGTTTTAAACACGCCTCTGCCTTTAGGTACAAAAAAGCCAATCTTTCGGCACAGGTCAAGGGCTCTTTTCGAATTACATCATCAATAAGATCTATCGATTTATAAAAATCTCCATTATTGCTTAAGGCCTGCGCCCAAACATAATAAGTACTCGCTCTTTCTTTAGCATCAGTCAGGATACCAACCATTTTATCACAAAGAGTGAGAACCACTTTTTCCATCCCTAATAATTCAAAGGCTATTATCATTTCCTGGCCGCGAGACTTTAGCTCATCCTCTGGAATAAATTTTAACGAATTAAGCACCCTTCCCTGCTCCTCACTATTAGGTTCTTTTACTCCTGAAAGTAAATCCATTGCGACCTGATCATAATCGAGATTTAAGTTTTCACTAACTGCTTTATGAACTTTGATCTCTTGGGCCTTATGAGAACGAACCTTTATCTTCTTTTTTTCGAAAATTTCAAGAAATTTTTTCTCAATGGATTTCTTGTTTAATTCATTTGCTTTTCCAAGAAGAGAAGTGAAAATTTCTTTATCAAAATGATTCATTAAAATAAATTCATAACAGAGTTTCCATTGCTCCAACGTCCAGTCTTCATCTAATAATAAATACTGTTGCAAAAACTCAGGAGAATGTTTCCAATGCTCAGGATGGACGATAAATATTTCGATATGCTTTAATTCTGCTTGAGTGATTTTCTTTCTTTTCCCCAATAAAATTTCTTCGATCACTGCATATTCTTCTAAGTTTTTTTTAAATAAACCAGCCTCCTGAAGTGAATTAATAAAAAATCTAATTTGTGGAATTCGTTTGTAATCTATTAAGTATTGAAGAAATTTTTTGGCATAAGAATTAGCGAGACTCAACTTCCCTGAACGGAAAGCGACCTTCCACATTAACATATAGGATCGTGGCGCCTCGTGATCGCGATAGTCTTCATCAATTGATTCAAAACGATTCAATAGATTTTTACAATCTTCAACTGTTTCGAGAATTGAAACTGATCTTTCTAATTCAGAAAGAATTGAGACCCATTTTTGCTGTACTTCCATTACTCCCCAAAAAATAGCATAAGTTATTGAGATTGTTTTTATTTTAACTTATATTGGGGATAAGGATGAGGGGCGAAAAATTGCCCCTCATAGGATGATTGATTAAATTACTTAGTTACTGTTGCGCGCTCTACGTAAGCACCTTCACGTGTGTCAATTTTTAAAAGCTCGCCTTCTTTAATAAAAAGAGGAACTCTTACTTGCAGGCCAGTTTCCATGACGGCTTTTTTTGTTGCCCCAGAAGCAGTGTCACCTTTTAATCCGGGATCTGTTTCAGTAACTTTCAAGTTAACGAAATGAGGATGTTCAATCGAAATTGGACGACCTTTATAGTAAAGAACTGTTAGTTTTGACCCTTCCATTAAGAAGAACTTGTCATCGCCAACTTGTTCTGTAGTCAAATGAATTGATTCGAAGTTCGCTTGGTCCATGAAATTAAACCCATCAACGTCAGCGTACATATATTCCACTTCTTTTTCTTCTAAATCTGGAATTTCCGCATTGGTTGAAACACCCGACTTAAAAGTTCTTTCCATTACTTGACCAGTTTCAAGATTTTTAATTCTTACGATAACAAAAGCAGATCCTTTACCAGGATTTGTGAATTCGGATTTAAGCACTATGTAGGGCTTACCTTCCAATTCCATTTTTAAGCCTCGTTTCATTTCGGTCGTGTCGATCATATGTCTTCCTTGTTAATTAGCTTTTTTTAACTTTTTACAAAAGTTGAGATTCAATGGCCATCAAATAAGCATTCTTGCCGAGGCCTTCCATTATGATTGTTGATGCCTTGGCAGTCAACTTTGTTTGGCGAAACTCTTCTCTAAGGTGGGTGTTAGAAAGATGAACTTCGATCACTGGAATTTTAAGAATGTGAAGAGCGTCAAGAATGGCGACGCTCGTATGTGAATAGGCACCTGGATTAATCACTAAGGCATTGAAATCTTGTTTTGTGAGCTCTTGAATCCTGGTCACAATATCACCTTCAATATTTGATTGATACCAAACACACTCGCACTTAGCGGATAAATTTTTTTCAGTGTATTTAATTATTTCCAAAAGAGAGAGACTTCCATAAATTTCTGGTTCTCTAGCTCCAAGCATATTGAGATTTGGGCCATTAATGATTAGAAATTTTTTGGTGCTTGTCATGAGGACAAAATATCAAACACTACTCTGATAATCTAGTGCTCTTTTTTGAATTTTCTTAAGAAAGAGAGATAATTTCTCTTCCACCAGGCGAGCTGTCGCTAACTTGGAGTTATCCTCTTCAATTTCAATTGGCCCAAGTTTTTCGTCAATTAAACTCATTAAATGGCGGCGACCATCTTCTTCGCTTACATCTTCTAAATCTGTTAACTCAGCCAAGTGAATGGGATGTTGAGCTGGTGCTGGCTCCTGGAAGTGCGATATAAAATCTGCACTATTAAGAGCTTCTACTTCTCTTATTGGTATTGGCTCTTGTTTAGGCTCTTCCATATCGTATTGTTCAAGTGGTTGAACCAATGCTTGAATTTCTTTTATCTTTTTTATTGTTTTTTGATCATTAGGGTTAAGTAACAATATTTTCTCGAGAACTTCCAATGCTTTTTCAATATGGCCCTGGCCGCAGTATAAATCCACTAAAGTATGAGTAACCAGTGGTGCATGGTCATTTACTTCTGGTTGCTGTTTTTTGTACGAAATTTCTTTTTCGGGAGCTGGCTCTACAGATGGAGCTTTAAAAGTTTCTTTTAAAGCTGCTTCAATCGATGGATCAGAATCAGCTTCTAGGTCGAGATGAACATGATAACTTCGGGGTTCTTCATCTTCATCTTTATTTTGATTTGTTATTTGATTTGTTAAATGATGAACCTCTTCACCTTTTTTTACATTCCAATGATCATAATTCCTAACTTCGGAATCGCTTAAAGGTGGCGACTTATTATCTGTTTTGCTTTCATGACTTAGGTCTACGGTCATCCAATCATCAAAATCATTTTCGCTTTTTTTTGAATTGTTTAATTTATTTATATCAAAAAAGGCCGAGTCCTTATAATAATCAGCCTCACCGGTAAGTTCTTTTTCTGGAATTATAATGGGTTTATGTTGAGGTTTGTATTTATCGTCTACCTCTTTTTCAACTCTAAGGACTAATGCGGCGATCTCTTTGTCACGAGGATTTATAAACAATAAATACTTAAGTGTCTCAAGTGCTTCTTCTTTTTTTCCTAACTCCAGACATACTTCTGAAAAAAGTTTTTGTAGACGTATATTGTCTCGATTGGATTCGACCAAAGGTCTAAGCGTTGAGTATGATAAATTGAATTGTTTTAGGTCGAAATAACAGAAAGCCAATCCTAAATACCCCATCAAGTAGGATGGATGGAAACGAATTCCCTGTGAAAGAATTTCCATCGATTTATCAGTCATCCCCAGCTTGCGATATGTTTCCGCAAGAGGCGCAAACACGCGGGAACGCGGATTTTTTTCAAAGTCAGCTTGATACTTTAAAAAAAGTGGCGAAAGAAGCTGAAGTTTATCCTTACTCATAAGATCTAGCCTCTATCAACTAAGCCTGCTTCTTCTTGGTTGATAATTCTTGGCGTGAGAAAAATAATAAGTTCTTTCTTAATAGATGCGGGATTATATTTTGTTCTAAATAACCAGCCTATAAGTGGAACGTCTTTTAAAAATGGGATTCCAGAGTGGTTTTCTGATTGAGAATAAGAATAAATACCACCGATAACAACTGTGGCTCCGTTATCAACAAGAACTTGAGTTTTAACAACTCGCTTGACTTCATCCTGTGGAGCTCCGATCTGAGCCGTTGGGTTTAGTGAATCTTTTTTAACCTCAACTTCAAGAGAGATTGAACCTTCATTTGTTACTTGTGGGGTTACTGCCAGCTCCAGCCTCGAGGTTTGAGCTTTCCATGCAGTAGTCGTTGTAACTCCAGTGGTTCCTGTCGTGGTATTTGTATCTAGGAAATAAGTTGATTCATCCTGAGTTATGTTTGCTGCAACGTTATTCTTGGTAATGACCTTTGGACTTGATATGATTTTTCCTTTTGACTCACTCTCCATGAGTTTTAATTGAAAATCTAAATTAATTAGTTTGTTGAAACGTTTAATTGATAATCCAAAAAGAGAAGCGGTGGCACTTGGTGCTGTACTAAAAGAAAAACCCGCTCCATTGTTGGTTCCTGCGTTTGCTGAAGCACTAAATGGGTCGTATCCAAAGCCTAAACCTTGATCCAAACCAATTTCTTTGCTGTATCTTTCTGAAACTTCCACAATTTTTGATTCAATTAAAACTTGTGGTGTTTGAGCATCTAGCAATTCCACAATTTTTTTCATTCTTTCAATCACTTCAGCTGTGTCTTTTACAATCAGCGAGTTCGTGCGTGAATCAATACTAATCCGTCCTCTTTTCCCGGCACCGGCCCCTCCGGAGGGACCAGAGGGAGGAGCAGAACCTCCTCCTCCCATTTTATCAGATGAGTATTCAGAAAGAATTTCTTTTAGATCACCTATTTTTGCATAACTTATTGGAAAAATTTTCGTGACCAAAGGCTCTAGTTCAACCATCGATTCCTTGGCCTTTTTCTCTATTTCCCTCTCTTTCGCTGCTGTTTCATAAGTGGTCACAAGTAAAATCATTCCATTTTTCTTTGCTACTAATTTATTCATTTCCAACACGGTATCAAGGGCCTGATCCCAAGGAACATCGTTTAGGTTTAACGATATAGGTTCAATTTTTTTTACATCTTCAGTAACAATAATATTAAAACCAGACGTATCGGCCATCATTTTTAAAATTTCATCGGGCTTTACACTTCTTAAATTCATTGAAATTTTTTTACCGATATATTTTTTTCGACCTGACTGCGTAATATTCTCAAGAATATCTTCAACTGATTCTGATCTAGGAATATTAAGCTTAGCTGCTTGAGAAGATGGTATCTCTGAAATCTTTTCTTTAAAGGACTGGTTATCTTCTACTTTTTTCTGTGAAAAAACACCATAACGGTTCTCTATTTGCAAAATTATACGATTGGGTTTTCTAACTAAAACAGAGCGAACATTATCTCGTAATTGTATTGCGACTCTGATGTCTTTATCATTTTTCGGTTTTTTATAAGCTTTTACAAAAACAACTCCACCTGAAAATTGAGAAGTATCAAAAGCTCGCATGACTCTATCGGAAGCAGTTATACTGCTCAGGTCTACTATGATCTGTTTATCTTCTTTGACTTGAAATTTACTTGCTTGAACATCGTTTGAATCAAAAATAAATTCAAGCTCGCTGACTTCACCTTTTTGGGTAAAATTTATAGCTTTCATCTCTGCCGCACTAACGGCAGAAGCTAAGCTACAAGCACAGACAAAAACGCTAAGAAAAAATCCTTTTTTCATGCAACTCATCCCTAAGTCATCACGTCTCACTTATCTAATACTGTGGACTTGTTAAAATTATAACATTGATTTTAAAAATATATTATTTTTTTAAAGAAAATTACCAGAGTAATTCACTCACTAGATACGGGAATGACGGTTTCGAGATATTCATCTTGATCGTATACGTTTCGAATTTTTTCAACCAAGACCACTCCCCCCGCAAGAATCGCTTTTACCTCAGCTCCATTCGGGCCAATTTTCATTCCTTCTTTTATAAAATAAACTGCGGAACCTAAGCTTTTTCCTTGATAGATTTTCGCCATAGCTCGACGTTCTTTACCAATCATTACCCCAACGATGCGAATACTTTCTACTGTTTTATCTTCGATTCGATCAGGTTGATTAGTGTAGAAGCCGCTTTCGTGAGTTTTTTGTTGTTGTCCCTTTTTTTTATTAATTCTTCTCTTAAAGGGATCTCTTAGATCTAGTGGATTTTTTAAATAGGTTTTACTTTTAAAAAGACTAAAAGCTGTCCCGCCAGATTCTGATGAGTCTTGAGTATATGCCATTGGTATCCACAACAGAAACGAAAAAACAAATGGCAGCATCTTCATTTTATTCTTCCGCCTTTTCTTTTTTAGTATGAGTTTTTGGTTTTTTTGCAGCATTAGCTGCTGTTGGCTGGTCGCGCTTAAATTCTTTTTCAATTGTATCAATTCCGCGATCTTCTTTGAAAGCAGCATTGTAGTGATAAGCTTCTAAAGTAAACTCTCCATCTATTAATTGAAACTTGCTACGTTGTGGCTGTTCCAGTTTTTTAAAAGATAATTCTGAGACATTTAAAATTCTTTTATTTTCTGATATTTTTTCAAACATAATAAGAAACTGTAAATAAGTGGCCTTTGCTCTAAATTTATACTTTCGAGCTATGTAAAACCCCCTGTCGTCATCTTTATCTGGCATAATCGATAACTCTTTAATGTTTACATCTTCTGCCATTCTTCTAAGCAAACTTATGTTTTCTGTATCAGAAACTTCGCTGGGAAGAAGCTGCTGTGTTCTTTCAATTTCTCTGGCAACTCTTTCAATTCGCCCTTTAGCTTCATCAATATCTTTATAAAAAGCTGATATATCTTTTTTGGTTTTTCGAGCTTTTTGTAATGCTTGTCTATGAATTTCCTGCTGACCAATTATCTCGCTTATTTTGTCATCAACCTCTTTGTAATACATTCCAATATTAAACAAAGCCCCCGCAATAATAATCCAATGAATATTTCTTAATAACTTTTCCATTGATTACCTAGATCTCATTTCGTAATTTTTAACTTTGCCTTTTAATTCAAATAGCTCGTAACTTCCAACGACTCCATCAAGGGTCTCTTGCTTGTTTTCTTGTTTTAGAGGTGTGATGCTATTTGCAAAAAAAGGTGAATCATTAATAACTGTAATAAATTCCCCAATGCTTCTTGGAGAATAAGAACCTCCAATAATCACAACATCTTTATTTTCATTTATTTTTAACTGATCAAACCAAAGATCTTCTGGAATGCTTCGAGCAATTTTTTCCAATACTTTTTTGGGATTGGTTCGAATTTTTAAAATTTCATCAACTTGTGCGGAGCGAGCTTTAAGTTTTTCAACTTGCTTGTTATAAGCCTCAAGTTGCGCCTTAATATTTGTATTTTTTCCAATTTCTTTTGTTATTTTATCACTATCACTAGTTATCGTTCTAAGTGTCTCTTCTTCTTCTTTAATTTTATTTTCAAAATGATTATGAACAAATATTTCGGGGATGTAGTAGATAAAGAGAGCTAATCCAATCATTTTAAAGTTTAGAACATTTAGGTCTAATCCTAAAACACTGGGTAAACGTAAGGGCTGTTTTTTTTCGAGGAGGTTTAACTCAATCATTTCGGCATGCTCCTCATCGCCAAGCCGATTGCACAAACGCCCTTAAAGGCAATTTCATTAATCATTTCTTCAGTTATATTATTTTTATTATATGACAAGGCAGAAAAAGGATTTAAGACCTGCACCTCTGTTTCCAAAAGTTCTTGCAAGGCTTCTGTAAATCCCGGAACTTGAGCTCCACCGCCAGTTAGGATGCAACCATCAAAGGCTTCTTCAGAAGTTGAACTTACCCAAAAATCGATTGTCTTTTTTAATTCAGCAAAAAAAGTGTCAAAAACTTGATTGATAATTTCTACGATCTCTTCAGGTATATTACCACTGCCATCGCCATGAATTTTTAAACTTTCAGCTTCGACATAATTCACACCCATTTGTCGCTGGATTTCTTCTGTGATGGTTAGACCGCCAATGCTGATCTCTTTGAAAAAGACCAATACTCCATTTTTATAAATCATAAAATGTGTTTTCTGAGCGCCGAGATCCATCAAGATCCAAGTCTTGCCTTTAGTTTGGACTTCTTCCCCCATAACATTTTCAAAAACATTTATAGTTGCTGCGGCACTAAGATCAACTATTTTTACTTTTACGCCTGAGCGTTCAACGATTTCTTTAAATGATTCTACGATCGTCTTTTTAGCGGCTCCGATAATGACATCGACCCCTCCACCTTGGTTTTCACCAATTACGCTAAAAGAAATATTTCCTTCATCAATTGGAAATGGGAGGTATTGTTCGGCTTCCCAGAACACTTGGTCTTGAATTTCTTCTTCAGATCCACCGGCCAATTGAAGTCTTTTTATTAGAGTGTTTGGACCTGACAATCCGATACAAACAAATCGATTGCTAGAATTTAATCCTTTAAACCCCGCTTGTAGGGCCTTTAAGATTTCATCTTCTTTTTGAATTTCGTCTTCAATGATTGTTCCTTCTGGAAGATTCACCGCCGAATAATTTAAAAGTTTGTAGCTACCATCTGATTGCTTTGCAACTTCAGCAAACTTAACAGCACTTAGCCCAATGTCTACACCAATAATTCCCTTTGGACCAACGTAAAAAGCGTCTCCAATCTTATCCCTAATAGTGTCTACAATATTTTTCAAACTCACAATTTAGCCTTATCACAATTTCTCTTTATAAAATTATACATTTAATAAATAAATGTGATCAAGGAATATATCTCAGTAGGTGATCAACCCAGTCAGGAGTAAAGATTTGAAAGCTGCTTACAATGATAATAAACGGACCAAATGGTATAGGATTTTCCTTTTTGATTACCTTGCTTGCCATTAAAATAAGGCCAACAATTGCACCTAAAAAGCAGCTCATAAAAATGTTCTGCATGACTGCTATAGGACCAAGATAAATACCAAGAACAGCATAGAGTTTTATATCTCCACCGCCGAGGCCGACTTGCCCTTTCATTAAATAAAAAATCCAACTTACGAAAAGTGGAAAACCGAGTCCTAAACCAAAGCCGATTAACCAATGGGTCCATGGTCTGGTTATAAAGGCCATGACCAAAAAGAGAAGTCCAAGGTAGATATTGATAGAATCGGGTAAAATCTGATGTTTTAAGTCAACTATGAAGTGCACTAAAAATGCTGAAAAGACTCCAAGAAAAAAAAGAAAGTTAAAGAGATCAGCAGGCCCTAGAGACCTCGGAGCTATAAAGAAAGCAAACAGGCCAGTGATTAATTCGACAAAAGGGTATAACCAAGAAATTTTAGTCTGACAATTTGAGCATTTGCCTCGTAAAAAAATATAACTAATCACTGGAATATTTTCATACCAGCTGATTACGTGCTTGCAATTTGGACATGCTGATCGCGGATAAGCGATATTGATTCCAAGAGGTATTCTATAGATCAATGCGTTTAAAAAACTTCCAATCATTATTCCGAAAATCGTAGCAAAGGCAATTAATATATTATTCAAAAAATTAATCCAGATTTTTATTCTTAAATAAGAATGAAATTAAAAAAAGTAGTGCAACGATATATATTGAAACATAGATTTGAGCTTGCAGTAGATAGCTTAAAGAGATGTTTTGCTCGTAAATAAGTAAGTCTTTCAAGTTAAGTTTTTCCAAATCCGGAATCAAACATGCGATTGTCTTTAAAGTATAATTAAAAAAAACATTGGTTTTAGCAAATAAAATTTTTGAAGTGGCACTTAAGGAATGTCCGACAATCCACGCTGTTATTGTATAAATAATGGCCAGCGCGTTGCTGGTTATAAGAGAAAACAATATAGCGAAAAGCATTATTACGAATGCCTCTATCAAAGAAAACCATGCTGCCCAGAACATCAGCGCATTTATTTGTCCGCCAAGGTAATGATAGATGCCTACGGAAACTAAACTCAACATTAGCGTATTAACCACTAATACGCTCGAAAGACCTATCGCCTTTCCCAGCATAAAAGAGGTGCGTGAAATTGGCCGCGACAAAATCATATAAAGTGTGCGGTTTTCAATTTCCTTACTTAAAAGAGTTGATCCAATGAATATGGCCATAATGAGATTTGAGATAGATGTTAACCCAAAACCAAAGTCCAATGCCACTTTGGTTGGAGCTCCGTATGCAAACTCTGAAGCAATATATGAAACTACGACAAGTCCCAGAGCTATAAATAATATACTGATCATTACCTTGCTCCGGTAAACTTCAATAAAAGTATATTTGGCAACGATAAATGTTTTTTTCATTCTTTTATTTTGTAGATTATTTCTTCTAACGTAATTTTTTCTTTTTCTATTTCTATTATTTCTATTTTTTGAGAGAGCATCTTTTCCAGATAACTATTTTTTTCTTCACTCCTTAAGTGAACAACTTCGACTTTGCCATTGTTTAATGTTTTTACGGTATAGAGATCGTTCGCATGTTTCATTAAAAGCGTATCAATATTTCCTTCATATACAAGCTTTCCTTTTTCTATAAAAATAACCTTATTACAGATTTCTTCAACATCTGAAACAATATGGCTGCTAAAAAAAATGGTTACTCCGCTTTTATTAAGCTCAACCATTATTTTTTTAAAATCTCTACGCCCTATGGGGTCAAGGCCTGACAGGGGTTCATCCAGGACAAGAAGCTTGGGGTTGTGTATTAGACAGCTAACAAACCCTAACCTTTGCAACATGCCTTTGGAGTACTCTTTGGTCAGTTTTCCAAGTGCGTGAGCAATTTGCATTTTCTCAGACCAAGAATTGATCCGTGTTTCTAAATTTTCTGGATTAATAGAATTGAGATTTCCAACATACTCAAGAAATTCTCGGCCGGTTAAATGTGGATAGAGATAAGGTCTTTCTGGCAGATAACCAATGGATGCCTTAATCTCATTCGAGTTTTGCCCCATAATTTTATCGAAGTTCATATTGCCAGATGTTTGTCTGGAAAAATCCATAAGAATTTTAATTAAGGTAGTTTTTCCTGCACCATTAGCACCGAGGAAACCAATGAGATCCCCGGCTTCAATCCTGAATGAAACGTTATCAACTGCTATAAACTCTTTGTCCCAAAAGTTATTTCTAAATTTCTTGGTAATATTGTTAAACTCAATCATGGGTTAATTTTATAGAAAAATTTGATTTAGTGGAACTTTTTTTGAAGTTTTTTAGTCTATGGATTTGGATTTCTTCCTTAGTCTTTTTGCTCACTATGAGTATTTTTAATATTTTATACTGAAAGATACCGACAATTAAGCCTAGGCCATAACCGAAATGACCTAATAAAAAGAAAAAAGGCAAAAGAGATTTTTGATAAATGGTAAGTCTTGTTTTTTGGTTTACCAACAACGTTAATAAGGACGATACAAAATGCCCAAGTAGTGGTGTATAGAAAACAAACGATTGATTAACAATAAAAGGCAAACTTATTACATATAAAGAAAATAACAAAGGTATTAAAAACAAATACTCAAAAAAATAATTTAGTTTTAAATGTTTCGCTCGTCCTCTTCCATAAGAAAACATTTGCTTTAAAAATAAATAAAAAGAATCCCTCGGCTCTCTGTAAACAATGGCTTTGGGGTCATAAATAATTCTGGTGCTTGTTTGGAGACTTTTCAAAAATTCATTTTCTTCTCCTGGATAGATATTCTGATCAAATCCCTTGGTTTTCAAAAAAAAAGCTCTTTTCATTAATAGATTACATAAAATCAATTCACGCTCTGTTGCTTTTCTAACTTTACCAAGAGAATTGTAACGGCTTCTGATAGGTCCAATGCCAAAAATACTCGAAAAAAAGATGTTTGAAAGATGATAAAGATTATTTTGCTTTTCTATTAAGAGAGAAGGTCCACCCAAGATTTCGGTGCCTGGGTATGCTTGTAAAGTATTCTGATATTTTTCAAGAAGACTATTAATTGGCAGTGAATCATCGTCCAGAAAGAGGATATATTCGCCTTCAGCATTTCTTGCAAGAAGATTTCGCTGAGTTGACGGATTATTGCCCTCTGC
>JAQTTZ010000096.1:0-1543 GCA_028710485.1 Bacteriovorax sp. | reverse complement strand
TATCGCTATGCTTTAGTTCATTAATATAATTAAAAGTATGCACATCTGTTTTCCACTTTCTAGTTACAATTAATATGCTTATTTTCATTAATGGGTTCAAAAAACGACCAGGTGTAATTATAATTTAAAATGATATGATAAAAAAGATGAAAGCGTTAAATTATTTAGAAAAGTATTATCTTGTAGCTTTGGCACTCCTGCTATTTTTTATAGCGTTCAGAATTAATCGTAATCTGACTAAGCCCTATATTGTCATCTCCAAGCAAGATCAGACTTGGAATTTAAATGATGAAATGATTCAAAATTTTAATTTAGGATTCAAGAGATTAGAATCATCTTTTTTGTGGATTTCAACCATCCTAGAAAGTGATATCGATCATTACAAGAACAAGGACCTAAACTCTTGGATGTTTCGAAGATTTAATTCTATCACCAACCTCGAGCCTAAGTTTTATGAGAACTATGTTTTTGGCGGTGTCTATCTTTCAGTTATTAAAGACGATATTTCTGGGGCAAGTATTATTTTTAATAAAGGTCTTACCAGATTCCCCTACGACTATCCCCTTTTGAGAGATTCGAGTTATCATTTTTTTTTCGAAGCAAAAGATTACGACCGTGCCTACCAAGTCACCCAAGTTCTCAAAAAAAAATTTCCAAATAAAACTCATTTCATTGGAATGATTACTAAGCTAGAAGCTGAAAATGGAAGATTGGAAGATGCTCTATCTTCCTTGGATGAGTATCAAAAAAGCTATCCCAGGGGAAACATCATTGGCGATAAAATTTATCAAAATAGATATTCAATAAAAACTGAAATTGATTTAAATTGCTTAAATAATCTAAAAAAAGCTGATTGCGCTAGGTATGATTTAAACAATTTACCTTATAGGAAAACAAATCACGGATTTATCGCGCTCAGTGAATGGAAGCCTTATCGAAGAAAGTCATTTAAAGAAAATAAAGAAAAAAAATGAGGTGTCCAGTTCGGCACCTCATTTTTAAAATTAGATTAGTATCCGGCAGGACCGAGTTGGCCTAAAGCCTTAGTGTTATTTATAACCCAAACATCAACCCCTGCCGATCCGGAAATTTGTCCTTCGGCTCCAGCTTTGAACGTAAGACCACCTGGCTGCACGATAGTCTGGCCGTCAGTGATTGCTGCGGGATAATTATTTTTCCCTGACAAGTGCAAAAGTGGGGACATACTTATATCAGTTGTTATCGCTGGCGTACCTTGGTTTCCAGCTATCCCCGCTGCTGCCCCAGGACCACAATCAGCTGTAATTTTTCCAGTTGCAGCAGCATCATAGGGTGCACTAAATCCAATTCGATAATATCCTCTTGGGGACTGCTCATATCCTAATGTTACCAAACAAGTCGCATAAGTATCATAATCAGCCGAAGCACCAACTTCACTTGAATAAACTGCTGCCAACTGAATCTTTGCTTCTGATTGCTTAGCTTTCGCCTGATACTTCTTAAAATTCGGAACTGCAATTGCCGACAAGATACCAATGATTGCAACAACAACCATTAGCTCTAC
>JAQTTZ010000095.1 GCA_028710485.1 Bacteriovorax sp. | reverse complement strand
GGGTTAAGCGGGGCACAAGGATTAACTTGAGCAACAGGTGCCACTGGAGCGCAAGGATTAAGCGGGCCACAAGGATTAACTGGAGCAACAGGTGCCACTGGAGCGCAAGGCTTAAGCGGGCCACAAGGATTAACTGGAGCAACAGGTGCCACTGGAGCGCAAGGCTTAAGCGGGCCGCAAGGATTAACTGGAGCAACGGGTACCACTGGAGCGCAAGGTTTAATGGGATTAACAGGTACGGCCGGTGTTCAAGGTTTAAAAGGGGATGTAGGCGATCCAGGTCTCGTGAGTTTAACTGCAGGTGCCGGAATTTTAGGTGGAACTATTTTAGGTAACGGTGGAACAATTGCGGTTAATACAGGAATAGCTGCAGGACAAATTCCTGTGATTGATACAACTGGAAGATTACCGGCCTCGATAATTCCTGATATTTCTTCGAAAGTAGTTTTTATAAAAGACATTAAGGGCAACGGAGTGAATGGTGGATCTTGTGACTCTGCAAAAGGTTGGGAACAAATTCGTGATTTAAATTCAATCAGTGGAGATACAACATTCGCAACGCTATCTGCAAATCAAATTACTTTAGCAGCGGGAACATATATTATTGATGCAAACGCTCCAGCATATTTAGATGGATTTCATAAAGCTGCGCTGGTGAATACTGCGACTTCAGAATTTGTTTTATTCGGATCAAATGCAAGAAGCCATAACGTCGCTGGAGGAATGGATCCTTCGATTCTCATGGGACAAGTTACGATTACAGTCCCAACTACCTTTGTTATCAAACACCGTTGTTCTTTGACAACGGTCAATATTGGTTTTGGAGTAGCGATGAGTTTTGGAGTGGAAGAACTTTATACTCAAATGAAAATCACAAAAATTAAATAAGAAAAAAGTAAAACAGTCTGTTTTTGTTTTTTTTGTAAAAGAGTTAATATTAAATTGATGAAATTTAAATTGGCGCTTTTTTTACTTTTAATATCTTTTTACCAATCAGCATTTGGAATAGATGTAGGTGATGGTTCAGATGGAACTTGTGCGGTCACTGGACCAGCAACAACTCTGATAACTCTTGCTCGAAGAAATTATCAATGTACTACTCTTGATATCGATGGAAATTTACCAATTTTTAAAGGTGTTGGCGGTGCTGCTGTCATAATTAAAGTTCAAGGAAATGTCACCATGATGAATGCTGCTCATACGCTAGATATTAGTGGGGCGGATGGGGGCAATGGCGGAGCTGCTATTCAAAATGGCGGCATTGGTGGAGCAGGTGGAAACACTGGTGGAAATTCAAATTTTTCGAACGGATTAATTGGAAGTGGAGTTCGGGCCGGGAGCGGAGGTCTGTTTGTAACTAACGTAGGTCTTGATTCATTTGGCGGTGGAGGCGGAGGCGGAAGTTATAATACTAAAGCTGTAGTAGAACCTATTGATGGCGACAATTTTGCTGGTGGTGGTGTAGGTTCGAAAGGGGCCAATGGAGATTTCTTTGGGAACGAAACTACTTTTGAAACCACTTTCGCAGGAGGGTCTGGCGGTGGGGCCGGAGGTGGCGGGTTTAATGGTGGATCTGCAGTAACCGGGAGCTCTGGTGGAGGAAGTGGTGGCGCACTTCGGATTATTGCTGGCGGAAATATTACTATAGATGGAACTATTAGATCAAATGGTGGAACTGGCGGAGGACTTGCTGGAACACTTGGAAGCGGCGGTGGAGGAGGTGGATCTGGAGGAGCAATCTGGCTTCAAGCTGTTGGTGCTATAACAGGAACAGGAACAATAGAAGCATTAGGTGGCAGTCATGGAATAAATGATTCCTTAATCTTTAGTGGGGGCTTTCCTACTATCGGTTACGGCGGTGATGGTAGTAAGGGGCGAATTCGTCTTGATGATAATAGTAATGGTAGCGTTGTACTAGGCTCAATTTTACCACCATCCCAAGGTGGTATAACTTTTACTCCCACAGCAATCTCTTCTAGCAGCAGTGCCATCTCAAGACAGTATGCAAGTGCCATTGCTTGTGGCAGAGTCTCTATCAAGCATGAGATGCCTTGGAATAATCTAATCAATTTATTATTAGGAATAATGATAACTTCTTTGATTTATTTTTCGATATCTAGAAAAGGAAAAATATAATTGAGATTCAGACCCATTCTTGAAAAACTATGCTTACTTGCATCTTTGCTCACAGATGTCCCGTCAACAAAAGCTCCTACTGAAATTCTATTTTTCAAAGCGTATTGCAAATCTACATGGTAATCGAGAATTGCGCCAAATTTAACTTCCGCATTCATCGAAATTTTTCCAATTTCTTTTTGGATGAAAGCTCCAAGTAAAGGAGAGGAGAATCCCTCTGCTGTGATCGCTAAATTGGATTCAACATATAATGTTTTTTTGACCATGGCGACGACAGGTCCCCATGAAAAGTTAGTCTGATTTCTTGCGGCCTTTAAATTTAATTCGAAATCGGTAAAAGTGATAGTCTTAAAAACCTTTCCTCGAGATATCCAAAGGCCAGGACTAAAAGCTTGAAAATATTTCCATTCAACTGGCCGATGATATAAGGCATAGACGCTGTTAAGGGCATTGCCGCTAACTTTAGCAGAGTAATGAGGCGAGGTATTTGTGTAGGAAAGTTCATGGGGAAAAAGTCCAAGCTTTATATAATGAGTCTTTTTTTCTTCTACATTTGCTTCTGTTTTAAATTTTAAATTTTCAAATAGAGGTTTAATAACTGGGACTTCAACGATTGGCGCTTCAATTTTTTTAGGGGTACAGTTTATATGAAACATCCTGCGCTTTGAGGTATTGCCTGCAATTGTCATGACTTTCCAAAAGTATTCGCCTTCTTTATGATCCAAATCTTTACACCTGATTTTAATTTCATTGGTGTTAGTTTTAGAATGAATAAGGGGAGCTTCAAAGTCCAGATCTCTCGCGACGATAAATTGGTAAGATTTTGTATTGGGTAGATTCGTCCAGGTAAAAAGATATTCAGCCTCAGCCTCATCTAAAATATTTTCTCTATGCTTTGGGGTTATCAATTCAATGGGAACAGCAGCAGCTATTTTATCAGCTTCAGCTTTTAGCGCTTCCGGAGTCAATTCAGTTGAAAGTGTAGAGGCCTTAGAATACTCAGTTTTTCTTCCCCAGAAATCAACATAAGAAACCCTCCAATAGAAAATCCCGAGTGTTGCATTTTTCCAAATGATATGAGGAATGCTCGATTCGATCCTGGTAACTAATTTTGTAAGCTCCTGGTCTTGATAAATTTCAATGATGTACTCTTTGGCCCTTGAATTGGCCGGTAGATCCCATTCTGCAATGGCGACAGGATCTGCCGCCAAGGCCTTTGAAAAAAATAAATCCAGTAAATTAAAATTTTGCAGTGAGGTTTTGTCTTCCAGGAATTTTATCTTAATTTTTAAGCTTGGAAGATCTTCTGGTCTGGCCAGTGGAGGCGTTGGTTTAATTTCAACACTGACAGGAGATGAATACTCAACACTATTTTCTTTTTTTATCTTCACTCGCCAAAAGTATCTTCCCGTTTTGGCAAGCGCGGTTGAAATATTATTACTATTAAGATCCTTCTCATATATTAAATTTTTAAAAGCTGGATCGCTAGCTAGTTCAAATTGATATTTTTTGATATTTTGAACATGATCCCATTTAAATGAAACGAGCTGATCCGGTTTTTCCAACTCAATGACAGCCCCTTCAGAAGGAGACTGAGTTAAATTGAGAGGAGCTTTAATAATAATTTTACCAGTTATGAAATTAGATACAATTCCAGATTCAGTTTCACCAGTAACAATCCATTCGTATTCGCCTATATCTTTTAAAGAAAGAGGGAAGGATAAATTTTCGCTTTGAAATATCTCAGTTTTATTATTTTTTGTAAGTTTGATTGTATAATTCACTCCAGAGCTCGGGGCATTCCACGATAATAGGTGAGACGATGACTGTAAGTTGTAATTAACTTTCTCAATTAGTTCAGGTGTATTACTAGAGATAATGATTGCTTTTGCTTTAACAACCTCAACAGAAGCGGTCTCACTCCATAGCGCACTTGGACGATTTGATTCCTGGACTTTTACTGAGATTTTATAAACTCCCACTTGATCAGCCGCCAATTCGTAACTGTTGTTGGCCAGTTCAATTTCTTCAGTTTTTTCATTGGGAAATGCAACTTTCAGCAGGAATTTTTTTGCATTATCTTTCGGCCAGCTCATCACAACTTTTTCGGATTTTTTTGGACCGATATAAACAATTTCCTTATCAAGACTAAGTGTCAGCGGCCGTTCTTCAATAAGAGTCAATGTTCCAATGGGACCTTCGAGCTCTTCACTGGAAACTAGCTTCCAATAATAAATCCCAGCTTTATTAAAATAATGTGAATAATGATTTTCCCTCAGAGTTTCTTCATGGACAATATCTTTGAAAGTTGAATTTTTGGCAATTATGATTTTTGCTGGTGTAGAAAGAGAAGTATAGGACCAGCTAAAGGGAATCGTTATATCATGGCCGAAATAATTGACTGAATTGTGCGACGGAGTTTTTAAAATAAAAGGAAGTTCCTTGATCTTAACGTCTCCTGTTTTTTTGTTCTGGATGAGAACCTGATTTTCCTTAATTTCCTGGGAAGCTTCATTGATATTAAGCTTGGCCTTACCATCCAATAATAAAAATTTATTCTCCGTTGCTCCCTGCTCGATTTGAATGTTGGCCCTCTCGGATTCGAAGGAGTATTTTTTTCCGTTTAAAACGATATCTAGCTTGGGAGAGTCTTTCGAAAGAGTCGCTGTGAGATTACCTTTATCAAGAGAGAGAGTGTTCTCTTTGTTTAAAGTTTTTATTCGGAGTAGGGAATTTTCAAACAAGCTAATCTCAGGACCATTCACAAAGTGAATTTTTGCAGACGACTGTCCGTGAGTATAAATTTCATCATTTTGGGAGAGGCCGTCTCCGGGATTGACGTCTACCCAGCTTTGATAGAAGTCGCGTTTTCTCTTTACCGTTTTTATTTGTTCAACTATTGAAGCCACTTTGAGCTGATTATCAGAATATTGAGTATTAAATTTAGCTCCGTAAAGCATATATAAGCTGATCAAAGCAAACAGGCCCATGATGGCGATTAGATAATTGTCGAAAGATTTTAGTCTCATTTCTTCCACTGGTGTATTTTACAAATATTATTGTAACATTAAGTAATATTAATAAACGCTAGGAAGATTAATCTTGATCAGAAAAGTCAAATTTCCATTAAAGTACAAGTTTGTTGTAGTGATAACTTTGTTGCTGCTTCTAACGATGGGATTTTATCTTTCCTACGCACTCAATATTTTTAAAGAAGATAAGGCCGCCGATGTTTATTCAATTACTCTTACCAATTCCATCTCAGTGGCAGAAAGAACAAAACTTTTAATGAATGAAGATCTCAATCTGCTTGATGGCCTCAAAGAGAGCGAAAGCGGGCAGACTCTAATCAAAAAAATGGAATCCATCATTGCAGGTCATGAAGAAATTCTTGGAATTGAATGTCTGGTTGGAAATCAGAACTATGTAAGTTCTAAAAATGAGAAAAAACTAGAGCAATTTACAAATAGCGAACAGATTGGTGAATTAACCGAAGAGAAAGGGGCGCTGAAATTAATCAAACAACTTCCCTTTGGATCAACCAGACTTGAAATGAGTTTGATCAAAAACTTTCCCTCACATTTTTCTGTTATCAGATCAATTGATCAAAACCTAAAATGCGCCATTCATATTTCATATGAAAAACTAATGCCATTGATGAATGAAACTCTCAACTACGGAACTTATCTTCTAACTAATACGGGAAAAGTGTTTTTCAAGCTAAATAATATTAATCTCAACTCAAACTTGCAAAATATTGCAACGGACCCTACCATTTCTAATATCCAGCAGGGAGTGAAGAGATTCGACAACGATGGCGTGGCCATCATTAGGGCCTTTTCTAAAGTTCCCGCATTAGGGTTGATTGCCATCACAGAAATTCCGGAAAAAAAGGCGTTTCTCGCCTCTCAACTTTTGATTCAAAAATCACTTTATTTTGGAATACTTATATTATCTATCGCAGTGATTGCAGGAATACTCTTCACTAAAAGAATGACTAAAAACGTTCAGACATTATTTGAAGCAACCACACTTCTTTCCGAAGGACATTTTGATGTAAATCCGGTTGCTGTTGGTAATGATGAAATTGGAGCGCTGACCGATTCTTTTGTCGAAATGAAAAATAAAATTATTAAATTCATGGAAGAGATGAAGGAGAAGGCGCGCCTCGAAAGTGAGCTTCAAGTCGCACATCTGGTCCAACATTCTTTTTTTCCTAAGCATGCTGTGATCCGTGAAAAATTTAGTTTCGACGGCCTTTATCTTCCGGCCTCGGAGTGCAGTGGTGATTGGTGGGGGTATTTTGAACAGGGAGTAATTACAACAATTATTGTTTGCGATGCTACTGGACATGGAGTTCCGGCGGCCCTAATCACGGCAGCTGCCCATAGTTGCATTTCGACCTTGAAGATCGAATCGGAGCAAAATTATATTTCTCCTAAATCAGTTTTAGACAAACTAAACAAAGTCATCTGTTATATGAATACCGATATTTTAATGACGGCCTTTGTTTTAGAAATAAATGAAGTAAAAAAGACCATTACTTACTCAAACGCATCTCATATGACCCCATTTCTTGTTCACAAAGTTGATGGGGAGTACACCAAAGAAGGTGTTAATCCGCTTCAGGAAAACAACGGAGCGAGAATGGGACAGAGCATGGATTCTACCTACGAAGAAACAAAAATTGATGTTGACCTCGGAGATCGAATTGTAATGTTCTCGGATGGACTAACCGAAATGGCGATAGACGGAAAAGCTTGGGGCCAGAGAAATTTTCTTAAAAGTATTTTTAAGGGATGTAAGTTCGAGGCAACTGGTCTTATTGAATCTATCATGTCTGATTTTAATGAGTTTAAAAAAGACACAACTTTGCAAGACGATATAACTTTAGTGTGTGTAACTTTTAATAATAAAAAAATAGTCATTGAAAATATAGATCAATTTAAAGGCATGATTGATTTAACAAAAGATTCGTTGGTAATTACTAAATTATCTAACGAAGAAAATATTAGAGATCTTTTAAGTCAGAGCAAAGTGAATCATCTAATTGGGTACAACACAATTGATTTGAATCGTGAAACTAAGCTTGTACAGATTCTGGAGAGTAAACCGGAATTTAATTTAGATGATTATATAAATGAGACTTATAAAAAACAAACATGGAAATTAATTTCCAATAAAAGAATTCCTGAAGTTGTGGAAGATATGGGCGAGCAATTTACCAACGAATTTTCAGGGGCCATCCATTTGGATGTACTAAGATTGGTAAGTGAAGAACTGCTTTCGAACTCTTTTTACCATTCAGGTGGTGTTGGTGTTCAGTATGCACGCGGAGAGGAAATTGTTCTCACGCCCGATAAAGGCGTGGAGTATATGTTTGCCGTGAATGATGAGTATGTGGTTGTATCGGTAAAGGGACCATCGGGTTTTTCTTCAAGAGAAAAAGTAATTTCAAGCATCCAAAGAGGTTATGCTGAAAAAACACCTCTTGCCGGCGAAAATGGAGCAGGTCTTGGACTCTATATGATTTATGAAAATTGCAACCAGTTTTGGGTGATTAATGGACGACTTAATTCGGGCCAGATCATATGTGTCTTTGAAAAATTTAATCGTTATAAGCAAGCGAAAGAGCGGATTACGTCATTTCACTTTTTAGCAAAGGAGATCAGTATATGAGTCAAAAGTTATCAATTAATTCTCGAATTACAGGGGATGAAGTACATACCGAACTCATTGGCGTAATTGACGAAGATTCAATTTTCGATAAAATACAAAACCTGAAAATGAATAAATATGTTTTTGATTTTAATAAAGTCAGCATGATTAACTCTTGTGGAATTAGAGAATGGATAAAATATCTCCAGGGACTTGATGGGGCCGAGATCAAGTATATCAATTGTCCACAGATCATCGTTGAACAGGTGAACATGGTTCATGGGTTTATCAGAAAGGGGATTGTTGTTGAAAGTTTCTTCGCTCCTTATTTCTGCTCCAATTGTGATACCGAAAAAAAGATACTTTTAAAGAACGTAGAAGTTGCTAACTCCAAAACTCCGGTAAAACAATGTAATACATGTAAAAGTGATTTGGAATTTGATGCCATTGAGAAACAATATTTTAGTTTTTTGAGCCAAGGAAAATAATGATGGATACTGATTCTTTTGAACTTTTAGATGATTTATTCGAACCAGTCCTGGTTGCAGATCAGTTCGGGACAATCGTCTATTATAATGCAAGCTTCTTAACTTTGTTTAGAACAACCCCTAGGTCCATGAAAAAACAAACAGATTTCAAGGAATATTTTTCTTCCATTATTCCAGATTTTTCTTCATTTTATGATCGGTTGATAAAAGAAGATCAAATGCTTAGTACCGAGTTAAGTTTTATCATCGAAGCTCAGGTGTCCACCATTATTATTAAAGGTGTAAAAAAAGAAACTGGAGATTTTGTTTTATTATTTAAAGATGTAACAGTTGAGAAACTTCTTAACGACAAATACCGCGCTCAGCTTGAAGAATTAAAAAATACCCATTCACAAATTATTCAATCAGATAAATTAAAAGTGATAGGAGAAATGACTGCAAATATTTCTCACGAAATTAATAATCCTCTCACCGTTGCTATTGGAAATTCAGAACTCATAGGTTTTGCACTTGAATCAGACGATTTGAACATTCAGAGAGAGTCCATCACAAAGTTTCAAACAAATATTGATCACTCTCTTGATAGAATTAATAAAATTATTTCGAACATGAAGGAATTTCTCCACAAAAATGAAGATAAGAAAGAGTATTGCGATGCTCGTGATATTGTGGAAAAAGCAATTTCCTTTGCGAATCCATCTATTAAAGGAACTCTAATAAAAATTAAAATTGTGCTGGACGGACCAGTTCCCATTCTTTTAATCAATCGTGTGAAAATTGAGCAGGTTCTCGTAAATCTAATACAGAATGCCATCGATTCGCTAAAGGATTCAGAGACAATAGATCCATTAATAGTTATTGAACTTAAAATTGAAAATAATGGAAATTTTATTCAGATATTTGTGAAAGATAACGGACCTGGTGTTAGTGCTGAAAATAGAACAAAAATTTTCAACACATTTTTCACAACAAAAGAAATTGGTAAGGGGACTGGTCTTGGTCTTTCTATTTCAAACCGAATCATTCAATCTCATCAAGGTAAATTGGAATTACTTGAGTCAAAGTTAGGTGCCAATTTCAAAATCACATTACCAGCAATCGGAATTGCAGGCCATGTGAATGGAAACTGGGAAAAACTTATCAATGACAGTGATAAGTTAACCAGAGTTTTAGTTGTTGATAATGAATTGAATATTTTAAATTTATGCATGAATTTTCTTTCAGATAGTGATTACCATTTTCTTGGTGCCTCAAGCGCAGCTGACGCATATAAAGAACTGGAGCGTTTCAGTGTTGATATAATTATTACCGATATGAAGATGCCTCTAGTGGATGGCGAGAATTTTATTAGAGAACTTAGGTCAAAAAATATAAATGTACCCGTTCTATTCATGACTTCAAAAGATTATGTGGATAAATATAAAACGATGAAAGAGGAATTGGGATTAAAAGGAATTATCATTAAACCATTCACAAAAGATGAACTGGTGGGGGCCATTGGTGCAGTTGTAAATGAGTAAACTTCCTAAAATTAACATTCTTGTTGTTGATGACGACGCCAAAGTCAGAGAGTTGATTCAAACTTTTTTTAGCTTAAAAAGTGAAGAAATTTCTTGTGTCATGGCCTCAGATGCTCAGCAAGCAGTGCTAAAGATGTCCAACCAGGATTTCGATTTAATTTTGATTGATAATGTGATGCCTGGACGAACCGGAATTGACTATGCTTTGTCTTTAAGAAAATCGATAAAGCACTCACGCACTCCAATTATTCTTATGTCAGGAGCTCTTCAGCAGGATGACGTTTTAAAAGCGATGGAAGGTGGATTAAGGGACATTTTAGTAAAGCCCTTTTCGCTTAAGCAGCTCAGTGAAAAAATTACTGGCTGCCTTAAAAAAAATTGTAAGGATCATTAGAGCATAATGTCTATTCTTACGGAAGATATTTGATGAGATCCGATGCCCCGCCAACCAGCTTTCCCTTATGAAAAACTTGGGGAAAAGTAGGCCAGCCACTCCATAATTTTATGGCAAGGCGAACTTTCCATTTTGACCAATAACTTCCGTGTTCTATATAATGAAATGTTTTACCTTTTGCTTCTAGGTGTTTGCGTGCAGTTTTTACAACTGGATTCTGCTTCATTCCTACGATAACCCATTCATGGGCTTCGATAGCAGTTCTTACTTCATTCACGACATCTTTGTGAAAGTTTTCAATCGCAAATTGTGCACCTGCTAAGATTTGTGACTCGTTCAAAGTGTTTCTCATAAGGCCTCCAAATAATTAGTAAATGATATCTTTATAGACTAAGTATTTTTTGTCTATACTTATCTAATCATAACGTCTTCTGCCTATTCTAAACTATGAAACATATACATTTTATGTATTATTTATTTTTTAGCTTATCTGTCATTCTCACCGAGATTTAAAAGGTACTTTTAGGTGAGGACTTTATGAAAGCGCATAAAAATTTATTCGTAATTTTTTTTTGGGCAATAAGCGCTGTTTCCGCCAAGGCCAGTATTCTCGATTTGAAAAGCTTCTCTACAAAGAATTTTCTGATCAGCACCACATCGACTGGTTGTATGCCAAAGGGGATGAAGATAGACCCGGTTGGAAATTTTCTATACGTCGCAGAGATGTGTGGCAAAATAGATCCAGTCTCAAAAAAACGTGTCCCTACCGCTTCGATATTCGACCTGGAAAAGAGGACACTCAGTAAAACTCTCGTCACCCCCCTCGGTGTAAAAAATGGTATTTTGGCCAACACAGAAGTTGAGTTTTCGCTCGATGAGCTATGGGGATTTATCACCAGATCAGAAGGCGATAGTAAATCTGAAATCTATAAAAACTTTGGACTTCTCACTGTTGTCAACACGGACACTCAGAAAATTGCGAAGTATATACCTCTCAATGGAAGTGGTTCTAAGATCATAGCAAGCAGACCTTATGTAAGGGATGATATCAAACACGAACAAATTATTTATGTGGCCAATTATTTTTCAGATAATATTAGCATTGTGGACGTGACGAATTTGCGCGAAGACGGGCATCTCGATGGCACTGCTCATTTTAAAGGTCTTATCCCACTTCACACCAGTTATAGAAATCCTAGATCTAGGGGATATTTAATCGCCCCGCGTGGAATAGCTTTCACCCCTGATGGAAAATATGCATTGGTATTGGCAACCGAGACGGGGAGTTTGATTATAGTTGATGCTGTAAAGCATCAACAGATAGCAGAGCTTGCTCCCATCAGCTCTCAAACAGCTGGCAGAGATCTCAATTTGCGCCATATTGTAGTCGCTAATGATGGAGAGACCGCTTATATCAGCCATATGAGAGGAAACGCTATTTCGCGAATTCATCTTTCAACATTAATTCAAAAAATTAATACTCTTCATCAAACAGGGATGACTACAACTTTACCGTCAAGTACTTGGGATGAGCTGCTCATACCATTTAATACAGCTCTTGGGCCTGTGAAAATTTTAATTCTGGAAGATTATCCAAATGATCATCCAAATTTTCCCGGACAGAAATGGAATTATTCCCATCCAAATACTATCGTTCTTGAACCCATTAGAAATCGTTATCTATATGTCTCTTCTAGAACTACTACCAATAGTGATGATAGCAAAGTAGATCCAAAAATCATGGGAAAGATCGATATCATAGATACCGAAAAAGACAGAGTGGTTTTTAGTTTGGTTGGTGGCGCTCAACCAACCGCCTTAGAGGTTTCACGTGATGGTAAGACGCTCATCTCTGCTGGCCTGATAAATGATAAATTATATTTTTATGACTTAAAGAAGATTATTAATTTATATGAAATTGGGGAATAATATGGATAAAAAAATAATTTTTTATGTATTAACTTTATCCCTGGTGGCAGCAGTCGGGATCATTTATTCTAAAAAGAAACCTTATGTGTATCTGTTTCCATTAAAAACTGAATCTTCTGTAAAAAGAGAAGAAGATTTTCAAAGAAAAGTTTTATTTTATCAAAAAAGATTAAAAAGAAATCCTACAAGTTTCCAAGACACGCTGGCCTTGGCAAAGCTTTATACAGCTCGTGGAAAAGAGATTGGTCTCGAAAATTATTTTAAAGTAGCACAGAGTTATGCTCTCAAGTCCATTCGCAATTTTCGTTTTTTCAATACGCCCGCTTATTTTGTACTGGCCGATATCGCTCAAGCTCAAGTTCAATTTTCCAAATCAATCGTCTATGCTCAAAAAATTTTAAAAGAAAAAGCTAGAAGTCCTGAAGCCTTTTTGATCTTAGTAAAGGGCCATCTTGCTTTGGGGAATTTAGTAGAGGCCAATCATTATGCCGATGAATTAATTAGCGTGATGCCTTCAGAGAATGCTTATACTTTACGAGCACTTGTTCTTTCCGCTCAAGGGCGAAACGATGAAGCAAGGTATGATTTTGATGAAGCGTTGAGCGCCGAAGAAGAAGAACCTCTGCAGGCATCAGAAACACGAATAATGTATGCTCGTTTTTATATCGAAAATTATTATTTAAAAAAGGGAAGTCTTGATTCTGCAGAAGAACTTTTAAAAGAGGCCTTAATAATCACTCCTACTTCTCATTTTGCTTTGGGATTAATGGGTGATTTGTTTGAAAAGAAAAACAAATATAAAAATGCTGTCAAGTATTACAAAGCTGCTTTTAAAGAATCAAAGCAGTTAATATATTTAATGAAAGAAGCACGCGTTCACAAATTAATGGGGGAGGATGCATTTTCTCTTGCCCTTTTTAATCAGACAGAAATCTTGATGAAAGAGAATTTAGCGAAGAATAAAAAGTTGGGACATACTGATTTGATTCGACTTTTTTTAGAAAGAGGAAACTCTAAAGATTATCCAGAGGCAATGAGGCTTGCCATCAGCGATAACAAAATTAAGGGCAATCCAGAAAATCTAATTCTCCTGGCATGGGCCTTAGAGATGAATAATCATTTGGTTGAAGCTCGTCGAGTAGTAAGAGATGTACTCGCAAGCAATTATCGTTCCGAAGATATTTATATTCGCGCCATTTCAATTGAAGAGAAGTTAAAAAATTCAAATCTAGCTAAGATTTATAGAAATATTTTTTTAACGAGTAGTATCTGAGCAAGTTGCAATGAGAAAAATATATATATTTATTTTTTTAACCATGAGCTGGTCACATCAAGGCTTTTCACAGCAATCGGATCTTGGCTATTTGGAAATTGAAGTTGATAAAGACGCCGGTATTATTAAAACAGTTTTTGATTTTAATCCACTTTCATTGGGCAATCCTTCCGCCGTATTTCA
>JAQTTZ010000212.1 GCA_028710485.1 Bacteriovorax sp. | reverse complement strand
GCGAGTTCTTATGCAAAGAAGAGAAGCCCTTCTTGCAAAAGAAGAAAAAAGAGCGGTAAAAACATTAATGGCATCAGACTATTTATTGGGCGTGTATGATCAAAATAGAATGGGGGCCATCCGATTTAAAATAGGAGATGGACCATTCCTTGATGATAACCATAAAAATTCAACACCTCCATGGACATCACTTCGAGAATTAGAGCAAGCTAGTTTATTTTTAGAAGAGAAAGGGGCCGAGGATGATCCTAGATTTTCAGATTGGTTAAAATTATTATTCGTGCCTGGTTCTTCACTCGGAGGAGCAAGACAAAAGGCAAGTGTATTCGATCCTGACAAAAATTTATGGATTGCAAAGTTTCCTAGTCTTGGTGATATTAAAGATGTTGGAGCATGGGAAATCGTTGTTTATGAGTTGGCTAAAAATTGCGGAATTAATATCGCTTCAGCAAAAGCAGAAAAATTTGGCAATAAACATCATACATTCTTAACGAAAAGATTTGATAGAGCTGCAAATGAAAAAAGAATTCACTTTGCTTCTGCGATGACACTACTTGAGCACAAGGATGGTGATGGTGCCGATTCTGGTGCAAGTTATTTGGAGCTTGTTAATTTCATAATAGGTAATGGTTTACCTTCGAACGTTAATAACGATCTTGAAGAATTATGGAAGAGAATCGTATTTTCAATAGCAGTTTCAAATTCAGATGATCATTTGCGAAATCACGGATTTTTACTTTCGGAAGGCGGTTGGGTACTTTCTCCGGCCTATGATATAAATCCCAACGAAAATGCCCACGGATTGAGCTTGAATATTTCATATGATAGTAATGCCCTCGATTATTCTCTCGCAATAGAAGTTTCTAGGGATTTTAGATTAAGTCTAGAAAGAGCAGCAGAGATAATAAAAAAGGTAAAACTTGAAGTCAGTAAATGGCGAGGTATAGCTTCAAAATATGGAATTAATCGAAGTGAGCAAGATAAGATGGAGGGAGCGTTTAAAGTATAAGAGTATCGATAGCTATAACGTACAAGAAATGCAGCACTTGAAAAAGCTGAGACTGGCCTGGGCGGTATGAGGTGAACCATTAAAATATTTTAAAAAGGGCTCTGGTATATCAATAATTAGCTTAAGTATAGGATTTCAAAGCCGATAAGCAAAGTGGGTATTTCCCACCTTGACCATTGTGGGCATAGGTGCTAGGATAAGTCATCGGAGGCTTTATGAGTATGTTAGTTCAAAAAGATAGTAAAAATAGAGTTTCAATTGGAACCGATACCGATGTTACATATTTCACACGAGAACTTGATGAGCGTGGGAGGATTATATTTACACCTCAAGTTGTTGTGCCAAAAGATGAATATGAAGAGAAAATTATTTCATTGGCCGATGTGGATAGAGATAGATTTATAACTGCTCTTTCAGCGCAACCTGTACGCAATGAAGCTTTTAACAGAGCGCAAGATGAATTCAATAAAAAGTATAAATAGATGACCTGGAAATTTGTTGATTTTAATAAAGCATTTGACCGTTCAAAGTTTGACTGTGGTGAAGCAGTCTTGAACACCTATCTTAAAACAATGATTTCTAGGGATGTAGAACGAAAAGCAAATGTTCCGCTTTATGCAATTAACGCTAATGATGAAGTTGTCGGATTCTATACCCTAAGCACAAGTTCTATCGAATTTAATAATTTTCCACCAAATTTAAAAAATAAAATTGCTCCATATCCTGTATCAGTTGCTTTGATTGGACGCCTTGCTGTTGATAATTCAATGAAAGGTAAGGGCTTGGGGAAAGAGTTACTTTTCCATGCAGTAGATAGAGCGATACGAATCTCTAAAGAAATTGGAATGCGGGCCATTGTTGTTGATGCAAAAAATCCCAGTGCAGAAGATTTTTACAAGAAGTATGGATTTGAATTATTAATCACCGTTACAGTAACATATCCACGTAAAATGTTCTTGATTGTTTGATCGGGAAGATTGAGATTAATTAACCAGGCTTTCTTTTTTAAGGCAGGATCTCTAGAGAAAACCCTAAAAAGACAATATTGCTACTCTGTTAATAAGATATTAATAAGATACTTGGACACTGAAACGGGAATGAGTGGGACAAAGATTCGCTTCAAAAGTGTCTCTCCTGAATTAACTCCAAAATATATAAAAAATCTTTGCATTAGTTATGAAGAATATATTCGAGATATAAAAATTCCTCAATTGATAGTCATATCTTCTTTTATTTTTGATTTTTTGTGTGTGCATCCTTTTTTGGATGGAAATGGGCGAGTTTCGAGATTGTTAACTCACCTACTACTCATTCAGAATGATTTCAAAGCACTTAATTATGTATCGTTAGATAAAATTATTAAAAGGCACTCTGAAAGTTATTATCGAGCCCTGCATGAATCATCGCAAGGATGGCACGAGCAAAAGCATGATATGAGCTATTGGCATATTTTTTTCTTGTCCATAATCAGGGAAGCCTATACAGAGCTTTTTAAAAAAATTGAAAATAGTGACATACGATCGAGTAAAACCGAAATCGTAAAAAGTGTTATATCAACAAAAAAAACTGAATTCACGCTAGCTGAAATTCAAAGAGAATTGCCATCGGTCAGCAACGTCATGATTAGAAAAGTTTTGACTCAATTAAAAAAAGATTACAAGGTTGTATCCTATGGTAAGGGCCGTGGGGCCCGCTGGAAGGTTATACTATGAAATCATTTATGGAAAAACATTGGGCAAGTATTCCTCCTGATTTAAATATTTTGTTAGAAGCATGTGCAAGAAGTCAGGGGAAGGAAGAATTATGGAAGGCCCAGAGGCCGGAAGTGTTAGAAAGTCTAAAAAAATCTGCAATCATCGAGAGTTCTGTTTCATCAAACAGAATGGAAGGGATTGATATTGATGATCAGAGGGCCAAAGAATTATTTGAAGGTAAGGGAAGCTCGCCCATTGATCGTGGTGACGAAGAAGTTCTTGGTTATAAAGAAGCTTTAAATTGGATTCATACTGAGCATGAATCCATTACAATTAACATTGAAACTATTAAAAAACTTCACGAGTATTGTTTTCAAGGAGAGATGAGTAGTGATGCTGGGCAATTCAAGGAAAGCAATAAGCCTATTCGAGAACAATTAGATTCAGGAGAGTGGATTGATAGATTCAATCCTGTTGAAGATGTTGAATCATTTTTAAAGCATATCATTGCAAAATATAATGATTGGAGAGCAGGGGGGAGTTGCATAGTGGAGATTGCTCATCAATGAAACTGAACATGAAGTGTTAAATTTTGATAAGCTAAATCGGCTGGGCACATGCGCCCC
>JAQTTZ010000211.1 GCA_028710485.1 Bacteriovorax sp. | reverse complement strand
CGATAGTTTTAATTTTTTTAGGCATAATATTTATTATTAATTTGGAGAGAAGCCCAAATAGATTGGCTCCGAATTATAGTTCTTTGGAAACTTGTAAAAAGTCGAGTTCAACTGGGGTTTCGCGCTCGAAGAAAGAAACAAGAACGCGGATTTTACCTTTTTCTTGGTCAACAGAATCAATGGTGCCAATAAAGTCGGCAAAGGGTCCATTGGTGATCTTGACGACGTCTCCAATAGAGAAAGGAGTTTCATATCTGGGTTTATCTTCTTCAGTTTTATTGAGAATCTTGTCAACTTCAGTCTGAGAAATAGCCTGAGGTTTATTTTCGACGCCAATAAAACCAGTAACACCTTGAGTAGTGCGAACAGTGATCCAGGAATCATCACTTAGAACCATTTGGATTAAAACATAACCGGGAAATGTTTTTTCTTGGGATTTAACTTTTTGACCCCTTCTGATAACCATTTTTGATTGAATAGGAATAATGGCTTGAAAAATTTTATCTTCCAAACCCATGGTTTTAATACGAGTTTTTAGAGCTTCAATAACTTTGTATTCGTGGCCAGAATAAGTATTGATGACGTACCAGGCGGCATCGAAACTAGGCTCAACAGATGAAAGTTGAAACAAAAATTCTTTTTTATTAGTTTTATTAGAAGTTTTGGGCATAAATTTTATTGTTTTATTTTACCTAATAGGGAAATCAGATTAGTAAAAAGATAATCAAAACCACCTAGAATTAGGGAAATGATAATCGAGATAGATATTACCACAACTGTAAGCTGAATTAAAGTGTCTTTTTTGGGCCAAGTGATGTTCTTGAACTCAACGGCGACTTCCTTTAAAAATTTAACAACTTTTTGCATGAAAGTATTATAGCAAGCTTTTCTTTTCCCCGCGGAATTGTTGAAGGATTAAATTTTGATCTATTTTGATTTATTGACCTACCCCAGAAGTGGTGGGTATGATGGTACTCATCCACTAGAGATAGTGTTTATAAATTTTAAATAATAAAAAACAAAATGTTGTGCCCATATTGTGGGGAAAGTGAATCAAATGTTTTAGAAAGCCGGGATGCCGGTGATGGTAAGATGACTCGAAGGAGAAGAGAGTGTGTTAAGTGCAAGAAAAGATTTACAACCTATGAGAGAGTGGAGAATATTGACCTAAAAGTAGTCAAGAAATCTGGAAAAAAAGAAGATTATAATCGGGAAAAGTTAGATAGATGTTTTGAGAAAGCTTGTTGGAAGATGAATCGGGAAGAAAGAGAAAGATTAGTAGATGAGATTGAAATGAAACTACTAAATTGGAAAAGTGTGGAAATTCCTTCAAAGGAGATTGGCAAAATGGTAATGAAGAAATTGAGGAAAGTTGATCCGGTGGCTTATATTCGTTTTGCTACAGTCTTTCTGGAAATTGAATCTGTTGACGATTTTAAAAATTTATTAAATGATTTTAAAAAATGACAAATCTAGCCGAACCACAGTTATCAGATAATGCTAAATATATAGCTGAAACAAGATATTCCTTGAAGGATGAGGACGGGAAAATTTTGGAGAAAGTGGGCGATATTTTTTGGAGGGTAGCAATAAATGTGGCCAAAGGAGATCAAAACTTTGGGGGAAATGAAGAGAGTATTAATCGAATGGCTGAAAATTTTTATAATTTAATGGCAGAACAGAAATTTTTACCCAATACTCCTTGTTTGGTTAATGCTGGGAAAAAGTATCAACAATTATCGGCTTGTTTTGTGTTGCCGATAGAGGACTCGATGGAGTCAATTTTGGAAACAATGTCGAACATGGCAATGATTCATAAGTCCGGAGGGGGAACAGGGTTTTCTTTTACCCGATTGAGGCCCTATGGTGATTATATTAAAAGCAGTGGTGGAACAACGGTAGGTCCGGTGAGTTTTATGCAGGCTTACAATGATGTGACGGCTCAGGTTAAGCAAGGGGGAGTGCGACGAGGGGCTAATATGGGGATGCTTTCAATTGATCATCCTGATGTGTTGAGGTTTGCAGTAGTGAAGTTAGATGAATGGAGTTTGACTAATTTTAATATTTCTTTGGCAGTAACCGATGCTTTTATGCAAAAATTGGAAGAGGATAAGAAATTTGTAGAGAATGATGAGATTCCCGAAGAAGTAGTAGAAGAGATTCGGTTAGCGGAGGGAATAAGAGGGATGGATGAAAGATTGAGACAGGTGGAAGTTGGGGTTAAGAAACTTTATGAGTGGGCCGAGGCAAAACAAATAGGAGAAGGTTATGATTTGATTAACCCCAGAGATGGTCATTCCAGAATGAAACTTAATGCCTATAAAGTATTTAATTTAGTAACTAGATTGGCTTGGCAATTTGGAGATCCAGGTTTAGTCTTTATAGATCGAATGAATGCACCGAGTTCTAATCCGATTCCAGCCGTGGGAAGAATTGAAGCAACTAATCCTTGTGGGGAACAACCGCTTTTGCCGTATGATGCTTGTAATTTGGGAAGTTTGAATTTAAGTAAATTTGTGGTGGGTAATGATCTGAACTGGAATGAGTTGAAAGAGACAATAAATTTAGCGGTGCATTTTTTAGACAATGTAGTAGAGGTAAACCAGTTTCCGGTACAAAAAATTAGAGAAATGGTAAGCAATACTAGAAGAATTGGCTTGGGAATAATGGGTTTTGCTGATGCTTTGTTTAAATTGGGAGTGAGATATGATTCTGAGCAAGGGATAGATTGGGCTAAAAAGATTATGAAATTTGTGACAGAATCAGCAAAAGAGGCAACTTGTAAGCTGGCGGAGTCACGAGGAGTCTTCCCTTTTTGGGATAAAAGTGTTTATGCAGGGACTGACTATAAACCGAGAAATATGGCCCTAACAACAATTGCTCCGACTGGGACAATTAGTATGGTAGCGGATACTAGCTCGGGGATTGAGCCGGTGTTTTCTTTGGGATATCAGAAAAATACAGTTGAGGGAAAGACTTTGTATGCAGTTAGTCCGGTTTTGGTTGAAAAATTGAAAGAAAAGGGGATCTATTCTGAGGAATTGGTGGAAAAAATTGTTAAGAATGGAGGAACTTTAAAGGGAATTGATGAAATTCCAGATGAGCTGAAGAATGTTTTTATAACTGCTTTGGAAATTGATCCAGAATGGCATATTAAGTTGCAAGCGGCTTTCCAGGAATTTACCGATAATGCAGTTTCAAAAACAATTAATTTGCCAGAGGAGGCGATGGTGGATGATGTAAGGAAGGCTTATTTATTGTCTTATTCCTTAGGAACAAAAGGGATTACTATTTATCGAAGCGGGTCAAGAACTTTTGAACCGATGCAAAAAGTTAAAGAGAAAAGTCAAAAAGA
>JAQTTZ010000094.1 GCA_028710485.1 Bacteriovorax sp. | reverse complement strand
TAAAATGGCGCAAACGGCAGGAGTCGAACCTGCGACCACTTGATTCGTAGTCAAGTACTCTATCCAACTGAGCTACGTCTGCGTGTAAGATTTTTCAAATATAAATCTGAGCCTTGATTAAGTCAATTATAATTGATGATTGTGATGATTGTGATTCAAGAATGGCGGAGACGGTGAGATTCGAACTCACGGTACCTCTTGCGAGGTACGACGCCTTAGCAAGGCGCTGGATTAGACCACTCTCCCACGTCTCCAATAAATTACAGGACTAAATTTCAGAGATCGTTAACTATTAATGGCGGAGGACACAGGATTCGAACCTGCGGAACCTTTCGGTTCAACGGTTTTCAAAACCGCCGCGATCGACCACTCCGCCAATCCTCCGAATCAATAGAGGCTTATATTAAATTCATTAGTTAAAAAAGACAAGGGGGAAATTTATTGTAAATTCCTAATTTGTGCTTCTATTTGGTCACGATCCGCCGCTCCCGGGCTTAATTTCAAATAATCTTCAAATTTTTCCTTAGCTAAGGCCCTTTGTCCGGCCGCTTTGTAGGCAAGTCCCATTTGTTTATGAATTTCAGGATTGGTCTTGTCTTCTCTTAAGGCGCGGTTATAAAGCTCAATTGATTCATTAGCATAGTTCTGAGCAAGTCTGATCCAGCCCATTGCCATTAGGGCCTCAACTGATTTGGGGTTTAAGCTAATGGCCTTCTCATACTTTAAAATAGCCTCTCTGTAGTCTTTTTCAATCCTAGCGACTTCTCCCACGATAAAATGAGCAGAATCTAAGCTTGGATTAAGTTCTAATTCTTTCAGCGCCATTTCTTTGGCTTTTTTAACATCGTTCGTGGCTAAATATATCCTTGCTAGCAAGAAATGAACTTTGGGATATGAGACGAGCTTGGCTCGAACTTCCTCTAATTCAGCAATGGCATCTGGGTAGCGCTTCAAGTTAAAAAGAAATTCTCCTAAATCTAGCCGAATTTTTAAATTTCCGGGATTTAATTTTAAAAGTTCATGGCTGTAATTAATATAGTCATCGTTCTTTTCTTCTAACTTGGCTGCATAGATGAGGAATTCATAAAAGGCTTCATCTCTTTTGGGCAACTCTTGAATGCGTTTATAGTAATTTTGAAACTCTTTTATTTGGCCACTCTTGTAGTACAAAATTGCAATGGCTGAAAGTAGTTTTGGATCTTCGCCTATTTCTGAAATGGCATCACGCAGGTAACCGATCGCGGTATCTGTGTTGTCCTGTTCAAAAAAGATTTCGGCATTTGTTGAAAGATATTCCGCATTTTTTGGGTCTAATAAAAGAGCCCTCGCCAGTCTAGACTTCGCCTCGTTAAATTTTTTAATTCTTAAAAATATTTTAGCCATTTGAAACATATCATAATCACTTAAGGGATCACGACTAAGGGCTTCATTGTACCAGCGCATCGCCAAAGGAATATTATTTCTTGCTAAATAAAAGTCCCCCATCAATGAAGCATACGCATTACCAAAAGCGAATTTGGATTGTGAAAGTTCAACCAAGACCAATTGAGAATCTTCAAATTTATAAGCTTTCATATAGGCTAAAACTAAATTTTTCTTTAAAACATTATTGCCAGGATTTAAGCCAATCGCCTTCTGAAGGGTATTGATGGCGGAATCAAAAAGACCTCTTCTTAACTGCAATTGTGTTTGTAAAAGTATAGCTGGCACATAATCAGGAGAAGTATCTATGGCCTCAATGGAATAAGAAAATGCGGCTTCTAGATTATTGTTTTTTAATTCTGCTTGTGCTTTTTTAATTAAGTCCAAAACCTTACTTTCTAAAATAAGTGATTTTGAAAATTTATCTCCTCCTACTTCAAGAGATGAAAGCATTGTTCTTAATTCATCCGATTCTTTTATTGCCAATGATCTTTTAAAAAAGATAGTTGCTTCTTTATACTTATTTTTAAGCGCACTCAAAAGTCCCATATGATAGTAAAACCTAGCCGTAAAAGCTGGAGAACTTTCAGAATTGTTCAAATTGACTTTGATAAGAACTTCTTCATATTTTTTTTGCGACTGATCTTTTAATAAATAATCAGCAGACTTTAAAAGAAGAAGAACGTTATTTGGATAATATTTTAAGCCTTCATCTATTATGCTTCTTGCGTCCGCTGGTTGATCAGCTACTTCACTAAAATGAGCCAAAGAATAATAAGCTTCAAAAGGTTTTTTGGGCGTGCCTTTTAATTTTGTATATGTTTTTCGAGCTTCAACTAAATCACCAGCATTAATCAAGAGATCTAAGTAATAAGCCAGAAGCTTGCTTGAAGCAGGTCCTTTGGCGCGAAAATAATTTTTTATAACATTAATACCAGTTTGATACTTTCCAATTTTTCCATAAAACAGAGCTGTTCCCGTCACAATATTTAAATCACTCAGCATTTTATTTTCTGAAAGCTGGATAAGTTTATAAATTATGTTCCCGGCGATTTTTGGCTCTTTGGTATCATCCAGCAGTTCAGCATAAGTCAGAAGGAGTTCTCCCAAGGCTTCATTATTACCGAATTGTTTTTGAAGTGAAACAATATAGGCCTGAGAAGCCATTGCTCTTTTTAGATATGTATTTTTGGCGTAAAGATTTCTTCCCTGAACTAAAGCAGCCGTTGCTCCCATCTTGTCTTCAAACTCTTGAGTTATTGGAAACTTAACATCAACGAAAAAAGGGCCACTGACCTTAGGAGGTGCGTCTGGTGTTAAAAAAACATAGAAAAGTGCCATGAATGTAATGGCCACAATAATCGACATTCCCTTTTTGCGCTTTTTCTTTGGTTTTTTTGCTAGCTTGGGATCAGTAGTTGTACCTAGAAAAGCTTCTGCTTGAACTTCTTCTTCGAACTCTTCATCTTCGTCATCGTTCTCCTCTTGCTCAACCTGTTCTTGTAATTCCTTTAAACGAATTTTCTCGTTATTTTCTTCAACACGGGCCTGTTGATCGAGCTCGACCTCAGAAACACTTAATTGCGCATTAATGGAAGGAAGGATTTGAGCAAGATTGAAAAACTCTGTTTTTTCATTCATCAACTCTTCTTGAGTTGGAACTGGAGCTACAACTATTGCACTTATTGCATCGCTAGCTTTTTTCTTTTTTTCAGAAATTTTATTTTTGCGAGTTTCTGTTGAATCTCTCTTGGGAACAGAAGCCTTTGAAGGAATAACGACAGTCTTATCCATTTCCTGAGGTGCTTTCAGCATTCCTTTTTTTATAACGCGAGTTTTTTCCACCCCCTCGTCGTCATTAGAATTATTATCAGAACTATCGACTGACTTATGAACTTTGTATTTTTTTTCCAGCTCTTCATAATCCACATCAATATTGATATTTTTTCCGAATTTAAATTCTTTGAAAGTTTTAATTTCAGAACTCGTTGGCTCTTGCACTTCTCTCGACTTCTCTTCGGATAGTTTTTCGGGTGGTTTTTCGAGCTTGCTGATCGTGAGATTTTGCTTTCTGATTATCTTAATGAGTGAATGAAGATCAGGAAAGGTCGCAATATTTCGCCAATCTCCAATAGGAAACTGCTGACAGACTTCATCTCCATTTATGTGATTTTTTAAATAGAGTTCGCCTACCTCTTCAGTAGTGAAAGGCCCGATGACCCGATCATTCTGAAGTCGTATTCTGTACTTTACGCTCATTCATTCCTGTCTACTTCAACCCTAAAAAGAGTGATGGTGCGATACCAAAAGTGAAGATAGACAATAAAATGATAACATGAACTAACGATTCGCTAAAACGAGTTTTAATAACAGGAAGTTTCATCTTCTCTACATTTTCAGTGAATAAATCACTCACAAAACGGATATAATAAGCAAGTCCAATGATTGAGCTAATGAAAATCGAAGTAGCCTCAATGGTAAAGCCTTCCTTAAAATAATTAGTAAACAGCATATATTTCATGGAAAAGCCCGAAGTCAGAGGAATTCCTCCTAAACTTAGTACACAAACCACTAACAGGAGTGCCAATCCCTTATTGCGGTAGAAACCAGAGACCAAGATCTCGTGGTTATCTTTATTTTTATTTAGTCTAGCAAACTGATTAAGTATCATAATCACGCCAGTTGCCGTCAATGAGTACATTACTAAATAACTGATCAATTGCTTTTCATAAGCTTCATCCGGATTTAAGCACATCATCATTAGCATATAACCTGTATGGGCTACTGATGAATAAGCGATAATTCTTTTGAACTGGCCTTGAACGATGGCCATGATGTTTCCGTAAAAAGCAGACATAACGGCGATAACCTGAATAATTCGTATGAGGATATCAGCGAAATGAGGATCGCAAGATTGAAGTAATACTTGAATCAAAGTAATAAACTTAAAACCAATAATAATTTTAGCGATAAAAAAGTTCGTTGCTAAATTTCCATCGGTCACGTTCGAATAAACATCAGCAATCCAGGCGTGAAATGGGAATGCTCCGAGCTTAAAGCATGCCGTCAGAATAAAAATCCCAAGCGCCACCGCATATAGTTCTTGGTTATTAACAGTTGCGCCAACTAAAGTTAACCCGCCAGTGGCCCCCAGGTAAAAGGCTGCTCCCACAAGAAAGATGGCGGAGACAACAGAGCCCTGAATAAGATATTTTACAGCGGCTTCGCGAGAATATTCTAAATCCGAAGTTGCCACTAAAGCATAACCAACAAGTGCGATTGTTTCCAAAGCAACATAGAAAGTAATGAGTTCGTTAGCACCTAAAAGAAAAACCCCACCCAAAAACATATAGCTTACAAGCAAAGTGCTTTTAACTTTTTCTATTGATTGGTAACCATTTATTAAAATCATTAAGATATTTAGAATAGAAACAATTTTCAAAAGAAAAACTTTGTTTCCTTCTAAAGTAAAAAGCTCACCCAAGTTAAACTTGTCTCGAGAATAAAGCATCGCAAAGAAAGTAACTGCTGAAACTAAACTCAAGCCAAAGGCAATATACTTACCATTTTTTTTAATATTTATAGCTAACAATGCTGCTGCATTGAGAGCGATAAAGATGATTACATTTTGGACAAATGTTAAATTTTCCATTTTCTATTACCCTTTATTCACGAAGAAACTAATTGTACCGTCATACATAGATGTTATGAGCTTGGGATAAAGCCCCAAAACAATTGTTAAAATTGAAAGAACAATCATTGGAGTTGCCTCTAAAAGACTTAAATCTTTCAATGATTTATTTTCTTCATGAGTAATTTCGCCAAGTGCTGTTAAGTGATACATTTTTAAAAGATAAATGGGAGAAAGGATAATTCCAGTAGCTGCCAAGAACGCTACTGTTTTATTAATTTCGTAAACTCCCGCTGTAATCATAAACTCACCAACAAATCCACAGGTCATGGGGATGGCCATCGATCCAGCTGTAATGATAAAAAAGAGAACTGCAAAGCGAGGCATAATCTTAGCAAGGCCTCCAAATTGATCTAATTTTTTAGTGTGTCTTCTAGTGTAGAGGTAATGAACCCCAATGAACATTCCTGGTGTTGAAATACCATGGGCAACCATCTGAAAGATTGCTCCCTTAACAGCAAAAGCATTTTGAGAAAATACCCCCATTACAATGTATCCCATATGAGAGATAGACGAGAAGGCGACGAGTTTTTTAATATCTGTTTGTACCCATGCAGTAAGGGCTCCGTAGATAACTCCGATTGCACCCAGGTAAAGAATGATATCTCTGTAGGCATCAACCGCTTGAGGATAGAATGGTATAACGAATCTTAAAAATCCATAGATCCCAAGTTTTAATAAAATACCTGCAAGCAAAATAGAACCTGCGGTTGGCGCTTCAACGTGAGCGTCTGGAAGCCATGAATGGAATGGAAATACTGGAACTTTTAAAAAGAATGCCAGAGAGAAAGACCAAAAAATTAAAGATTGGGGTGACCAAAATCCGTAAAATCCAAGATTTAATGATTTGATAACGTCATAATTTAAGTCGTATGAGCCTGTAAGTTTATAGGCCAGTGCACTCATATAGCACATGGAAGCTAACATCAAAATAGATCCAGCGGCTGTCATCATTAAAAATTTAAAACTGGCATAGCGTCTGTTGTCCCCGCCGAAAATACCCATCAAAACAAATAATGGAATCAGCATTGCTTCCCAGAAAACATAGAAACCGTATAGGGAAGTTGAAAGAAGCGAGCCGTTCACGGCCCAAACGAGTGAAAAAATTAGAAAATAATAGAGACGCAATTTATCAGTTTTAATTTCCCAAGTAGTAACAACCACCAGTACTAATAAAAATGCATTAAGTATAAGCAGCAAGCCACTTAAACCATCCATTGCAAATGTGTAGCTTATATTAAAAAAGAGCGGCATTTGAAATTTAAAAAGTTCTGTAAGCACACCTGGATCTGGTAGATCAAAGTACATTTTGACAGAATAGGCAAAAACGACCAATGCGCCAATCAGAGCATATAACTTTATGGCTCGCTCATTTTGCTTTGGAGCAAACATAAAACCAATTGCCCAAAGTAGAGGTATTAAAAATTTAACAAGAAATAATTGATCCATGATATTTGTCTCTTTTTTCTATCTGAAAATGAAAGCGTTAAAAATAACAATTAATATTACAAAGAGCCCAATAACGATGTGTAGGATTCCCATCTCAATACGTTCTGGTTTTGTTTCTTCCAAGAAGTTTCCACCTGTATTGATCGTTTTTGTCACAAGTCTAACGAATCCATTCACGATGTGAGTTTCAACGACATCGACAAGAAAATGTCCCATTTGATAAAGTGGCTTAATAATTATGGCTTCATAGATCTCATCAACTTTAAATTTATTTGAACTTAGAATCCAAAGCCCAAGAAATTTAGCTTTAAGTTTATCTCGCATTTTAACTTGATCATTTTTTACATAAATATAGTAAGCAAGCCCCATAGAACACAGAATCAGAATCGTTGTTACAACCATCATAATAATTTCTGTTTCTTCAGAAAGATGAGTATGTCCAGTTGGTGCCGCTACAAATTTTTCTAAAAAGTTTTGGATAAGTCTTGAGTATTCATGACCGCCAAAAAGATGAGGCAGACCGATATAACCAGCACCAAAACTACATAATGCTAAAAGAATTAAAGGAATTGTCATAACGGAAGGTGATTCTTGAATTTCATGGCTGTTATGGGCGTTGTCTTCTTTCGTATGATGTTGATGTGTATCGTGGATATCATGCGACGGAGGAACAATAAAAACCAGAACCAACATTCTAGTCATATAAAAAGCGGTAAGAAGTGCACTGATTAAACCGATTGAATAAAGAAAGATTCCGTTTCCTTGATTGGTAAAGGCCATCGAAAGTATTTCATCTTTTGAGAAAAAGCCAGAGAATCCAGGGATACCTGAAATCGCCAGAAATCCGACAACAAATGTCCAAAAGGTTATTGGCATTTTATTTTTCAAGCCACCCATTTTGAAAATATTTTGTTCGTGATGACAGCCATAGATAACTGAAGCCGCACACAAGAATAAAAGTGCCTTAAAAAAAGCATGGGTGAAAACGTGGAACATACCCGTAGAAAAAGCTCCGAGGCCGCAGGCCATAACCATATAACCAAGTTGCGATACCGTTGAGTAAGCTAAAATCTTTTTGATATCTGTTTGAGTGAGTGCGATTAGTGCTGCCAATAGTGAAGTCAGAGCTCCAATCCAGGCGATTACATCCATGACCACTGAAAAATGAACGATGATATTTGAAACACGACAAAGCAGAAAAATTCCAGCGGTAACCATGGTCGCAGCATGCATTAATGCTGAAACTGGAGTTGGACCAAGCATCGCATCAGGAAGCCAAATAAAAAGTGGGATCTGAGCTGATTTTCCCGTGACACCTAAAACCAATAGTAAACTTGAAGCGATAAGAACACTTTTATTGGCCATAAGGATGGCCATATCTGGATGCTGTAGTTCGCGAAAAGAAACGGTATTAAAAACTAAAGCATAACCAATCATTCCAAGCACAACCCCGAAGTCACCCACGCGATTAGCAAGAAAAGCTTTTTTGGCAGCATTTCCGTTTTTAGTATGTTCATACCAAAAGCCGATTAATAAATATGAACTTAAGCCAACGCCTTCCCATCCCATAAATAGGATAAGAAAATTTTCACCTAAAACCAGAAGAAGCATTGAAAAAGCAAAGAGTGCAAAGAAAGCAAAATACCTTCCTACTTTTTCTTCCTGGTCCATATAACCGATCGAGAAGAATGCAATAGCACTACCAACACCTGTAACCATTAAGCAAAGGACAACCGAAAGCTGATCCATCACAAAATGAATATCAAAGACAATTTTTTTATACGTCATCCAGTCCCATAGTTTGACGTGAACTGGTCCAAACTCTTGAACGTGCAGGGCAAGCATAATCACTAAAATAAAAGAAGTGAAAAGTCCCACGAAGGTAATTAGTCCAGCCTGTACATTATTCAACTTGTTCTTAATTAAAAGGGAGTTGATTAAAAAGGCGAGCAGGGGAAAAAAGGGAATGAGCGCTAAATAGTTCTCGTACATAATTACTCTTATTCCGTTATAATTTTAATGTCGTCTGTATATATAGTTTGTTTCTTGCGATAGAGGGCGATAATTAAGCTCAAACCAATTGCCACTTCACAAGCTGAAATTATCATCGTGAAAATAACCATTAATTGAGCATCTAAAAAACCTGTTGATTTTGAAAACAAAATAAACAATAAAGCTACTCCACTCATCATAAGCTCCAGGCAAAGAAGCATAGAGATTAAATCTTTTTTAAAAATTGTCCCCAAGAGTCCTAGGCAAAATAGAAAAGCTGCTAGGTAATAATAAATGCTCATAGCTTTTCCTCCGACTTTAACATTTCTAACTCTTCTTCATTTTCATGCTTTTCGTGAGTCGTAATTACAATACACGCCACGATAGCTGCCAACAAAAGGACAGTTGCCATTTCAAACGGAAGAAAATAAGTATTAAAAAGTTTATCAAAAAGTGCCTTCATGGAATTATCCGTTAAGTTAACCACTGAAAGAGTTTCGATATTATTATTAATAACCAGGGCAAAAACACCCAAAACCACCAATATTGTAAAAGTAGAGATCACTAACTTTACTTTGCTTTTTTCGCGGTTGTTCTGAAATTGCTCAAGATTAATAAGCATCATTACAAAGACAAAAAGGATAGCAATCGCTCCCGCATTGATAAGAACTTGAACAGCAGACAAAAAGACTGTTCCCAACTGAAAGAAAATCATTGCGATTGAAAGCAGAGTCATTAAAAGTGCAAAAGCAGAAACAACCGTCTTCTTAGAAAAGACCACCATTAAAGCAAACACAACTGTTAAAAGCGTGAGAAAAATATCTGCAACCATATTATTGATTCCTAAAATAAACAAAAAGGACTGTCGCGATTAGATTTGCTATTCCAAGAGGAAGAAGTCTCTCCCAACCCAAATCCATTAATTTATCATAACGGAAACGAGGAAGTGTCCATCTTACCCAAACGAAAAACCAGATCATGAAGGCAATTTTTATAATTAATGAAGTTGCTTGTAAGACACCCAGTAGAATTGGCGCTCTTTCTGCAAAAAATTCCATACCAGGAAGAAGACTGTACCCACCAAAAAAAAGAATGATGAATAAAGCAGATAGAGTAATCATGTGAATATATTCGGCCATGAAAAAGAGAGCAAATTTCATTGAAGAATATTCAAGGTGATAACCAGCAACGATTTCCGACTCACCTTCAGCCAAGTCAAACGGTAGACGATTTGATTCAGCAAAAATTCCAACTAAAAATAGCATTGCTGCTACTGGCTGAAGAAAAAAACCCCACTTCGGAAGAAAGCCAAACCAGTAGCCAGTTTGAGCTGCTACCATGACGTGAATATCATTTGAACCATAAAGAAAAATCATTGCCACAAGTGAAGTTGATAAGGAAAGTTCATATGAAACCATTTGAGCACAAGCGCGAAGTGCTCCGAGCATTGAGTACTTATTGTTTGATGCCCAACCCGCAAGTAAAATCCCGTAAGATCCTAATGCTGAAGCAGCAAAAGCAAAAAATATTCCCATATCACTTCTAAAGACTTCTGGAAAAATGGTTCTGCCAAAGGCTTCAAATGGCGCTGTAATTGGAATACAAGCGAGTGGGAGTATTGCGACAACTAAGGCAATCATCGGTGCCGCTGTATAAAAAAATGGGCGAACGTGAGCTGGGTGAACTTCTTCTTTAAACATAAACTTTGCGACATCGGCAAGCGGTTGAAGAAAACCGAAGGGACCAACACGGTTTGGGCCAAGACGCTTTTGTATAAAAGCGGCACCTCTTCTTTCAACATGAATAATTATAGGAAGTGCACCGAGGGGAATTCCCAAAATAACAACTGTCTTTATCAGTATTTCTATCATTGATTCTAACATTTTACTTTTCCCACTTAAGTGCTTTGGAGTTGATGACAAAGATATATCCCACCAACATAATCGCCATAAAAAAGATAAATCCCACAATCATGAAGTCATGGTTTGAGGAGTCTTTATAAGCTAGGGCCCAAGGTAATAAAAAAACAATTTCTACATCAAACAGAAGAAAAAGAATCGCTGTTAGATAAAACTTAATATCATATTGTCTGGTTGCACTTCCAACTGGATTTACACCTGATTCATAAATATCCATTTCCCTTGCAATTTTTCTTTTTTGTCCAAGGAGTGATGAAATTCCGAGCAGAACTGCACTCAAGGTACAGGCGATGACAAAAAACACCATAAACGAAGCAAATTCCATTAATCCCTCACTCGCTTCAAACATATTTTACTGAATAAAGATTTTCGCACTATTTGCAAGTGCCATAATGCTTTCCCAAAAGACCCCAAGAATAATTACAGGTGCAGTCATTGCTACAATAACGAACTGATTTAAAAAACTAAATTCTTCAATCGTCTCAGTTGATTCGGGTTGCTTTAGAGTCATTAGTCTTATTATTTTCAAATAGTAATAAGCCGAGACAACTGAGTTCAGCACCAGAACAATTGCAAGTGTATAGAATCTAGCACTTAAAAGAGCATTAATAATATTCCATTTTGCCACGAATCCAGCCAGAGGCGGAAGACCGGTTAAAGAGAACATGACAATTGACATCGCGATGGCCATGAAAGGATAGCGGTAGACTAAACCTTGAAAACGTTCAAAGTGATCGTTGCCGTATTTATCTTGCACGATGCTCGTGATGTAGAAGGCTGCAAGTGTCATAAACAAGTAAATAATTGCGTAAAAAACAATCGCACGAACTCCAATTTCATTAATCATAGTTAAACCGGCAATCATAATACCAGCATGTGAAATAGAAGAGTAAGCGAGCATTCTCTTTACAGACCTTTGCCCTATTGCCGAGACATTACCGACTGTCATTGTTAGAGCTGCAATAACCATCATCAACCCAACCCAACCAACACTAAGTGGCGATTTTGTCGCGAAGAAAATCATTGTTATTCTCACAAGGGCAGATATACCTGCAAGCTTTGGTACGATTGCAAAAAAGGTAGTTACAGGGGTAGGTGACCCTTCATAAACATCAGGTGACCACATATGAAATGGAACAGCAGCGATCTTGTAACCAATCCCGGCAAAAAATAAAACAAATGAAGGCAGCATGATAAGAATTTGGGTTTGATTTAGTTTGGCAATATTTGCAGCCATCCCTGAGAACTGAATTGTTCCAAGAACACCGAACATATGGCTCATCCCAAAAAGCATAATCCCAGATGATAACCCACCATAAAGAGCGTATTTTAATCCAGCTTCTGATGATCTCTCGTCATTCTTTTTTAGTGAAGCCATTACGTAAGAAATAATCGACAGTGTTTCAATACCAATATACATCATAAGCATGTTGTTGGCCGAAGCTAGAATCATCCCGCCAATCAAAATACCTACCGCCATAATTATGAATTCTGTTTTAAGACTTTCATAAATATCTTTTGAAAAAGTACTTAAATAATAAGCACCCAGAGTTCCAAGAACCATGATCATTTTCATCACAGTACTAAAGGGGTCGATGATCATTGAGTTACTAAAGACCGCTTCTGATTTTCCCGAAAGGTTTATGATAAGACTGATAAAAGTAACAACTAAACCTAAACATGCAGTGATAAAAATATATCGCTTATTCTTATCATTTTCCGCGTAAGTAGTTTCAATCAGGATCAATCCCACCATCAGAACTACCAATAGTAGTTCCGGAATGTATCGACTAATGCTTGCTAAATAATTTAAATACATCTCAATTTCCTAGAAAGTTGCTAGTAATGAAACCAATTGCCCAACTGAAGCCTTCATCATATTTAAAATCGGTGCAGGGAAAATCCCGAACACGATTACCGCAATACAAAGGGGGATCATGTATCCAATTTCAAGCTTAGTCATGTCGGTATAATTTTTAACTGCTGGGTTCACCTCTCCAAAGAACATTCTCTTGAACATCCAAAGAAGATAAGCTGCACCAATTAATAATCCAAACAATGCAAGCACTGTAATCGTTGTGTATTTTTCATACATCCCTAGGAAGATTAGTGCTTCAGAAATAAATCCCGACATACCCGGAAGTCCCATTGAAGCGAACATTCCGATAATGAAAACAATTGTGTACACTGGAAGTTGCGTATAAAGACCACCAAATCCAAGTGATCCATCCGGACGAACAATATATCTATGGTGAGAGCGTTCGTAGATAATACCGATCAAAAAGAACATCATAGCTGTTGATGTTCCATGGTTAAACATTTGTAGAACTGCTCCGTTCATCCCTTGAACCGTCATAGAAGCAAGTCCAAGCATAACAAAACCCATATGCGATACTGAAGAGTAGGCAATAAGTTTTTTAACATCCGTTTGCGCCATCGCACAAAGAGCTCCGTAAACAACGTTGATTAAACCAAGCCAAGCAATTGCTTCACCAAAGTATTTTGCGGAGTCTGGGAAAATGGGGAATGCAATTCTTAAGAATCCATAAGTTCCCATCTTAAGTAGAACGCCGGCAAGGATAACTGAAATGGCAGTAGGCGCTTGAACGTGAGCGTGAGGTAACCATGTATGAAAAGGAAAAACTGGAACCTTGATTGCAAAACCGACAAACATAAAAATAAAAAACAACTTACTAAAGGAAACAGTGGCTCCAAACAAAGTAAGAGTTAAGTTAGTAAAATGTCCACCAGATAGGGCCAAGATGTTGAATGAGTTTTCTGATTGTCCTGTTGCAAAGTAAAGTGCCACGATACCAACAAGCATCAACAGAGATCCAAAGAATGTATAAAGGAAAAACTTAACAGCTGCATATTCGCGGTTTTCCCCACCCCAAACACCGATTAAGAAGAACATCGGCAAGAGCATAACTTCCCAGTAAACATAGAAAAGGAAGAAATCCAATGCTAAGAAAACTCCAAAAACAGTGGTCTGCAATAGAAGAAGAAGAGCGAAATAACCTTTAATTGATTTGGTAATTTGAGTCCATGAACTCAATATACATAGCATAAACAAAAGCGATGTAAGAAGAACCATTGGCAATGAAATTCCATCAACACCTAAAGCATAATAAATGTGAAACTGAGGAATCCACGGGATTCTCACATTAAATGCTTCTTGCATTCCTGGTACTGATTGATCGAATTTACAATAGAGAACTATCGTAAGTGCGAATGTAATAACGGTATTAATAAGGGCCCACCATTTCATTGCCGTTGTATT
>JAQTTZ010000210.1 GCA_028710485.1 Bacteriovorax sp. | reverse complement strand
CTCTAGGATAGGGAAGGAATGATGTTTGTAAATTATGAACCGAGAGAAACTATTAATAGTTTTTCCTAGCTTTGCACCTAAAGTCGGCTAAAATTAGCACGTTAGGGGCAAGGCTGCACCTCCTCAAGATTTGAAATATAATGAATATCGGAGGCTATTTGAGCAATATTTTATGCTTGCTTTGGTAGATACATAGATATGATACATACGGAGAGAAATAAACAAACTTATACATTGTGTTTCATGTTATGATCCGGATTTATTTATACCCTCCACCTCCCGCCAAAAATAATACATGAAGTAATACAAAAGGTGGAAATAAAAACATGAAATTCAAAACCAAACTCTGGAGACGCGGAAAGATAAGCTTTGCGACAACTATCCCTCATATAGTCCTCTTGAATTTAGACCCTGTTTCTAAGGATTATAAGGTTATCTGGGAATATGGTGAGAAAGTTGGTAAGTGGACTGTGGGATTTGAGGAAACGGTGTAAAAAAAGAGAATTGTACTGTAGAATCTTCGGTTGGCAGTCTCAAAAATACTGCCAAACTTCAATAATATTGCCCAATCTAAACAACTATAGCCTCGTAGCTACCATGTTTTAGAAAAGATTTATCTTCTTTCGGAAGGACATGTTCTATAATACAATTTAGATAGATGTGCACTTCAAACTTGGATATAATGAGTTAGTTGAAATTGTGAGCTAGACCAAAATTAATCCTAAAAAAAGGGGAGGATTAAAAATGCAAGGAATAGATAATGATAAAGCGTCTATTCAGAGAGTTCATAAAGCCGCTATGAAGGAACCACTTGACAAATTTTCTGAATTAGTTGTTGACGTAGCCAAAGAATTAGTAGGAGCAGACAACGGTCGCTTGAGGTTTGTTGATTACACTGAAAAAAGATTAGTACCTGGTGCTATTAGGGGGGCGTTAGCAGAGAAACCAGAGATGGCTGTGCGAGAGATTGGAGAATGTATTGTAGGGCAAGCAGCTGCACAAAAGCGTACTCAATTCGTACTTAATGTTCAAGATAATGAGTATTTTAAACTTTTTAAGACTAAAGTCAGCAAAATGGGCGAGAAGGATGAAGATTGGAAAAATTATCATGATAAAACCCTAGAAAATCTAGGTTCAGAAATAGCTGTTCCTGTGATGGCGGGAAGTACGCTCTTGGGTGTACTCAGTGTAAATGCTCTCAAGAAGAACGCCTTTCAAAAAAATGATGAAAAAATACTTTCTGCATTCGCTTCTGAAATAGCTGTAGCATTCCTTAACAGAAGAGCCATGATCTTAGAGGAACTTCACAGGATAGAAGAAGAAATGATTTCTGTATTTGAGCTTAAAGAGGTGGCTCAAAATATTGCCGATGGCATTCAAAAAATGGTGAAAGGCAGCATACCTAATATTTTCCTTTATGATGAACTTTTTGATGAAAATTGTAAGGAGAATGAAAATCCCTTCCAGTTTCTTGCTAGTTCAGGAGCCAGCGAAGCAGAAAAAGAACTTGGATCATTTACTCCAAGATGGTCTCCGAATTCCCATGGAGAAGGCCGAGGCATGGAGGCAATTCAAAAATATAAGGCGGGAGAAGATTCTTTCATTGTTGTAGAAGATGTTCAACAAGATTCTCTTGGAAGTCCTACGGCTCGAGAGAAGAAGATTATGACTACATGTTGTCTTCCTTTAGTTTTTCGGGGGTTTATTGTAGGAGTCCTTTATCTTCATTTCAAAGAGATGCACTTTTTCACTATTGAAGAAAAGCGAATTCTTAAAATGTTTGCTATTCCAGTGGCTATTGCTATAAAAAATGCTACCATGCTTCCAACTTATGTAGAATTAATCGGGAATGGTCTCATAAACCAGTTAAATCGCTATAAACCAAATGTATTTATTAGAAATAATAAGATTACATTAAATGGTACAATTTGGAATGAACTGAATGAGATTTCCGAAAAATTGAATAATTCAAGAGGTGAAGATGAGATATCTCAATGCATTTTGGATGGAGTGAAGAAACTTTGTAAGGTTTTAGATCTACCTGTGCATTTTTCAGATATATTCAGCAAATTTCAGATACACGAAAATATCTTGTATAAATTGCCATATTATCGAGATCACTTTATTCATATGTTTCACGTATTCTATCTTGGTTATTTAATCCTTAACGGCTGGTGGAACCGTGGCGTCTCTTTCTTAGATTCTAAAGATGAAAAGATAAAAAGTGTAATTCTAAAAAAATGGTTCATTACTTCTATTCAGCATGATATAGCTTATCCTGTCGAGATGGCTGAACGTTGGGTTCCTCGTTTTCCTAAAGATGCGTTAGATTTGGATGTAGAAATTCTGACTAATTTTGATTGGAGTCCGATTCTTCTAGCAGGAGAGAATACTTTGAACGTTGAAAATATGACGGAACGCTTTCTCTGTCCATTAAAAAGTACCACTGATAATGATGAAATTTTCCGAAAAGAGATCGCATTCAAAAAATGGTTTATCGAAAAGCTTCTAAAAAAACATGACCATGGTGCCCTTGGTAGTTTAAGCTTGCTTAGTTTCGGGTGGTCTAAGGATGATTTAGAATGTGCTCTCAGTGCTGCTTTAAATGTGCTCCTACATAACTACTGGAAGAACCCAAATAATACCATAGGACAACTTGCTTTCGGCCATTACCCACTTGCATTTTTATTGACTTATTGCGATGCTGTACAAGAATGGGGACGCCCTCAAGTTGATCCCTTTAATGATCTACAAAAGTTAGTTGATCCTTCAACTAAATTCGGCATACTTGAAGTTGATCTAAAACACACAGCTGTTGTTCTATCATATAACATCGAAGAACGTTGCCAAAAAATAGTTGAAGACTGGTCAAAATTAGATGAGACCAAAAAAAATACGCAGAGAGACCAACAAAAGCATGATATAAGAATCTCTATAGATAAATATATTAGACCTATTTGCTTGGCATGGGAATTTGGGGGATCTTCGCATAAGTTTGAGATAAAAGCACAAGATGAGAACGGTGAAACTTTTTGCACAATATCGATAATCTAAATAGAATTTAGCAATTGTTTTAATTGGTGGAAATTTTCGCATTGAGAGGGGGGGGCAAAAGTGAAAATAAAAAACTCATGTAGAAAGTAACTTTTGATATCTCAAAAAGAGCGTTTGATATTTAGACCAATACTAAACCACCTATCTCTACATAGATATGTTACATAATTTGTTAATTTCTGTAAGCCACTCCATCATAAATAAGTAATAGCCCCCCCAATCACTTTTAGAATGCAGAGAGTCAAATTTATTACTGTGGTCATTTGCCAAATCATTCGAACAGTATTTTCCTCATGAGAATATTTACAGCTGTAGCATTAATTGTTTTAGAGCCTTACTATG
>JAQTTZ010000093.1:9963-13991 GCA_028710485.1 Bacteriovorax sp. | reverse complement strand
TGACCCATGAAGTAGCAATTACCGATAGCGATGTGGCGATCATGAGTCCCAACGCAAGTTTTGGTTATCGCATTTATGATTTTGCTCAGAACGTAAGTTTTTACAATGATAAATCGGGAACTCCAAACGGAAGTATAATTTCTTATCTTTGGGATTTTGGAGATGGACAAACTGCCACTGGACAAAAAATTGCCCACTTTTATAATCCAGGTTCATATTTTGTAACATTGACCGTTGTTGATACTGCGGGACTTAGAAGTTCAGAAACTCAGCATGTGACAATTTATCAGACCGGATCGGACTTAATTGCAGATGTAGATTGCTCGCTCGCGGAACCATTTGTTGAATTCACTCAGCAGTGCAAAGTAACTGCTTTAGATAAGCAGGGACAAATTTCAAAAGTGCGCCTCACATGGGGAGATGGTACGGTAGCGGTTAATTTAAACTTAACAGCTGCTCAGGGAATTAATAAGCCGACTCATAATTATGCGGCGGTTGGAACTTATCCAATTCGTTTATCGGTCTTTACTTCAAGAGGTGAGACGAAGACCATGGACACGAGCGTGACGCTTGTACATAATGTTCCACCAGCACCGCCAGTGGCAGCTATTAATTGTTCATCAAGCTTGCTTACTGTAAATTGTTCGGCGAACGGAAGTTATGATCCGAATAATTCTATTCTCTCTTATATTTATAACTGGGGAGATGGAGCAAGTGAGACTAGTTCAACACAGAATTTAAATCATACGTATTCATCTCAGGGAAATTATCAAGTCATTTTAACTGTAAAAAATAGTTCAGGTGCAACGGCGATAGCAACACAAAATATTTCAATTATCAGCACCTCAATAATTGCAAGCTTGAATTGCTATACTAATAATTTACTAGTGAGCTGTAATGCTTTAGGCTCTTATGATTTAACAGGGAGTCCTCTTACTTATAATTTTTCTTATGGAGATTTATTCACAGAAGAAAATGCAAATGGAATTTCTTCTCATGCTTATTCGAGCGCAGGATTATTCACTGTCAATTTGAAAGTGACGAATTCAAATGGCGAAATTGCAACAGCGCAAGTTCAAGTTCAGCCCGTGAAGCCGCCAAACCAGCTTCCAGTCCCAAATTTATTTTGTTATTCGGTTGCACCAAATATTTTGAGATGTAGTGCAAGTCGTTCAGTTGATAACGATGGCACAATTATTTCTTATAAATATGATTGGGATGATAATACAAGTGAAACTCATGGCGATGAGTATGTAATTTTTCATATTTTTCCAAATGGAGGAAATCATCAAGTTACTCTAACCGCAACTGACAATGATGGGGGAGTAAGCTCAGTCACTAACACTTTTGATGTTCAAGTCAATCATCCACCGGTTGCGGGAGTGAGTTGCTATACTTCAGGTCCTCAGCGAGTACATTGTGATTCGAACTCTTATGATCAAGATCCATACGATATGATTCCGGAGTATAAATGGGATCTAGGGGATGGACATATTTTCACAAGTATGATTCCTTCGGTTGATTATACCTATTCGGCCTCGTCGACTTATACAATTTCTCTTCAGGTGAAAGATTTAATGGGGGCGACTGCTTCCGTTTCTCAGGATATAACGATAATTGAGAATCAAGCGCCGATTGCGAACATTTATTGCTTTATTACTACAGGTACAACATATCAGTGTAATTCAAATGCTTATGATCCCGATGGACAGGTTGTTTCACAAGTTTGGACTATTAGTGGATCGAGTTTGTCGGGGAGTAGTGTCGTTTATAATTTTACTAATGGAGGAGATTATCCAGTAACTTTTACCATAACTGATGACTTGGGAAAACAAGTGGCTCAAGTGATTACGATTCATGTTAATTCGCCTATAGCTGATTTTTTATGCAATGAAACTTCACCGCTCCATTTATCATGTCATTATGTAAAATCAGTTAATGATCCTAAAAATATTATATCCGTTAGGTATTTTATAGACGACAGAGATGTATTTGAAGTCGAAAGTTTTGAATATGACTTTCTTGCTTCAGGGAGTCATAAGATTTTATTAACAAGTTTTGCCGACGATGGAACACGTTCTATTGTTGAAAAAACTATCACAATTAATAGTCATTATTTTGCTCCTCTTGCAAGCTTCACGAGTTTTGCTGACATAAACTTGAAGGTTAAATTTGATTCATCTGATTCTTTTAAACAAGGAAGAAAAGTTACAAACTTTAAATGGGATTTTGGAGATGGATCGGTAGAAAACACGATCGAGGGAGAAATCTTCCATTCATATCAAAATATCGGAAACTATAATGTTATATTGACCGTTACAGACGATCAGGGAAATATAAATTCAATTACGAAATCGACAAATGTCTACGATTCTGAAGTTCCAGATCCAGGAGATATCAATTCAGACACGTTAGAGGGAATCGACCTAGATAATGACGGTGTTCGTGACGACGTACAGAGATGGATTAACTTCGAGGCAAAAGATAATCTAGATGTGAAAAATTTACTTCGCAAGTTAGCGCTGAATTATCAAATTCAGATCGTTAACAACACAGACTCTGTAAAAGTTATCGACTCAGAAGTTAAAAAAAATAAAATCACGACTTGCCTCCTTGGTAAGGTCAGTAATGATGTTCTGGTAGGCCATTACCAGGGAATGTTTCAGTATCTTTATACTTCAACTGAAATTAGAAGCAAGGCATGGTCATTGGTTCAAGGTAATTTAGGAGGGAGTTCGAGTGTGGCTCCGCCTATAGATCAAGTTACACGGTTGCTTTCTTGTGAGGGGATTTAAATGAATTTTAAAAAATTGTCTTCCATTTTATTCTTATTAGTTTTTTTCGTATCATGCAATGAATACGAAAAATTAATGGGTCCAATTTTGAAAATTAAGTTAGCTGATTCAAATCCCAATCCTATTTTCGACGGAGAAGCTGAACCTCCAATACCGAATCGATTTGAAAACGATAGAACTATTCTGGGAATTGATTCAAATAACAATGGGATTCGGGATGATGTTGATATTTGGATAAATCGAACAGCTCTTGATTACAATGAGCGGATGGCAATGAGGCAATATGCGAGAGCGGAGCAGGACGAGTTGAGAGTATGCAGCTTGGAGTTAAAAGATGAAACTTCAAAAGTTGTTACGGAAAGTATGAATTCATCATATTGTTTAAACTCATTAAGCGACCATAAAAGAAAAGTTCGTGACCGTACAGAATTTGAAGTTGATAAACTAACATTCTCGTCAAAAGACAGAATCGATTGCCGAGGGTTTTACGACAGAAATTCATTTGTAGCAGGGGGGGGGGATATAAGTAAACCATACCTAAATTGCAAATTTAAGATTCAGAATCTAGAAAGTGAAATTAAGGCATACAAAAATTTCGGGAGTCATTCAAGATGAAATCAATATTGCTTCTAATTTTACTTTTATTAATCTCAAGTGTTTCATTTGCCGAGCTTTCATGTTCTGCTAATGGATTAAATATTTTATACATTAATGGAGTAAATGTTCCCAAAATAGAAGACGCAAAGGAATCAGCTAAAAAAATATCCGATAGCCTTCAATTTATTACTGCGGATCTTGATAAGAAAAAAGTGGAGCAAACGACTTTGGTTCACAATGCTTCCCGTTCCCTCTGGGAGGACGCTGAAGAAACCAGCGCGCAACTCGCGGCCAATCATAGCGGGAAGTCGCGATTGGAATATTGGAAGAAGTTCGCATTACATAATATTAAAGGATTTGAAAACAGTCCAGACAGAGTGAAAATTGAAGCGGCGCTGGCGCAGATTAATAACAGAGAAAAAATCACATACCAAAAAGGTGCGGATGGAAAAGATTTATTAGATTCATTTGGAAATAGAATAATAGAGCAAGATTCCTATACACCTATAGATCATCTAAAAGATATGATTCAATATGACAATGCAGTTTTTCAAATGCTTGCCAACGCAACATCGGACATTGGGGTTGTTGAACAATTAAAAATTAAAATTAAAGAAGCTTATCACGGTGGAGCTA
>JAQTTZ010000093.1:0-9863 GCA_028710485.1 Bacteriovorax sp. | reverse complement strand
TTGGTAACTAACACTTTCGAAAATGTCTCTGCTTATGCAGGTCAAGATTCAAACCATCTAGATCATGCGCAATATATTCGACACAATCGTGATGGGGTTATCGGTATGTCGGGAGCATTGACTGGAGATAAAGAGGCATATGCAGGCGGGGCGAACAAGCTTATTGTAGTTGCGCATTCACAAGGTAATGAAGTCTTATTTTCGGCGATTAAAGATCTTCGAAACGATCCAACATTTTTAGCTACTCCTGAAGATGTTAAAAAAATTGATGGATTAGTAGGGTACATGCAAGTGGCTCCGCCTTCGCCAAGATTAGTAACTATTAATTCTTTTGAAATGCGCCCATCTTCTTCCTTACTGCCTCATCTCTCACTCTGTCGCGTGCCTGATGCACACTCATCGTGCTCGTTCGTTGTTCGAGCGAACCTGTACACATTTGAAAAGAATTGGAGCCGCCGTGCCATGCTCGAGCTACGAGGATAAATATGAAATTGTCTAAATTATTATGTCTCGCGTTTTTAGTAGTTTGTTTTTCATCTTGTAATGAGTACGAGAAATTAATGGGACCGGCGTTGAAGGCAAAAATGGAAGATAAAAATCCCAATCCTGTTTTCGATGGGGAAGTTGAACCAGCAATGCCGAATCCTTCGGACAATGATAAAACGATTTTGGGGATAGATACAAATGGAAATGGAATTCGAGACGATGTCGATATCTGGATCAACAGAACGGCTCTCGATTATAACGAGCGAATGGCAATGAGGCAGTATGCAAGGGCAGAGCAGGACGAGTTAAGAGTGTGCAGCTTGGATTTAAAAAATGAAGCTTCAAAAGTTGTTACAGAAAGTATGAATTCATCTTATTGCTTGTTTGCTTTAGGAGATTATAAATATTTTAGACGAAAACACGAATCGCGAGCAGAAAAAATAGATGGCTTAACGATATCAACAAGCGAAAGAAGAAATTGCTTGGGGTATTACGATAGCCATTCTTATGTTGCCGGCGGAGGGAATGCCAACAGTAGCTTTGATCACTGCAAATTTAAAGTAGAAAATCTTCAGGTTTTGAAAACAAAGTTTGAAAATTTAGAGGAATATTAATATGAAACAATTACTATTAATTTCACTTTTTTTGCTTTCCAACGTTTCATTTGCCGAACTTTCTTGTTCAGCAAATGGATTGAATGTTTTGTATATCAATGGAATCTATGTTCCCAAAATGGAAGATGCTAAAAAATCTGCAACAACAATAAAAAATATTAATGACTTAATTCACGCTAGTTTAGACCAGAATAAAGTATTTGATGTCGAATTGGTTCACAACGCTTCCCGTAGTTTCCTTAATGACATGGAAGAAACCAGCGCGCAACTCGCGGCCGATCATAGCGGGAAGTCGCGATTGGAATATTGGAAGAAGTTCGCATTACATAATATAAAAGGATTTGAAAACAGCCCAGATAGAGTAAAAATTGAAGAGGCATTGGCACAGATAACTTCAGGAAAAGATGTTGTTAATAGAGTTAAATATAACCAAGACGGGAGTGTCGAGCAAGATTCCTATACACCTATTGATCATCTAAAAGATATGATTCAATATGACAATGCAGTTTTTCAAATGCTTGCCAACGCAACATCGGACATTGGGGTTGTTGAACAATTAAAAATTAAAATTAAAGAAGCTTATCACGGTGGAGCTAACAAGCTTATTGTGGTTGCCCACTCGCAAGGTAATGAAGTTTTAAATTCAGCGATAAAAGATCTTCGAAATGATCCAACTTTTTTAGCAACGCCTTATGATGTTAAAAAATTTGATGGGCTTGTGGGGTATTTACAGGTGGCTCCGCCTTCACCGATATTGGTAACTAACACTTTCGAAAATGTCTCTGCTTATGCAGGTCAAGATTCAAACCATCTAGATCATGCGCAATATATTCGACACAATCGTGATGGGGTTATCGGTATGTCGGGAGCATTGACTGGAGTTACTCCGATTCCATCTAATTATGTAGCAGAGGTTGGGATTCCACCAGAGGGCTTGCCAACTCTAGCAGCGGAAATAAGTCATTTCCTAGATAATTTTTTTAATACTTTTGGTAATAAGGGGATCTTTACTTTGTATCATGGAATGGATGAGGTTTATTTGAGTAGCACTTATAAGGCTACAAGAAATTCAACTGGAGTTAATCAAGCTCTTGTCGATCATTTTAAAGACAATATGCGAGAAATTGCGAGCAAGCTTCAAGACAACTGCGATAGTCCAGATATCGATATTACCGTTCCTGGGGCATTGAGAAATGCCATCACTCCAACAACTTTTGATTATCAAAGTGCTACAAATTATTATAATAATATCAGCATCACTGCCAAGGATAAAAACGATCCGGATAATTCTACGATTTTTAAATTCATCTATAATGTTTTTGTCAGCAGTAGATATTTTTACTGTAATGGTTGCGGTGGTTTGCCTGATTCCTTTTTCGATATTAAAACCGCAGAAGGAGAGACATCAATATCAGATTTCTCCATTCCGTTTTCTGATAGAAATTATGTAGTATCTGTAACGGCAACAAACAAATTTGGAAAAGTTTCACAGCGATCTTTTACGATAGCTACGAAACATGACCAACCCCCTAAAGCCGTAGTTACATATAAAAGTTGTAGTTCTGGGCCAATAGCTTGGGATAGGGATGGTAGTCTTTATTATATGAACACGGGTGACTATATGGTAATGATTTTAGCGACAGATACGGATAGTGAATGGGTCCATGTTAGTGAAGGTGGTGACGTTCTTGCTCGCGTGCGTCCGGGGACAATTCAAGATATTAATATGTTTTATTCGGGATCAGGGGACTCGGTGCTTTATTTCTATAGCAGCTTAGAAGGAGAACGATTTCCTTTAAGCATTCCTGGCTGTGATACCACAACCAAGTTCTATACTGGTGAAAGAGCTTGGTAAGGCCACCAATAGGCTGACTTTTAAATGGGCCTTATATTTATTGAGAAATATTACTAAAGTAAAAATAACCATTGCATACAAAGTTTACGATGAACTCAAAGCCTTGGTTAGACGCCCTAACGGGGACGTGAACTTCCAAATGGTATCGACGGAGTTTAGCTACTTCGCAACGATAGTTGATCTGAACCAAAAAGCTTACAGGCTTGTATGGTTCTTGAAAACAATACTCTCTATATAGGTGTCGTAAACGCCTTTAGAGATAGTGGAGGAGAATTACAATGACATTTCCAAATGAAGCAAAATTAAAAAAAATAAGAGAAAGCCTTGATAAGACCGAGCCTTCGTATCTTCTTCCTGAAAACGCCACAAAGATCGACATATTAAAATATGCCCTTTGCCAAAAGTTTGTTGTGCATATTCAAGAAAGTAAAATCTCACAGGCCGATCTTGCTAAGCAACTTAATATGGATACCGCAAGGTTGAATGAAATCGTAAAGTATAAAATCAACCTTTTTACAGTTGATAAACTTATTGAGTTTGCCCAGCGACTTGATCCAAACCTAGAGATCAAAGTCGCCTGATTTTTTCTTCTTAATGTTTTGGAAATAATTTTGGATGCCCATCTCGCTTCAGCCGTAGTAATCCGCCAATTATTTCCTCGTCCAAGGTTTCCGTTGCATTAACTTTTGCCTACCATTTTTTGCAATAAAATTTACAAATCATCATTAGATAATTTCGTTGATTTTAGATAAAGTATTACTTACGGGCTTTTCAATTTTATCACATTTTCATGTTAGAATTCTTAAGTGGATCGTTAAAAGAATGCGTCTATCTGCTCGATAGAATGAGTCGACGAAAACCGGGGCACATAAGAAAATGGATTTATTCCCTCATCAACAGCTGTAACGGTACGAATAAATTTTAATAAAACTTTTTGATTGGATTAAAATGAGAAAAAATTTACTAAGATTTAAAAGCGCAGCCCTTCTCTCTTTAGAATCAAAATACTTTATTACTTTTTGTATTATTTCAACGCTATTTCTAACGATTATAAAACAATTTGCAATAGATCTTTGTATGTTCGGATTTCTTGATGTTAAGAGCTGCTTAGTTTTTCGAAATTCCAATTATAAACATGAAGGGTATTATAGCTTTGGTACGTTTAACTCGTATCTTGTTGTTCTGATTTTATTTTTGGTGTTGATGGTGACTATTGCTTTTTTTTCCAATGAAAGAGTCGTAATGAAAAGTACTTCATTGAAAAAAAGATTCTTCATTTTTTTACTCATTCCATTTTTTTCATTTTTTTTTAATTTTTTTATTTTATCAATTATCTATTTACCACCAATGAAACAAATTACACATCAAGCCGTTATCGATTGTTGTAAGGGGAAAATAATTTCTCCTTGGGGTGAAATTGACAATATTGATACACGGCAAAGGTTTTGCGAGAACAATAGACGATCTAAAGAAAATGAAACGAAATGTCTTTTTCCACTGGAATATCTTTGATTAAGAAGTTGTCTAGCCAATCCGTCCCGTAGTTAAAATTCAGGAAGAAACTTCTTCCTCGCTTCCCTCAACCGCCGGAAAAAACTGTTGCTTCTGCCCAATCACATGCCCGGCCGGTATCGGCAAGCCAAGCTCATCAACCGAAAAAATATTCTCTGGCAAATTCAAGGACTGACGGACTTTATCCATCGTCACCGGAGCAAAAGGATAAAGCATAATCATCAGATTTTTTAAAACATAAAAACAAGAATAAAGCGCGTCAGCTCGACTTTCTTCTGGCGCACGGTCATCATGAGGTTTGTATTGAACAAAAAAACTATTGATAAGTCTGGCGTAGTTCTCGACTGCAAAAAGCAGTGTCGAGTATTCAGCTTTTTCCATGCTCTTTAAATATCTTTGCACAATTTGCATTGTTTCTTTTTCTGCTTTTTCTAGCAATTTTCCATGAGGAACAATGCCCCCAAATTTTGAATGAACAGCAGAGATTGGTTTTTCTAAGGCGGCATTAAGCGGGCCTGCTAAAAATTTGTTGCGTTCATCAAAAGTATTGAAATCAAAATTAGAAGTTTTTTCTGGCAGACTTAAAAGTGCTAAGAAATAGCGAACTTGATCTGCTTCGTAACCCTTCTCATCGAGCATTTGATCACCGGTGAAAAAGTTCCCTGTCGACTTACTCATCTTTTCGCCATCGACCATTAAGTGGAAACAGCCAAAGACATCTGTGAGTTGCAATTCACCTGCAAGCGGAAGATGGTGGGGATCATCTTGAATTCCAAGCCACATTGCTCCTTGCATTAGCACGTAAAAATAAACATTGTCTTGGCCTAAGAATTGAAAAATTCGGGCCTCAGGATCTTTCCAAAATTTTTCGTATTCTTTTATGTCTCTGCCCTGATTTTTAAGGGCCACTTTAGAAAATGAAATTGGAGCGATAAGAGAATCCGGCCAGACATAAAGTGTTTTGCCTTCCATCTCCGGATCAAGATCTTTTGGAAGAGGAATTCCCCAGCTGATATCGCGAGTAATTGAACGATGGGCCCAGCCATCGAGCAGCGTGCAGGTAATGCCTTTTTCTTCCAGCATTCTTTTAGCTTCATTCATATCAGCTTTCTTTTCACATTGAACGACAACTTTTTTTCCTGGAGCATAACGGCTTTTATGCTTTGGAAGACTGGCCCTCATTTCTTTAAAAATGGGCTCACTCGTATTATCAAATTGAAAAGCGGGTTGAACTGTTCCAAAGACGTCGTTAAAAACGGGAGTACGCCATTTTCCTTGTTTGGTTTGAATCCATTCTAAAAGTTGATCTGAAACGCTCCAAAGATCCAGCCACCAATGAACCGTGTCTTTTAATATTGGAGCAGTATCGCTTAAGGCCGATTTTGGATTTTGAAGTTCAGACGGATCATACTGAGTTCCACAAACTTCACACTCATCACTATAGGCCCGATCATTGGTACAATTTGGATTGGGACATTTTCCAGTGACATTTCGATCTTGGAGAAAACGATTTAATTTTGTATCAAACCATTGCTTGCTGGTCTTTTTTTCGAGCATTCCATTTTTATGAAGTTTTCTGATAAAATCTTGAGCAAGTTCACTATGCATCGGAAAACAATCCGGACTCGATGTTCCTGAGTAAACATTGAGTGAGATCGCATAACGATCCAAGGTGCTTTTTTGTGTATCGTGGATTTGATCGATAAACTCGCGAACGGTCTGCCCATTTTTGATGGCCGCAACTTCAGTGGCCGAGCCATGGTCATCACTTCCACAAACAAAGAGAACATTTTCTGAACCTATAAGCATGCGCATATAGCGGGCCAGAATGTCTGGCGGAACAAGGGCGCCTGCCAAGTGACCAAGATGCAACGGACCGTTTGCGTAAGGCATTCCCCCTGTTACAACGGCCTTCTTTGGGCGTTTAAGTTGTTGAAGGACAGCTTTTACATCAGCGGGTGGGGTATATTGTTTATTCATAAATCCTCAATAATATTTTTCTAGTAAGTATGGCCTATTTTGTTAGAATAAAAAATAAGGAAAAAATTATGGATAAAGATACGCGTACTATTGTCATTGGACTTTTCATCACCGTTGTCATTTTTCTCTTGGCCGTTTTTCTTAGGTTAAAGGGTTAAGATCTTCCCAATCAGTTTCAGCTAGACGTGGATCATTAGGTGCAAGAATATATTTCTGCACACCAAGATTTCCAAATATAAAGTCAGGTACACGAATACGATAAAAAATTCCTTTCTCGTGGTGAGCAGTTTTGACGATATTGGTTTTTGACATGATCGACGAATGAGCACTTCCGTCTTCATAAGGCACAAATAGATCATAATGCTGCTGCTTGCTTAAAAAGTATTCAATGATATGAGTGCGAAGCGCTTTCATGTCTTCCGGGTCATAACTTGAAACCAGAAAACTATTTGGGTATTTGCGAAGTACAATTTTCTTTAAAAGATCATCATGCAGCAGATCTTTTTTATTAAAAACAATCAGTCGCTCTTTATTTCCAACATCCAGCTCTTTCAAAACGTCATTGGTCACTTCTAATTGCTTTTCATAATGAGGATCTGAAATATCACAGACAATAATGAGAAGATCAGCTTCCAGCGCTGACTCCAGTGTGGTCTTAAATCCGTCGATCAAGGTATTGGGTAGGTTGGAAATAAATCCTACCGTATCAATCATAATCATCGGTGGTTTGGTATCTGGGTTAAGCATTCTGTAAGTCGAGTCCAGGGTCGCAAAGAGTTTGTTTTCTTCTAAGACTTCAACTCGGCACAGGCGATTCATAATGGAAGATTTTCCTGCGTTGGTATAGCCAACAAGGGCGGCTGTTACGGCCTGGTTTTCTCTTCTTTTTTTACGAACAACTCTTTGCTTTTCTAATGTGACTAATTCTTCTTTATAGAATTCAATTTTTTCGCGAATAATCCGCCGGTCTAGCTCGATCTGCTTTTCCCCCTCGCCACCTAAAACCCCAACACCTCCGCGCTGACGATTTAAATGGGTCCAGAAACCAGCAAGGCGCGGAAGCATATACTGCAACCGAGCAATCTCGATTTGAATTTTTGCTTCTTTAGTACGAGCGTGCTTGGCAAAAATTTCCAAAATAACATGAACGCGGTCAACGACCGAAAGACCTGTGAGTTGTCTGATATTGGTGATCTGTCTTGCTGTTAATTCAAAGTCAAAAACTAAAAGCTTTGATCCTTCGGCCTCAGCCGCCTCAGCTATTTCTTTTAATTTCCCAGAACCTAAGATCGTCGCAGGATCGATTTCTTTTTTATTTTGAATATGTGATGAACCGGTCTTTAAACCAAGGGTCCTAAGAAGCTCACTGAGCTCTGTAATGGATCTTTGTGACTCTGCTTCAGTCGTGTGATCGGGAAAAGTAGGACATACTAAAGAGACGAGTGTCGCCTGGTAAGTCGGATCAATATTAAATTCGTTGTCCATCATAGAGTTTGCACCAAAATATTATCGAGTAGTCTAGTTGTTCCAAGTCTATAAGCTCCAATCACTACAACTTCTACGGTGTTGGTGTTTGGCCCCTCAAGATTTTCTGCATCCAGTACTTCGAGGTAATCCCATTTATCATTTGTTAATTCAGTAGCGATTAATGATTTATAATCAGCTTTATTTTTTATGAGCATTTCAATATGCTTTAGCGTTTTTGGAAGATGAAGAGCAGTTGTTCTCTCTTCGGTACTTAAAAATTGATTGCGACTTGAAAGAGCAAGGCCTTCACTATTTCTAATAATAGGAAGGATCTTCATCTTGATACCAAGGCTTAGGTCATAGACCATTTTTTTCAAAACTACGCATTGTTGATAATCTTTCTGACCAAAATAAGCATGCTTGGCACCAATGATTTTAAAGAGGCGATAGACAACCGTCGTTACACCATCAAAATGATCTGGGCGGATTTTGCCTTCTAATTTTTGAGTCACTTGCTTTACTGAAATGACAGTGTTGAAACCTTTTGGGTAAATCTCTTCATTGCTCTTTGGCGCAAAAACGACGATTTCTTTTTTATCATTCGCTGAAATTAAATGAAGGGCAAGATTAGAAATTTTCGCCAAGTCAGCATCAAGAGTACGCGGGTATTTATCAAAATCTTCCGTGGGACCAAATTGCTTTGGGTTTACAAAAATAGTGATCACGCTAATGGTATTTTCTGCAATGGATTGCTTAAGAAGCGAGATATGACCTTCGTGCAAATTACCCATAGTGGGAACTATGCCGATAGAGTCGTGCCCAAGGTCCGTTCTATATTTTTCAAAATCATTTTGTGTGGTAAAAACTTTAATCATAATATTTTTAGAGGTTAAGTCGTTGAAAGATTATTTCGGCCAGTTCACTTTTAGTAAGAGAGCGAGAAGGTGTAATCATACCTTTTTCCATAAAACGATAATTGGCCTGATCCACATTAAAGCCTTGGATTTCAGAATTTCCGACTAAACCATTATCCACTTTAGTTCCAACTAACAAGTCAACTGGTTTGGAATTAAATTTTTTGGTCAAGACGGCATCACTTAATTCTGTTTCAGCAGCAAAGCCTACGATTTTTAAATTGGGGATATGGGCTTCGATGACTGTCTTTAGAACATCTATCGCTTTTTTTACTTTAAGCGAATCACTGATATTTTCTTTTTTTATTTTTTCAGAGGCCATATCAAATTCTAAATCCGAAATGGCCGCTGCTGATAAATAAGCGCTTGCCTGATTTAATTCAGCGTGAACAGCATCATGCATTTCGGTGACAGTGGTCACCCGAGTGAGTTTATAATTTGGGTGCTTTGCTAAAAGATCAAGTTCTTTTACCGCATTTTTACCTGCCACTACCGACACCTTGAGTCCGCGTTTAAGTGCTGCCACTGCCAGATGGTAGCCTGTAATGCCTGATGAGGAGTTAGTTAAATAGCGAACAGGATCAAGGGGAGCAATGGTTGCCCCAGTGCTGATGACAATTTTTTTCCTTTCAATCGCTACATCAAAAGGGGCTTTCAAGGTTGGAATTAATTCTAAAATTTCTTCTACTGTCGGAAGCTTTCCAGCGCCGACTTCATTGCAGGCGAGAACACCTGCATTAGTTAAAGAGATAAAAACATTATTGAGTGTCTTAAGTTTTTTTAATTCAGCAAAGTTTTCTTGTGTAAAAGGATGTTTTAACATTAAAGAATTCATGGCCGGAAATACAGCGATAGCTTTTTCTGGTTCGAGTGCTAAAAAAATTGAACTTAATAAATCACTAGCTGCCCCTTGTGCCAGACGCGAGAGAGTATTGGCCGAAAGAGGAGCAATAACTAAAATATCACACCAACGGGCCAGATCAACATGCAAAACATTTTTATGTTTGAAATCAGCGTCATCAAGATAAACATCTT
>JAQTTZ010000209.1 GCA_028710485.1 Bacteriovorax sp. | reverse complement strand
CGATCTTTCTCACTTGAATTAGATTTCACCGGAGCTGGATGTTGGAGATCCTTAAGAGCGAGTCCCGCTTTCCCCATCACCGGCAACAAACGGTCCAGCGTCGGTGCTACATTAAATACAGAATTTCGATATTCCGTCACAATTGCATATGGTTTTGCGGAATCACCATAACGATTAGCCAGCCAAAATGAAGGATTAGGCTCCATTGCACATAAACTTCCACCTGGTCGTAAAAGTCGTCTAAAACCAGCAAACAATGCAGGTAAAAGTTCAGAAGGTTTATCCATTTCAGGCTGTAATAATAATAAAAGCGTGTCCTGAAGATAAATTAAATCAAAAGGTCCAGGCTCCCATGAAGCCATTAATTCTAAGACTTCTTCAAAAGAACGCGTAAGTATTAATTCTAAATTCTTTTTATCACCGTGATTTGTTTTGGCGATTTCTAAAAGCTCGGAAGAGTTGTCTATTCCTATAACGTGCCCAGCGCGTTCCGCAAATTTCGCCGCATAGTAAGCATTTCCACAACCAAAATCTAAAACTCGAAAGTTTTTAATTCGATCTTTATTGAAGTAACTATCAAAAAATGGTTCTTGCATCGCTCGGTAAGGATTATCTAAAAGCGTCTTTCCATCCGGACTAAATTTTTGATCATGCCATTCGCGCCAGTGCGCCTTAACTCTTTTATCGAGCAGTAAATATTGTCCTACTCTCTGGTGAAATGTTCCCAGGCTCTCTCTATCAAAAAGACCGTTTAAGGGCTTTAAACGCGCAGTAGCTGTCTCTTGATTTGAAATTAATAAACTTCTTTCTTTCAAAAGATCACAAAGTTGTTTTCCACTAAGCCAATTTTCGGGAGTCTCAAGAGACAGACCAGAGTGGTCTGCATGTAGTCCATTCTTTCCTAAGCCTCTTACTGTTCGATCTTTTCCTCTTCCAATATTAAATTCAGCTATCCACATTTCATCAGGTTTGGCTTGCAAAGTTCCCATAGCTATAAATACTTTTGCCGCTTCAGCATCTAATTCCACATGAGTCCGAAGTCTAGGATTAGAAACAATCCAGCTTTGCCCGATATTTCTTAAAAGAACATCTGGATTTATAAACATTGCCTCAGACATGTCTTACCTCAAATGGGCGGAATCCCAATTCGACAAGTTTAATTTCTACTAATTTTTTCACATCATCACGAGAGCTGAGCACGTTTTTAATTACTGCCAAAGCATCTGCAATTCTTTCTTCTGATTCGGTTCCAATAGAAACACGAATGAATCTATCGGTACTTTCTCCATATGCAAGTCCTGGAGCAGTTGAAATATTGTGATAAAGCAAAAGATACATTGAAAAATCTAAAGAGTTCGCCGGAAAATCTCCCATTGAAACAAAGAAATAAAATGTTGCTGAACCTTCAAGACACGAAAGTCCAACTTCTTTCACCAATGCTTCTACGCGCTTTCTTTTTGCTACAACTTCTCTAGCTTGTGGCAGAGTAATTGAAATAATTTTATCAAAATAATGGGCCAAATAAGCCTGAAGTATTGTTGGTGCACAAGTAATTAAATGTTGATTTAGTTTCACCAGTTGGCGAATTAAAGATGGAGCACCAACAATATACCCAATTCTCCATCCAGACATTCCCATGTTTTTTGAAAGTGAATTGGCAACGATCGCTACTTCCTTGGCTTCATCAAATTTAAGAATTGAATGAAATTCACCTGGATTGATGAAATCACTATACGCTTCATCAACTAATAACCATGCTTTGAATTTCTTGCAAAGCTTGATCAGTTCTTTTAATTCTTCACTTGTATAAATACGTCCCGCTGGATTATTTGGATTATTGATTACAAGCATTCGAGTTGTCGGAGTAAACCAAGACTCAAACTCTGAAACAGGAACGTTATAAGGAATAAAACTTGGAACAGCATCTACAAGACGAACTTGTTCTTGATAACTGAGCCATGCTGGTTCGTGAATTAAGACCTGCTCTCCACGATTCACTGTGCCCAAAATGGCCATATAAATGGCGGCCTTTGATCCTGCCGTTACAAGGATTTCATCAGTGCCATTAACATTGGCATCATATTGTTGCTTATAAAACATCGCTATTTTTTCACGCAACTCAGGTAATCCCTGGCTGTCTGAATAATGATAACCTCGAACGAAATCAAGCTTTGCAAAATCAAACATCGGAATGTCAAAAAAAGCTTCGCCTAATGACAGCGTTGTTATGTCATTACCGTTTCTTTTTAATTTATATACTAAATCGTTAATATAAATTGAAAGTGCACCGGGAATACTTTGAGAACGTTGACTAAATTGAGGAGTGCTCATTATTCACCAGAACCTTTAAGTAAAAATTTACGAATTTTTCCACTACCTGTTTGCGGAAATTCATTTACCAATTCAATTTTATCAGGCCATTTGTATTTTGCGATATTTTCGTAGAGATATTTTTTCACTTCATCAATTGAAGACGGGGGTGCATCGGGAACAAGCTTCAAAAACAATTTATAACTCTCACCATAAAAAGGATGTGGTGTTGCTATCGCTGCCGCATTTTCAACTAGTGGATGCTTAATAATGGCCACTTCTATTTCACGAAATGAAATAAGCTGGCCTCCTTTTTTGATAATATCTTTACATCGCCCAGTGATAATTAACTGTCCTTTCTCATTTATAAATCCCAGATCTCCGGTTGGAAAAAAACCATTCTCCGAGTTAGTTGAGATCTTATTTTCAACATCTAAATATCCATCAAAAAGGAAAGGAGTTTTAACTAAAACTTCTTGAAAGGTAGGATCCTTATCTGTACCAACAGGTCGAAACTTTACTTCGACATATGGAAGAAGATTTCCCACACTTGCTTCTGAACTCTTGATGTGATCATTCAGCTTTTCACTTGTAATGAATGTCGTTTCTGATAGACCGTAATTTTCGAGTAGTTTTATTCCAAAAAGCTCTTCAAATTTTTCTTTCGTAGCAAGTTCAATAGGCGCTGTGCCAAGAAATGCTATTTTTATTATTTCTTTATAAGATTTTGTTTCATAACGATGAGTTTGTTCGCCGATCGTTAACAATCCTCTTACTATCGTTGGAACAAACCAAAGAGCAGTTAAATCATAGCGATCAACTGTTTGCCAGAAACTCAAAAATGTCTTTCCACTGAAAGCTTCATCAACAACTATCGAACCTGCAATTGTCATAGGAATAAGGCATAAATTAAATAGCCCACCCAAGTAGGACTGAGGAAGATAATTCCAAATTCTAAAATTCGATTCAAAATTTAAACCATTTTGTCTTACGAAAGTGTGTCCTGAAGACCAAAGGCGATCACCATCAAGAACAATTGCTTTCGGAAGGCCTATCGTTCCACTCGTATAGAGGTAAAGTTTTGATCCTCCAGAGCATTTTGTTATTTTTTTATCAGTTGGTAA
>JAQTTZ010000092.1 GCA_028710485.1 Bacteriovorax sp. | reverse complement strand
GCTTTCGGATATATTCTCTATCAAATATCATTTCGAAAGATTAATTCATTCAAAATAGAAGGCCAAGGCCCATGGCCCCATAGGAGCAAAATAAATAAGATTATTTAAAAACCGGGTGAGTGGTTACGACATTTGGTCACATGGAACGGGAACTGATATTTATTACGACCTTGGCAATGTCGGGATTGGGACGACGGCGCCTACAAAAAGATTAGAGGTCAATGGAGAGATTCAGGCAAATATCTCAGGAGCAAATGGGGTTATCGTCAAAGCTCTTTCGTCATCTCCAAATGATCCGGGAGATTTTATCTTTGAAAATAATGATGGATCTGTAAGGGCCAGAATCCATTCCAATAATCAACCATCTGGAGAGCTATATTTTATGACAACCCCTGCTGCTGGTTCCGAGACTACTAGAATGGTGATTGATACTATTGGTAACGTCGGTATTGGGACGTCTTCACCAAACTATCCCCTGACGGTTGGATCAGCAACAGAAGGCAACGCGTTTGGGGTGGCAGCAAGTGGTGACATCATTGTTACGGGAGGATCTGATGGTTTATGGGGACTAATTGATAAAGATTTGCACAATATAATTTTCTGGGATTCCTTCCTTGATCATATGGGAATTGCAGGCCCTTCAGATCCTGCTTTTACGGTGAGGGTTCATGGAAGTATTGGCTATGATGGTGGAGGCCTTATTTCGGACGTTAGATATAAAAAAAACATTAGACCAATTCAAAATGCGCTAGAGAAAATTCTCAAATTAGAGGGAGTATCTTATGAATGGAGAAGAGATGAATTTCCCAAGGAGCAATTTAAAAAAGGCAAAGATATTGGTTTCATCGCGCAAGAAGTGGAGAAGGTCATTCCTGAAATCGTTTTGACAGATGGTCAAGGATACAAAGCACTTGAGTACGAAAGGTTAACTGCACTTTTAACTGAAGGGATGAAACAACAGCAAATACTCATCTCTGAAAAAGAGTTGAAAATTCAAAAGCTGCAGGCCTCAAAGGACCGAGAAATAGCGGAACTTCGTTCTGCAATTTGCGAAATCAATAAAAAATCTAAGGTTTGTAAATTACAATAGAAGATATAGGCGTGGCGGGGGCTGTAACATCGTGAACTCTATCTTTGGACTAAATTCGCTGCGCTCATGACGACTTCATTCGCAGGCCAGATTTAAATCACTAAGAATCGATAAAAACTTTGTTCATAGAATGGGAAAACTTGTTTCAGTCGGGTATTGGATTAAAAGTTGTTGATTGTTTTTATCTATCAAGCTTAAATATCTTCAAATATTTCCTCAGAACCGCATACTGGGCATCTGCAAGCACTTATTAGTTGGCCTTCAAAGTCAGATCCAAGTTCAGAAAATGCCAATAAGAACAATTAACCACCTTTCTTAAATTCAATCTCGGATCTCGGCCCCCCCCTTATGAAAATTGAGGCCTAACGGCTTCTTCTAGAATACTTTTTGAATTTTTTAACCAATATTGGCTTATGAAAAATGGTTCTTCTATCTTAAATATGAATTTTTTTAGCGTTATAGATAAGAATTCGGAAGTTTTTCTGAAGGATATAGGGCCACAAAATCAGACAAAATAACAAATGGAGCCTAAATGAAAAAAATTAACTTATTCATAACAATTGCACTTTTTTCAGCCGCGTCTTATGCTGATGATTATATTCGAAAACCAATCTCAATTATGGAAGCAGCCATCGTTGTCGGAGGTGAGGAGTTAGTTGGCAAGTATGAGAATTGTTTTGTCACCACCTTTGTTAACACTAACTGAAGAAGATGGAGCATTTGAATCTACTAATTTTGCGTTATCAGCTATTTTCTCGATTTGATCTTTAAGAGATTGAACTGAGTTCGCTGATAATTGACCAAGAACTTCTCTTGTCGCTGCTCCCCCAACTCTTTTTACTCTAACTATTTTTCCGGTTTCATTTACTGAAACTTGACGAGAATAAGCAGCTGGTGAAAATCCCGAATTTTCTTTTAGGGTTAAAAGATCAGCTGCGCCAGCAGAAAGACTAAGTGCCATGATAGATAAGATAACTAAATTTTTCATAAGGGACACCCATATTCATTAAAGATTACTTCGTGATGCTGCCATTCATATAATATTTATTAAAAAAGAGAATCGTCATTGTAAAAATTACCAAGGAATAAAGACTAACAGACTAAAGATATGTTAAAGATTTACTATGAATGAAATAAATATCGATACTCCACTGGCCATTAAAGTAAGAAAGCAAATTACACGTGCTTTGAGCGAATACCATATGATTGCTCCAGATGATCATATTATGGTGGGGGTTTCAGGAGGAAAAGATTCGACTGTCCTCACTCTATTATTAAAAGAAATCCAAAAGAAAGCTCCAATGAACTTCAGCTTTGAAGCTGTCATGCTCGATCAAAAACAGCCAGGGTTTGATGTCCAGGCTTTTAAAGCTTTCATGGCCGAGCAACAAATTAAACTGACTATTTTGGAAGAAGATACATATTCTATTGTTAAAGAAAAAACAGCAGTTGGTGGAACCTATTGTTCACTTTGCTCGCGCTTAAGAAGGGGCATTCTTTATAATTATGCTCATCAAAATAATTTTACCAAGATTGCTCTCGGTCATCACCGCGATGATATGATTCAGACCTTTATGCTTAATATTTTTTACTCGGGAAAATTGGGAAGCATGCCTCCCAAACTTTATTCAAAAGATCACCGTAATATTGTTATCCGACCACTAGCTTTCGTTGCTGAAAACGATATTATTGAACTGGCCAATCTTTGGCAGTTTCCTATTATTCCATGCAATCTTTGTGGATCTCAAGAGGGATTGAAAAGAGTGAAGATGAAAACCATCTTAGATGAGTTGGAAAAAGAAATTCCAGACATCAGACGATCAATGGCCAACGCCCTCGGAAATATTGAGTTGTCACACTTGCTGGACAAGAATCTTTTTGATTTTACTTCAGAGCTTCGTCCTGATGAAGGCGTAGTTCTCTCTGAGGGGTCCATTTCAGCAGTCTTATAAATAAAACTAAAACTAAAACTAAAACTAAAGGTAATCTTAAGTTAAGAGTTTAGCTTGTTAATCCGATAGCTTATCATGATGCAAATACTTTTAATTGAATCTGATGATTCCTTGCGCTCAATTTTGAAACTCAATATCATGAAGACCATTGGTAGCGATGTTATTGAAAAAAAAAATGCCATGGATGCCATTTCTCTTCTAGAAATTCTTCCTAATATTGATTTGGTAATATGCCGCGAACAAATTGGTCTTGAGAAAACAGGCTTTAGACTTGCAAATTTTTTTGAAACCGAAAGACACTCAACTCCATTGCTGGTGATTGGTAAAAAAATTTCAGAGTACCAGCATCTGGTTGTAATTGATAAGGATCAGAGCTGGCAAAATATTATCACATCGGCGGGAAGTATATTGGGCGTAGATGTTGTTTTTGATGATAACAAACTTACCAATGAATATGTCCCTGTCGGCATTGAGTACTTTTTCAATATTACATCGACTAGTATGGGATGTGATGTGTTCATAAGAGTTAAAAAAGGCGAAGATTTTCAATACATAAAGCGTCTTCACTCAACGGATGATTTCACAAGAGAAGATATCGAAAAGTATAGAACTGGTGGTTTGAAAGAATTCTATATTTCCAAAGAACATTTCTCTCAATTTGTTAATTTTGTCACTTCTCAAATAACACTCAAACTGGAAGATAAAAAGCTTTCAAATACTGATAGAATTACAATGACCGGAGAAGCATACGCTATAACATTGGATCGTATTCAGTCCATGGGGGTTGATGAGCACACTATAGAAATAGTCGAGGAAAGCATCAAGTCCATGCAGACTTTAATGGGCGAAAACAATGCTCTCGCTAGTTTTCTTCAGTCTCTCAGGGCGAATAAACTTTCTTACGCCTATTCTCATTCCTATTTATGCAGTCTCATTCTTCATAAAGTTGTCACCAGTTTTGACTGGCAAACATCTCAAATAAAAGATAAACTCACATTTATCGCATTTTTTCATGACATCTCATTAAAAGAGAACTGTATGAGATACAGCAGTGATGCAGAGGTCGCCAATAGCAATCTAAGTAATGAAGACAAAAAAATTGTTCTTAGTCACGCTAATTTGTCTGCAGCCATCGTAGATAAGTTCCCAAATGCACCTCAGGGGATTGGGGCAATTTTGAAAGAACACCACGGCTCAAAGAATGGAATTGGATTTTCGGAATCTTTAAGTATTGCCATCTCACCAATTAGCATGATGTTTATTGTCGTTGAACATTTTGTTGATGAGTTTTTGAAAATTGACGGTCCTCCAAAAGCTCAGGACTTCGAAAAGATTTTTGAAATACTTACACCAAAATATAATAAAGTTACGTATGAACAAACTCTCGTTGCTCTACAGAATATGACCTTGAATAAAAAAAAGCCGGTGAGTTAGCTATATTTCCGTGTAGTAAAAGAGCAATTACCAGATATCTTTTTTTCTTTCTTAAAAGAAGAATCCAAATCACCAAAATTAAAAATAATGTCGAACTCATAAAACTTCCATGTGTCAGCTTTGCTCCCCAATGAACAATGAGAATGAATAATCGAATAGCAGCTTCAATCCAATTGAAGTGGATCAATTTAAAGGTAAAAAAATAGAGAAAGACGAAGGGAAGGAAAAAAGAAAAAAGAGCAATGATTGGCAATCCTAGAATTATGGAGAGAAGAGAAACTTCATTACCGCTAAAAAAAGCAATTAATAGATGTGAAGAAAATAAACCTAAAATTAAAATTATTTTTGGTTTATCGCTTAAAGAAATAAAAGTACCAATATAGAGAAAACTCAAAATATATCCCAATGGTGACTCTTTAAAATGACCCAGCAGAAAGGCCATCCCAAAAGTGATTAAGAATAAAATCTCTATATAAAATTTTCGCTTGATTAGTCGTTGAGACATTATTAATAGTCTCAGAAAAATAATTCTTTTGATTGCTAAAAATGGGAGAAATAAGGCCCAAATTAAAATTCCCCATTGAATCATATTCACTGTTTTTTTATATTTTAATTTTTTGATAAGAAAAAAAAGAAGAGAGAGAATAGCTGCGAGATGAATGCCCGTTGGGGAAAAGAAAAAATTGAGTTCAAGGTCTTTAAAATCTTGCATGGCCTTGGGAGAAATTCCAAATTTTTCTCCAGTCATTATGGCCCATGCTATATTGGCATTTTGTGGGTGATCAAAACTATCCTTAAAGGCCCGTTGCTGGGACTTTACAAAAGTCGGGATCGCTTTTTTTACGGGATTGATTCTCTGATCAAAAGGTTTGCTTAAAAAGAGCAAAAAGGCGCTTATTAGAGTGATAAAAGCAAAAAATCTCATAGCTAACATATTGAAAAGCTCGCTTCGGCTTAAAAAACTTAACTCTTTGAGACTTTGGAGTTAAAAAGGGGACAGCAGTATTTTTTAGTGACCTTTAGTCAAAATAAGAATCAATTAGGGGCCAAAAATGGGACTTTTGGAAAAAGGATTAGAAGCGGATCTTGCGCGCTTTTTTGAAGAAGACGATCTTCAGGGCAACGCCTTTTATTTACGTGAATTGCCCGAGACCGCTGTTGAGTGCCAACTTAAAATAAAAAGTGATCTACTTTTATGTGGTCTTCCATATTTTGTAGCGGCCTTTAATTTTCTTGGAGCCAATCTCAATTACGAAACATTTAAAAAATATGAAGGAAAGAATTTTGGCAAGGGCGAAATAATTTCTTTTTCTCTTCCTTTTTCGATTGCCTTAACGGGAGAGAGAATTGCTCTGAATCTTCTTCAACGTGGAAGTGCAGTGGCCACCTTTACTTCCCAATTTGCAACTAAGGCCTCGCCACATAATATTCGCATCCTGGACACAAGAAAAACAACACCTGGTCTTCGCTCATTAGAAAAGTATGCCGTGAGAGTCGGTGGTGGCTTTAATCATCGTTTTTCTCAAGCTGATGTCTGGATGATTAAAGATAATCACAAAACCTTTTTTGGTGGGTTAAAACCAGCCTGGGATTTTTTCCAAAATATGCAAACTCATTATCAAGGTATTGTTGTTGAGATTCATTCTCTCGATGAACTCAAACTTGCCATTGAACTCGGTATAAAACACGTGATGCTTGATAATTTTTCGCTTGATGGTATAAAAAAAGCAATCGATTTAAAAAAGGCCGGAATGACTATCGAGATTTCCGGTGGAGTTAAGTTAGATAATTGTAAGCAATATTTTATCAGTGGAGTCGATGCTATCAGTATCGGAGCTCTCACTCATAGCGCTCCACATGTTGATCTCTCTATGAAAGTTAAAAATTTGCATTTAGGTGTCAGTAAGGATTCTTATGAATTTTGAGTATGATGTCCTGATTATTGGAACTGGAATTGCTGGATTGTCGGCGGCAGCTCGCCTTGCTGAAAGTGGATTAAAGATTGGGATTGTGACTAGGGAGAAAGATCCCACTCAGACCAATACGGTGTGGGCCCAAGGCGGAATTATTTATTCTAAAGGCTCTGAAGAGTCCTTAGTTGAAGATATTTTAAAGGCCAGTTCTGGAACTTCTTCTCTTGAAGCTGCAAGACTTGTAGCCTATGAATCTTCGGCCATATTAGAAGATCTGCTAATCAATAAAGCACATACTGGTTTTGAAAAAAGTGAAGAAGGTGAATTGAAATTTACCAAGGAAGCCGCACATTCCGTTGCCCGTATTTTATACAAAGGCGACTTCACCGGAAAAGAAATTCAAATCACTCTTCTTAATTACTTAAAAAACAATTTTCCCAATGTTGTATTTTTCACTTCTCATACGGCGATAGATTTACTGACGGCGCTTCACCATGGTGTAAAAATACAGCAGCGTTATGAAGAAAATAAAGTTCTTGGTGCTTATCTTTTTAGTCAGGAGACGAAAGCGGTTGTTAAACTATTGGCCAAGTTTACTATTCTTGCCACCGGCGGAATAGGGGCACTATATCTTCACCATTCAAACTCAGAAGGTGCTCGCGGGGACGGTCATGCAATGGCCCACAGAGCTGGTGCGGTCCTAACTGATATGGAATTTATTCAATTTCACCCGACTACTTTTTACGGGGGTGCCACTCATCGACGATTTCTTATTAGTGAAGCTGTTCGTGGAGAGGGCGGAATTTTAATAAATTCTGAAGGCGAGCGCTTCATGAAAAAATATCATTCCGATTTAGAGCTTGCTCCACGCGATATTGTAGCTCGCGCTATTGCGGAAGAAATAATTGAAACAAAAAGTGATTGCGTGTATCTCGACATCACTCATAAAGATGCAGAATGGATTAAAAATCGTTTTCCTACTATTTATAAGCATTGTCTAGATAACGATATTGACATGACTTGCGATCGCATTCCAGTTGTTCCTGCTGCCCACTATACTTGTGGTGGAGTAAAAACTGATCTGGTTGGATTAACCACACTGCAAAATCTTTATGCTGTTGGTGAAGTGGCCTGCACTGGTTTGCATGGAGCCAATCGACTAGCTTCGACTTCGTTGTTGGAAGGAATGACTTTTGGATATTTTGCAGCCAACGATATTATTAAAAATGTGGATAATGAAAAAATATATTCTGCAGATTTAATCAAAGACTGGATTGATGGAACTGAAGCTGTTGATACAGCACTAATTCATCAGGACTTGCAGACGTTGAAGCAGACCATGTGGAATTATGTAGGTCTTACACGTTCACGCCATCGCTTGGCCCGCGCCGAAGCGATGTTCAGTGAATTAACGGATGAGATTAATCGATTTTATAAAGATGCTTCATTGGTTGATGGCCTGATCGGTTTGAGAAATTCGGTTGAAGTTGGGCAGATCGTTTTACTTGCTTCAAGAAGGAATACTCAGTCCATTGGCTGCTTTTATCGCAAGAGCTAGAAGACCTAAATAAAAAAACATTTTTCTCCGACTATGATTAACAAAGATCATGCCATAAAAAACATTTGGTTGACCTGTCAACTAAATGTGCTAAATTGGTTGATATGTCAACCAATGAAATACTAGATGCTTTTGCCATGTTGAGAAAAGAGTTAGGCCTTATCAGAGCGGCTGAATTAAAGGCCTTTGACTTTGGTCCCACACAAATGCTTATTCTTTTTCAATTATCCCGATCTACCGCAACTATGGGGGAGCTGGCCGAATACGCCCTGGTCGATAAAGCCGCGATGACCAGAGTTGTCGCTTCGCTTGAAAAAAGCGGGCTTGTGAAAAGATTTACTCATGAAACTGATTTGCGGATCACGGTGATTGAGCTGACAACAAAGGGAAAAGCGAAAGCGAGAGAAGCTGAAATAATAAGAGAGAATATTGGTAAAAAAGTAAATAGCACTCTGAGCACTGAAGAGCGAAAAGAGTTAACGAGACTTTTAACGAAAGCAGCTACAGTTCTTTGCAAAAAAAGAAATTAATAAGTATCGAAGGTAGTCTGTTTTATGAATGCAAGAACAATTATTATTGTAATCACCGCTGCGATGGCAGCTCTTTTAGAGATCATTGACTCATCTATTGTTAACGTGGCGATTCCTACAATGATGGGAAATCTTGGAGTCACCCTCGACGAAATTAGCTGGATTTCTACAGCGTATATGATTGCCAACTCTATTGTTTTACCAATCGCAGCCTGGCTTGGCACAAGACTGGGAAGACAAACTTATTTTACTACGGCCATTTTAGTTTTTACAGCAGCTTCTTTTGCTTGTGGAATTTCTCCTAACTTGCCTGTTTTGATATTTTTTAGAATCATTCAAGGATTGGCAGGAGGAGCTCTTCTTCCAACTTCACAAACTCTTATTCAGGAACAATTTCCAAGAGAAAAAGCGGGACTTGCGACTGCTGTATTTGGGATGACTGTCATGATTGGTCCAGCTCTCGGGCCAACACTCGGCGGATATCTCACAGACCATTTTGGGTGGAGATCTATTTTTAATATCAATGTTCCTTTGGGACTTGGTGCCGCCATAATGTCGTTTCTTTATATTGAAAATGGGCCGAAGCTTGAAGCCCATCAGTCTTCTAAAGTGGATTGGACTGGACTTGCTCTGCTTTGTATAGGAGTAGGATGTTTTCAATTTATTTTAGAGCGTGGAGAAGTTGAAGGGTGGTGGGATTCAAACCTTATTCGCATTTTATCTTTCTTTGCAGTAAGTGGAATCACATCATTTATCTGGTGGGAGTTAAAAATTTCCAATCCCATCATGAATCTAAGACTCTTTAAAGATAATGCCGTTCGCTCCGGAACGCTGTTGATGCTTTGTTTGGGAGTCATGGTTTATTCGCTCACGTTCGTCATTCCTATTTTTGTTTCTAACGTTGTTCACTTAACTGCGACACAAACTGGAGAATTATTTATTCCAGGGTCGCTTTTAACTATTTTTGCCATGTTACTGGCCGGAAATGCGATGAGATTTATCAATGCCAAATGGCTTGTCCTGATTGGAATGGGATTAGGGGAAGCTGCCCTAATGTCTATGAGCCATTTCACGGCACAAACGGGGGAAGTTAATATTTATACTCCTCTCATTTATAGGGGGCTTGCGTCGGCTTTTCTGTTTATTCCGATCAATGGAATGATTCTTAGTCAGTATAGCGGAGAAGCTCTCGGACAAGTTTCAGGGATGATGAATTTTTTTCGTCAAATCGGTGGAAGTATAGGTATTGCTTCACTGAGCACGTTGCTTACTCGCTTTAGTTATCAAAACTACGCTGATCTAATGACGAAGGTGACTTTGCTTAATCCCACAGTGTATCGCGCTTATGAGCAAGGTAAAAATGCGCCAGTGAAGGCCATGAGTAACTCCTTTGGTCTATGGAATGGAGAGCATGTAACAGTAACGTCACTTTATGGGCGAACCATGCACCAGGTATTTATTATGAGTTTTAGTCAATTGTGCTGGGTCATTATGATCACATTTGGGCTTGCTCTGATTCCACTTTATATGGTCAAAACTAAAGGAAAAGTAGCTGCAGTGATGGACGGGCATTAAGTTTATTTAAAAAGTTTAAACATGTTGAACAGGAAGATACTTATGAAAACATTAACGAGCGCTGCGCTTTTAGCAGTAGTAGTCGTCGGGCTCGCCTCACCAATCAGTTTTGGGGAAAATGGTCTCACTCTCGATCAGGCCATGAGCGAAGGATTAAAAAACAATCCACAACTAGAAACTTCATCAGCAGCCCTCAGTGAAGCACAGTGGAAAAAAAAGGAAAGTTTTGGAGGGTATCTTCCCAAAGTAGATCTTGTCGCTAATCATTTTTTTGACCTGAAATACCAACAGATTCAAATTTCTCCGACATCTGTTTTTGATAGCACTTATCCGGCGACCTCTTATGGGGCACAGGCTTCTCTTAATTTATTTGATGGAATGAAAACAACATATGCAAATTCGGCGGCACAGGCAAACGTCGAAGCGGCTGATCTTGAATTAAATCATACAAAAATGGCGACTGAAAATTCTATTCACTTAAAATTTTTTCAGGCACTCGGAGCTCAAGTGCTAAGAGAGGTTGCTGAAACTAATGTGAAGACTTTAAGTGATCACTTAAAGCGCGCTCAAGATCTTTTGAGACAAGGTGAGTTTACTAAAGTTGATGTTTTAAAAATTCAAGTTCAACTGGAGCAGGCCATCCCTGAAAAATTAGCAGCAGCAGACAATGCCTATCTCTCTCGCAAAAGCTTAAGTGAAATAATGGGAATTGAAGGTGATGAAAGACCACTTCAGGAAACTCTACCCGTTCCACAAGAGCAATTAGTTAAAAATATTAATGCTAATGAGGCTTCCTCAAGCACGCTCTCTAAAGGACGCCTTGATTTAAAAGCTCTTCAAAAAAGAGTAGAAGCAAGTGATGATCTCTATAAAGCAAGTCGCTCAATCTGGATGCCAAAAGTTAATTTGATCGCTGATTATCAGCACTATAATAATCGCGATTTCTCTTTTACTGATTCACAGAAATTTAGAAATTCATATGCCATTGGTATGAATTTTGTCTGGAATCTTTTTGATGGTGGATCAAGTTATGCTCGTCAGGAACAAAGTTATTACCAAAAAGTTCAATTGGAACAACGTGCTCGCAAAATGAATTTAGCTTCCGCTAACGAAGTTGAATTTTGGAAAAGAAGATATTTAAACAGTACTATCTTGTATTCGGCTAAACTTCGCTCCGTTGATGCTTCAAGAGAAAGTGTTCGCATTTATCAAACTGGTTTAAAGGCCGGAACACGCACCAACTCTGACTTATTAGATGCAGAGTTAGACCTGGATCGCTCAGAGGCCGGCGTGGTTAAAGCACAAGTCGATGCCGTAGAAGCATTACTCAATTTAGAATTAGCAATGGGAAGGAGATTATAATGGAAAACAAAGTCCAAAACAAAATGAAGACATTTGGTATACCAGTCGCTGTTATCTTAATAGCTGTGGTTGCTTATTTTAGTTACGACAGTTATTTACACGTGGGCACTGATAACGCTCAAGTTTCAGCACATTTTTTAATGCTCTCTTCGAGAGTCAACGGTACTATCAGTAAAGTTTTTGTTGAGGATCATCAAAAAGTAAAAGCGGGGGATATCCTCGCGCAGATTGATACATCTGATTACTCAAATGCCAAAACGGCAGCTCTTGCACAAGTAGCTTCATTAGAGGCCAGAGTAAATGAAGCTCGTGTTAATTTCAAACGCGCAGAAGAACTGATAAGAACTCAGGCCATCAGTAAAGAGCGTTTCGACAAGGCCAGTGCTGACCTTAAAGACTTAGACGCAAAATTAAAAGCAGCTGAATCCTTGGCTGAGCAAGCAGGTTTGAATGAGTCTTATACTAGAATCATTGCACCTAACGACGGGATTATTGCCAGAAAAGCTGTTGAGCCGGGACAATTTGTTCCAGCAGGACAACCTCTATTTGGATTTGTTGCTGAAAATAAAAGATGGATTCTGGCCAACCTCAAAGAAACAGAACTGGAAGATGTTCGTTTAGGGCAAAAAGTAAAAATTCATGTAGATGCTCTTGCTGGCCAAAAGTTTGAGGGAAAAGTCATCAGCATCGCTCCAAGCACTGGAGCAGCGTTTAGTTTACTTCCACCTGATAATGCTACTGGGAACTTCACTAAAGTTGTTCAAAGAATTCCAGTAAAAATAGAATTAGAAAATTTATCTGAAAAAGATATCGATGCTCTTCAACTTGGTTTGTCGGCAGTCATTTCAATTCGGGTTCATTAAAAAAAAGAAGTAATACTTTAGGAGGCGTCATGAAATCAATCGTCATATGCACTGGTCTTGATCAACATGGTCTTAATACCTTAAAGACTCTTCCAAGCAAGATAGACTTGCAGGGAGTTCAAATCCATTTAATTCATGTTTTTGAAATTCGCTTCGCAAGTCCAGAATTTGTTCCCGTCATTTATCCAGTGCCTGATCAATACCCAGCAATTGAAAAGGATGTTTTACAAACCTTAACGGGATTAGCTAAAGATTTAAAACTACCTGAAAACATGGTTGTTAAAAAGTGTATTTTTTCTCAATCAAGAGATGAGGTTTTGAAAGATTATTTAAATGAGGTGAAGGCAGAGTTGGTGGTAGTCGCTACTCGCGGAAAGCATGGCATTGAAGGATTTTTTGCGAGCTCGCTAGCAGATTTTCTTTGTAAATTTTCGCCTTGTGATGTTTTGGTCATGAGACCTTCGGCTTAAAAGATATCCAGGGCGAGAAACTCGCCCTGGACGTTGATGGGTTATGGCCTCTTTGCGATCTTCATACTTAAAGACTTGCAAAGATATAGGTATTCCCCTCGACGCTTTTAGATGTCGATCAGTGAGAGTTCCTTGAGGGGTCGTGTGTGCGCTCTTTTTAAAAAATTAAGCTGATAAAGTTAAAAACTCATTGAGGCTCAGAGTTTGGGTTTGAGTGAAGGTCCCGGTTGATTCAAATGAATAGTTATTCAAAACATCCGATTGCATGATCTCTGAGTCTTTTAGGGCAGTTAATCCCCACATGCAATTTTCCCATGATGTTGATTCAAAATTGCAATCTGAAAACCTTGAAAATTGAAACTTGCAATTTAAAAACAAACAATTAATAAACAGGCAGTTGTCTAAACTTGTCCCAAAAAAGGTACAATTCTCGAAAATTACGTCCTGAAAGACCACTTCTTTTAGAAGGCTTCCAGAGAGCACTAGATCGAGGTAACTTGTTGATTGTATGGTTCTTCTTTCAATCGTTTGATATTCTGTGGACCCAAGTTCTGCTGTATATAAGTGGTCAATAAATAAAGTTAAGGTTTCCATTTTTCAGCTCCTTGGCGTCCGTGTTTCCTGAAACCAGAATAGCAAGACAGACTCATTGCGTCAAGTAATTAAATTGCATCAAGAAATATTTTTGCAATCCGATAATGGATTGGAGCACTTAGTTAAAAAAGTCTCCAAAAAAGGTTCCAGGAGCCTTTTTTGGGAGAACCTTTAGGGAGAGCTGTTATGGCGGAGTTTAAACGAGAAAGAGTCGAGATGTTTTTGGGGGTCACTCGGAAGTACATGCAAGTACGAGGAGCGATGTCGCAGAAAGATTTAGCTGAGCAAACGGATGTCGGCGTTTCTACAATGAGTCGCTTTCTCTCCCAGAAATCAACCGAACTAAACCCACAACTAATTGCAAAGATCACTGCAAAACTTAATATTCCTCTCCATGAAATGATTGATTTTGTCGAAGAGGACTTTGCTGACCGTTTTATTAGATTAGTTAAATTTTATAAAGATGAATTAAAAGATGTGGAATTTGATCCGAATAATTTGGGGGCGAGTAGCGAGACAACTAGGTCGGTTGCGGTTGAAAAAGAAAATGCTCCTGCGGATCCGGTAGATAACCGTACGGCGAATCAGAGAAAAGAAGATAAGGTAAAATCTAATGCGGAATTAAGTATTCGAGAAAAATTAGAAAGCCTCACTCCTCGCCAGCGCGCTTTCATGACGGAGTTTTTGAATTTAAAATTAGAAGAGAGAGATTTGATAGTGGATTTAGGAAATAATCTCTTTCAGTATTTCAAGATGAAGGGAATGGATATATGAAAAAGATTTTTAGGCTTATCTTTTTAATGTTTTCGTTAATGTTTTCGATTAATGTATTTGCGACGCCTCA
>JAQTTZ010000091.1 GCA_028710485.1 Bacteriovorax sp. | reverse complement strand
TTGCTCCAGTTAATCCTTGTGGCCCGCTTAAGCCTTGCGCTCCAGTGGCACCTGTTGCTCCAGTTAATCCTTGTGGCCCGCTTAAGCCTTGCGCTCCAGTGGCACCTGTTGCTCCAGTTAATCCTTGCGGCCCCTGTGATCCAGTTAATCCCGTAGGTCCTTGTGGACCTTGAGCTCCGGCAGTTCCCGAAATTTTTGAGGCCATCCAAGTTGAACCATCCCATAAAAGAACGTCGCCTGCCGATTGACCATCAGGAATATAATTTGAAGTAACCCAAAGCTCTCCATCAAAGCGAAGAATCTGTCCTTTAGCAGCATCAAGTTGAGGAAGCTTAATCCCTTTAACATATCTGTCTGAAACTTTAACTGTTGCATAAAGAGTTGCCGCAGTTCCTTTTACATCTTTTAAATAAATCCCAACTTTAGAATCAACTCTGACTTCTGCTCTAGCTCTTGATCCATCGGTACATGAAACGAATCCGTAAATAGAATTAAAAAATTTCTTATTCATACTAGCTGAATAAGTACATTGAACTCTTCCATCGATCATTAATACTGCTTGTGAACTTCCTTCGCGTAACAGTCCTGTGTTCGCTCTTAATGTATCTGGAATTTGGATTGTACCTTTAAAGGGAACATACTTTACTTCACCAGCTTTACTGAAAATTCTTAATGTCTGATCGTCATCATTATCGTGGTGAGACCAATTTTTAGGACTCGTTATATAATAAGCATAATCATTTTTATTATCATCCCGATCATCATTGCGATCGTCATCTTTGCCAAAAGCAGCACTAGATCTGCAAGTGATAAAAAGAGTCATAAGGACAAGAATGCTAATTGTTGTTGTTTTCATTATTCAATTATATAGGCGAATCGAAAACCGGCCTAATGTAAATAAGGCAATGGCAATAAGTTTATAGAAACCAATAAGTTAAACGTTCTAAACAAATTTCAAATTCACTATTACATCGGCTTCTATTTAGGCCGTATCTTACATGAAAAGTTGGCGCTTTATTGTATCCGAAGGAAATATCAAGAATTTTAAGTATCCTAACAATCTTGATACTTTGTTAAAATTTTTGAAAAGCTATTTACAAAGAAAAAAGCTTAATTTAGAGAGTTTCGATCTTTGGGGTATAATTAATCTAACAAAAGGTAAACATCACTATGGTTGATGACAAAGCAAAATTTCTTTTAGAACTCATCAGTAAATACTTATATAAGAAGTCTATAATGCTGATTGATGATGAAGATGAAATTAAATCTTTGATGTCCAACTATTTAGTAAAATCACATATTGAAGGAAATAAAATAGTACTGGCCTCTGATGGTAAAGAAGCTCTAGTTAAAATTCAAAATCAGGATTTCGGTCTTATTATTGTAGATGTAATCATGCCTAAAATGAATGGGCTTCAACTCATTAAAGAAATTAAGCTAAGAACAAAATACAAAAACATTCCAGTTCTTATCATCTCTGGAACAATTGAGGCAGAGAATGTAAAGACAGCGATATCTCTTGGAATAAATAATATTCTGGTAAAACCGTTCACCTATAATTTATTCATTGAAAAAATCGGTCAAACATTAGGTATCTAAATAATTTCGTAAATTAGCAGTAACTTCTTCGAAATGTTATAATTAAACACTCATAACCTGGAACAATCGTCTTTGATTATTCTTTAGATTATTTTTTCTAAGGACTGTAAAATTCTTTAATATTTCCCATTTTTTTTGGTGAGAACTTCTCGGCTTGGATGATCCAAAAAAAGAGCATTAAGACTCTGATTGCTCAAAGAATTTTTAACCAGTAGTATAACTAATACCCAGGGAGTAAATATGAGCGTAAAAATTGTGACTGATAAAAATATGGAAGAAGTTCTGGAAAAAAATCAGATAATCTTTTTAGATTTTTGGGCAAGCTGGTGCGAGCCTTGTAAAGTTTTTGCTCCTATTTATGACAGGGTTTCAGAGGCACACCCAGAACTTTTTTTTGGAAAAGTTAACACCGAAACTGAACAACTTTTAAGTGAAGACTTCCAAATAAAATCCATTCCAACACTTGTTATCTTAAAGGAGGGCACAATCATTTTTTCAGAGTCCGGCGTGATTCCTGAATACGTTCTAAATAATATCGTAGGAGAAGCTGGGAAAATTGATGTTGCGACTTTGGCCAAAGAAGACCCTGAAATTTAAGGATTACATGAATACTAGGTATTTTTTATAGGTAATCTTTAATTGCGTTAAGGTTCCCACTTATGCTAGTTGAGGTCAATTCCACGACTCAAGACCATCAAGGACGCAAAACATGAAAAGATTTACAATCACTTTATGCTTAGGACTAGTTTCAAGCTTGTCTTACGCTCAGGTTGACGGTGCATTTCTAGATTCAAAATATCAAAACCTAGTCCACCCAATCAAAGACAAAAACTCAACGACCAAATCTCTTCCAGCGAGCGATACAAAGGAAGTCATTAGCTACCAAAGTGCTGTTCGATCACAAGCTGCTCGCGGTACTTGTTCAATTTTTTCTGCAACTGCTTACCTTGAAGGACTTCTCATTAAAAAAGGCCTCAATGCTTCACTAGATCTTTCAGAAGAATGGCTACAATATACGGCAGTTAGGAATAAATCGTCTGACGGATCATCAGGATGGGATAACTTTGCGGCGATTAGAGATTTTGGAATGCCATCTGAAGAAAGCCTTCCTTATATTGGTGAAGACTGGGCTGAAGCTTTCAATCCATTAAAAGAAAATCGTTGTGGAAAACTTTCAGGAAATATTAAGAAATCATGTTTAATTGTTCACCGCGATCCTACTTTACTTAATTTAACAGACGCACAAATCACAGCACTTTATGGTGACCGCGAATTTATCAATGCTAGAAAAGAAGCTTTAGATTTCAAAAATAAAAATATAAAATTTTCAAGTTCTAATTTTTATGTTTCAAGTGTTTCAGAAGTAAAGGCCTTACTTCAAAGTGGAATACCTGTTGTTTTGGAAGTAGATTTCTTCTATGGTGCATGGAACCACAGAGAAGCTGATGATTTTGGAATCGGAAGAAATCTTGATCATTGGTCAAAAGGAATTGTAACTTTTCCAGAAGGTGACAGTCTAGATGAAGTCGAGTCTCGCAAACATCCGGCCGGGCATTCAATTCTAGTCGTAGGTTACGATGACAATAAAATTGTTGAGAAAACTGTCAAAATGGCAGACGGGGCTACTAAGAAGTTTACTTACAAAGGTGTTTATTATTTCAAAAATAGCTGGGGAACTTCGAACTTCGGAAAAGATTTTAAAATCGATGGAGTGAATTTTCCTGGGTATGGAATGATGGTTGCCAAATACGCTGAAGAAATTGGTCAATTTTTCAAAATGCCTCTGCTTTAAAATAACTAAAAATAGTTAGTTAGTTAGTTAGGCAAAGATTTACAGTGACGACTCTTTCAGGAACAGTTAATAAAAATTTAATTTGGTAAGTTTCCCCGTTCTTGATATTTGCTGAAAACTCGTGGGTACCTGTAATTAAACTTGGAATCGACATTTTAAACTTGTAACCATATTTTGTGAGCTTTGTTTTCAAGACCCCAAAAATCATATTGGAAAATTCATTAATGCAAGATTTAACGGCATCATCTATTTCAGTTTTATTACTACCAAAAACCTTATTGGCAATATAAAGAAGGGTCTGCTTATCAAGACATATAATAAGAATAGCTTCCAGATTTTCCTGGAACAAGCTAACTTGGCTTGTTATTTCCGAAATTGATTCTAATTTATCCATTCTTGTTTTACTGGCCACAACCATTTTCTCAGCAAGAACAGCATAAAAAGTTTCATTAACACTTTCTTGCAACTCATTTATGATTTGCTCTGTTATTTCTAATTTTTTCATCTCTATTTTCCAAGCTAAAATTTATTTTAATTTCTTTAATATCAGATCAATTTTTTTAGTTAGAACCTCAGGAGAAAAAGGCTTAATGATATAATCATTAGCTCCCATCATTAAGGCCTTAATAACATTTTCACTTTCCGATTCCGCTGTTACCATAATAAAAGGTATTAAAATTAGCCCAGGGGTACTACGGCATTGCTTCAAAAGCTCAATCCCCGACATTACTGGCATATTCCAATCACAAAAAACTAAATCAAATGGAGCATTCATATCAATTGCTAGCTTGAGTTTTTTAAAGGCCTCAAGGCCATTTTCTGCGTCTTCAAAGTTGCTAAATCCCAAGGTAGCTAAATTTTTTTTGATCATAACTCGAGTCATTTCAAAATCATCAATGACTAAAATTTTTAAATTACTCATTATCCCTCATCTCCGAAACTAATAGTTTATTATTCTTTTTTCTTTTAAAGGAAAAACAATAGTAAAAGTTGTTCCTTCATGAAGTTTGGACTCAACTTTTATCGTACCCTCTAATCTTTCAACTGCTGCCTTAAGCGCATCTAGGCCTACTCCTTGTCCAGAGATATCGGTCTTCTTTACTGCCGTTGAAAACCCATGCCCAAAAATAAAATTGATCAAAGCTTCATCACTAAATTTATCTATGCCATCTTTATATTTTTCCATTTGAAGAAGTTTATTTCTAATTTTTTCAGGATTAATACCATCTCCATCATCAGAAATAACTAACTTCAAACTCTCCACTCCATTATCGACAATAATCTTTTCGGTATGAGTCTTAATTAAACCTTCTACGGGTTTTTTTCTCGTAATCCTATCACCTTCAAATTCCAGACCGTGATCCATAATATTTGTAAAAATATGTACTAACTCAGATAAGAAATCGGAGTGTGATTCATAATTAATACGAACATTTTCTCCTGTCACCTCAAAGCGAGGAATAGGTTTTCCTAAGCGTTTTGCTAAGTCTATCACTGTCATATTATAGAGACTGATATAATCATGAACTGGTGAAAGAATGAATTGATCATGCAGTTCATCTAAAATTTGATCTTTGCTAAAAGATTGATTCCGACCATCTTTAATTAACTTTATCAACCAATCTTTGCTCTTTTCAGAAAGATTAATTGCCTTGTTCTCTTCATTTGTTAATTCACCAACCTGTTTTAAATACCCCTCAAATAAAGAGACAAGATTCACTTCTTCACTCTTTACGAGCTGCCACATATCCTTTTTATCTTCCATGCCATTGAGCTTTAATTCTATCTCATTAATTCTTCTTCCTAAATCACCAAAGAAATAAGTGTTCCCTGCTCCTTTTGTCGTATGAAGAAGTCTCTTAATTATCACAATTCCATCGTCAGTAACTTCCTCTTTCGAAAGGATCTCTCTTAACTCTATAAGTAAACGCTGAATCTGATGAACGTAATCATAAGTTGTTTTCTTATCAGAAATTACCTTAGAAACCATTTGAGCATATTCTTGCATTTTATTGGTATTATTTTGATTAATTATCTCTTGAGTTCTATCTGTTACAATTAAAATTATAAATAATAAAACATTGTCTGCATCACGGACCGTTTTAAAATCTAAATCTAGAGTCTTGCCCGTTTTTTTATCAACCAATCTCTTAGGAGCAAGCATTTTAAGAGTTTCGAATTCATGCATGTCCATGTATACCAATTCACACCAATCAACAAAGCTCTCCTTCTTTTCCACTTTTTCAAAAGGTAAAACATCTTGTATCAGTCTTCCTTCAACTTCTTGGGTGAACATTTCAATGGTGGCCTTAGTATAGAGAGAAAGACAGCGCAACTCCTTATCAAAAATAACAAAACCTTGATCGAGGGAATTAAGCATGTGTTCAATAATTTTATTTGTTTTGAATAGATCTTTATTTATCTGTGCTAGTTCTTCAGAGCTCGTTTCTAAATTTCTTTGGGCACGAGATAAAAGTATTTGATCATCATTGTAGCTTTGCTCAATTACATTAATGAAGTCCTCAAAATTAGAAAGCGGTCCCAACTTTTCCTGGTGAGCATCGCTAAACTTCGATAAATTCTCATTAATAAATTCCGGAAGAATTGTATAATATTCTTCTTCCCCAAAAGTTTTTTTTACTTGTCTAAGTAAACGCTTCGATATCATTTTTTTACTAATCCTAAGAAAGACAGATTAACCAATATCTAAAATATACTCCTCTCTATGCTTTCTTCAATGGGAATAATAATTTAAAATGACAGGTAGAGATTGGAAGAATGTACGACAAAACAAAGTGGTTTATTAAAGAAAGGTTAATGCTGAAAAAAAGGCAGGCCGAAAAATCCGCCGCCTGCCCTAATCATTTTATTAAGTCCCTTTTTTCAAATCAAAAAAGTTTTATTCTTCATAAATATAGGTGATCGTCATTGTCTGATTATGTAATTTACAAGCACTAAAAGTTGAATCGGGACAGATCTCTCCATTTGAATAGTATCCTGTAATAGAGCTATTATCTCCAAAAACAGCTTTTACTGCATCCAATTCATCATCAATATCACTTCCCATAACAATTTTTCTACCGATGCAGCTGACCAAAATTCCAACACCATTCGCAGCTTTTGCGCTTACAGTATGAAAAGTTTTTTCAGCAGCTCCTTTTGCCCCCAACGTTAATCCGGCCTTATCGGCATGCATAAGGCGAACTGAACCTTTATTTGGAATATCACCAGCAAGTATTAAGCTTTTTGCGGCCTCATCAACTCCAAGAATGGTTCTAATTACTCCCGACTCATCTAGTTCGTTATTTAATATGGCAAAGGGATACAGAAGTCCGGAAGCCGGCAATTTATTGGCATCATCACCAAGATATTTTTTATAAAGATCCAGAGCTGGTTCACCATCTAATTCAAAAAGAATGTTTCCTTCTGCCTTAGTAACTTGTCTAATTGGCCCAAATGGTTGCCATCCCCCCATTGATCCAAAAGCAACTTTTAAATTGTTTCCATAAACTGCTAATCCGATCAGCTTATCAGATTGAATTTCGCCATTTAAGATAGTGAATGTTTGTGTAAAATTACCCGCATCGGCCGCCAAACCACCAGTAATGGTAACGTTTTCTCCTATAACTTCACGAAGTCCATCTATAATTGCACTTCCGTTAACATTAACCCCTGGGCCCAAGATAAATAGTGCTGTCATATTATCTTTTGAAAATTTAGAAGCAAGTGCCTTTCCTGCATTTAATGAATCATTAATTCCATTTACTGGAACCATTGCGGTTTGAAATTCTTGAGTTTTTTCAAAATGGCAAGCTGTTAACACTAAGGTATCTTCACTCATCCCTTTATCTGAAATTTCACCTGCAGTTGAACAACCAATAATAATTGTCCCCTTTAATTTTTCAGAAATTGTTTTTAGAACAGTACCTTCTTTAAATAAATTTAATCCTCCAAAAACAAACATTAATTTCGGATTAATTTTTTGAATTTCTGCGATTTCATTGTCTAGGTTAGAATTTTTTTTCACAACACGCTGAATACTTTTCATCTCTGGCTCCTATTTAAAATTGATTCTGATACATTGTCGGCAACCAAAATAAATCATTTATAATTTTATTTTGTTTTTTAGAGGTTTCAAATAGAAGATTACTCTGTGTTACTAACATGTAATACAGAGAGTTTTTTGCCTGAATAGCATTTCAATCGGAGTCTCTGTTATGAAGATAGTTAATTAAATTCGTAAGGAATTTCATGAATCGGATATGATCCCTTTGTCTTTGAGAAAGGCACCAGTCACTGTATCCATTGTGAGAATGTGATTTTCAATCCATGATTTAAATTCGAATTCAAAATAAAATTTAAGGAGGTTGATATTTTTTGAAACAGCATATTCTTTAAAGATTTGGAACATAATTTTTTGAACTCTTATATGTTCACTTTCATGACAACTATAAATTGGACAATTTGTTTCTCTCATCATGTCTTCTTCAAATAAAAAATGATCGCGAAGATGAAAGGCAAATTCTTGTAACATCTTTTCAATAATCTGATGATCGTGAACCGCGCTCGTCGTTAAATAATGATAAATATCATTAACCATTATAAGTTCTTCGCGGTGAACTTGATTCATGTCTTCGAAGGCAACCTGTGACACATTCTCAAGCTTAAATAGCATAAGATTTCCTTTAGAAGTTTTTAAACTAAAATAAAAAAGCCCCACCAAATGAGGCTTTTTCAAGATAAATATATACGAGTTATTGGCGGTAACATCTCTCGTTGAACATTGTTCCGGCCTTCTCAAAAAGTTTCAGAGCGTTAATTAAAAACCTAATAACTCAACTTGTTTCATTTTGAAGGGAGCTACGCCTAGTTCTCGAAAAGCGATAAAGTAATCTATTTTTCATTGGTCACCTCCTTGTCATCTTCCTACAGATATAGGTTCTCTCGGATGGTGAAAGTCCACACTGATCTAGCTCAGTAATATACATGATTTTGCTGATGCCTGTGAAATAGATCCAGCTATTCCCATTCGAAAACCAGGTCATCTGAAAACCATTTCGTTTTGACTTTATAATCTTTTAAAGAATCATTTTGCTCAAAATTCTCTAACAGATACTGCTCCATTGCTGTCGAAAAATCTTTCGAGCATCCATTGGGAATTCGCGCTCCCATCGTGGTAAAGCTTGAAGCGATATCGCGTTCAATTCCTGTCATCGTATTTATCGAAGTATCAGAGATAATGCTTGGAGCTTTTTGACCATAGCTTAAATTTACATCCAGTTCTCTTTGCGTTTTTTCTTTGTAAAGTTTGGCGAAAAAATCAAAGGTCGCTTGTGAAGAGAGTGCTCTGCGGCCGACACTCAAATTATCTGCGGCAGCACCAGTGGCGAATACCATCGTAAAATTAATGCTTGGGGTCTTGGGAATTTTTAAATATTTTTGAATAGCTGTCTATCGGCAAAAAAGGCCTTTTCTTGAATTTAGAATTAAAAGAAGAACCTCTATGAAAAATTTATTCTTGTGCCGTTACTAAGCTTTCTAAGTCTACCCATTTGTCATTTAAACTACAGAAAGACACTTTTTTGGAAGAGTTGCTTACATGAACAAATGCCGGACTTCCTTTTATTGAATAACATAACGTAAAACTTGGATTTTGGTTGGCCCTAATTTTAGTAGGTCTATTCTTTGTAGGAAAACAATCGCTTACTTTTTTGCAAGTTTTTGAAATATACATTTGAGTTTCTGGGAAGTAGCACACTTCAAATTCAGAATTATTAAACTTCGCTTGCACTGGCGTACAGGCGAATATGCTATTTATTGGAAATATAATCAATATCAATAACCATTTCATAGAATGTATCCTCGTCAACCCAAAAACTACCTTCATTTCTATTGCATTCAATGTCTTCTCTATAGTAACCGCAAATTGATCCCCAAGAGTTTCTGATTTTATATTCGCACTTATTATTTCTCCATTGCCTTGCCATTATAACACTCGCGTGACCACCCCCACTATCACTCCGCCTTAGAACCTTTCCGACATCGTAGGATATTGCTAAAGGCCTACCATCAGCTAATACTTCTCCAATTTTTTTAAAATAATCATTTTTTGATTGATTAAAAAAACTAAAGAAGGGCTTATCTATGCTTTGTGTTTTAAAATCCGGTATTTTTACTTTTATTCCTTGGCAAGAGTTGGCCATCATTTCTTCGAGTGCCTGATTCAACTCATTTCCAAGCATTGCTTGATAAAGATTCATTAAATCAACATTCGTGAATGGGCTTCTTGGAAGAATATTGCTCATTTTAGTGCAGAAATCAGTGAACGATATTTCATTTTGCACGTCCTGTTTTAGCTCTTCTAATGCTTTTATTGTCCGGTAAGTCTCTTGATTATAGTCGGAATCAAAAGGCAGCTCTTTTTCGGTACAAATATTACCCGCATCCAGAGTTTCGTTTAGTGCCTTGTCAACGTATCCACCTTCGTAAATGTCTTTTAATTTTCTGTCCTTGAATAAATCGTTGATACCGTAAATTGTGCTCCAAAAAAAATTATTGGAAATACTTTTATTATAAATGGCACTTGCATGCATTGAGGAGACTGGAGTTCCTGCTGCGACACTAAGAAGATCGGCAGCAGCAAAAGCATAACACCACCCAATCGAATCCTGATCTCGGGGAGTTGAAAAAAAATCTTTTAACTGAGGGTTTTTATCTCTTACATCTTGCTTCGTGCACTCTTCTTGGGTCAACTGCCCGTAGGCCAATTGGCATATTACTCCGGATAGAATGATTGTGATGATTTGAAATCGCATATGCTCGTATCGACATAAATATTTTTTACTTGAATGTTTTTTTGGACGGCCCGTTAGTTTTGACTCTTCTTAATTTCACTGATATTGGTGTGAGGAATTCGATTGCCCCTAAGAGAATTTAGTTTTTAAACAAAAGGTTTATAATGAGGCTTTTAGCTTTTTTAATTTTTTCTATTTTTAGTAATTTAGGATTTGCTCTAGAAGGCGAACTTTATAATGGCACGACCTTAGAAAAGGTCTCTTTTAAAGATGTGATTAAAAGCATCCCTAAAGGTGCCGTGGTGTTTCTGGGTGAACAACATGGTAATGGCCTAATTCAAAAGGGCCAGTTGGCCGTGCTTAATGAATTGCGTGCCAACGGGCATAAGATAAATGTGGGGATGGAGTTTTTAGATTATACTCAACAGTCGGCAGTTGATGAATACCGTAGCGGTACTTTAAGCGAGCCTGATTTTTTGAAAAAAATGGCCTGGGGTTCTGTTAATTTTGATTTTTACCGCGACCAGATTCTATTTCCAAAGGCCGAATTGGGCGAAAAAACTTTCGCGCTCAATAGTCCACGATGGCTCTCTGGCGAAATTTCAAAAAATGGTCTATCGAATTTAAGTGAAGAAGCTTTAAAGTTATTGCCGCCGCAACTTCATCTTGGCCGTGAAAGTTACAAAAAAAGATTTACCGAAATGATGGCAGGACATGTTACCTCTCCAGAAGCGATGCAAAGATATTTTGAAGCACAAAGTGTTTGGGATGAAACGATGTCATGGAATATAGCTGAGGCACCGGTTGCAGCAGATGATACTATCGTTGTGGTGGTTGGTCAGTTTCACATAGAGTATGGTGGAGGTTTGCCATATCAATATCAACAACGATTTAAAGGTCGTCCAATAGTAGTAATTGAAGAGTTGCTCTATTACGATGATGAAGAGTTGCCCTTTAAGGATCTCATGCCATCTCCTGAGTATGGCCCCATGAGTGATTATTTGCTTATCGTTGTAGAAAAAAGCTAAGCTTTTTTGCCAGCAGCTTTAGGCTACAGTAAAAATTGTAAAATCGAACTTGGTACTTTTAGAAAGTAGTAAAGTCGCTTTTTTTGATCAGAGTTTCCCTCTAACAGAGGTGTCCCATCATCGGGAACGCCTTCGCTATTTAAGTGGTAACTCATATTCATACGGGCGCTGATATTGCTTCGAATATCTTGTGTTAACTCAGGACTTCCGGAACAGAAGATCGCCATCTCGGTGTTATAAAAACTTGATCGGTTATCGATATTAAATGTACCGATCATAAAAGAGTCGTCGTTAAAGACGATCGTTTTAGAATGAGTTCCCCAATCAGAGCGTCTCACTTCATCACTGTATAGTTCAGATTCGTCTGAGAATTTCCCCTTATAGGTATAGGCGCTAAAGTTGGGATTTTTAGTGTATTTAGTCACGGAGCTATTGAAGACAGTGGAAACGTAAGCAGCATCGGTTGAGGCCAGGCTATTAGTTAAAATGGTAACTTTTTTATTTTGACTGAGCAGTTTTGTGAGAACATCTTCACTATTTGGATCAATCAAAAAATAAGGCGTGTCTACTACGATTTCATGTTGGACATTATTTTCAATCCATTTTGCAATCTCTTTTCGAAGCAAGCGGTAATTTGCCTTGTAATCTTTAGAGTGAATGCGCTCAAGGAAGCTTGCTCCTTCACGATCAGTTCCTAAGGTCGCTTCAGGACAGGCATGGACGTTATTTTGATTAAGGGCCTGCTCACCGTAGCTCATAATAAAATCTAATTTATGTTCATCTTCTTTAGTGAAGGCCATCTTATCTACAGCTTCTTGGTATTTTTTCTTTTCGCTGTCATTGGCCTTTTTTATATTGAGAAAGCGCGGCACTTCTATAATATCTGAAACCCAGTAGCGTTCAAAAGTCTCGTGCATTGCTGGGACAATATCACCCTTGACCCAAACATCGCGATCGAGAAAGTTAAATGTCGTAGATAAATTAAAATATTCATCGGCAATATTTCGTCCACCAGTAATGGCCTCTTCATTGTCGCGAATAATAAGTTTGCGATGGTTTCTAAATTGTACAGAGGATATTCGAAAAATGGAAGCTGGATTGTAGTAGCGAAGTTGGATACTATTATCGCGGAAAATTTTGGCGTAACTTTCATCCAGGACAAAAACGGCCGCTGATTTATCGACCAGTACTCGAACGGCAACGCCCCTTTTCACGGCCTTGATCAGCTCAGTGACAATTATTCTCCCCGCAGAATCAGGATTGAAGATAAAGTATTCAAGCTCTAAACTTCTTTTTGCTCTTCTTATCATATCTACGCGCTGATAGAGCGCGGCAGTTCCATTATTGATAATGCGCATATCGTTTTTTCCAAACGAAGTTGTGCGATAAGGGGGAATGTCAGTGCTAGGCCCAAGTTTATCCTCTTCGACACTGGCAGTTTCCCTTTTAGGCACCGACTGATGTAGTGACGAACAGTTGACTAACAACAAGCTCAAAAATACAAATAAAACCAGCTTTTTCATGACTTCTCCTTTAGGCCCTATAAGTATCTTAGGATATTCTAGGAAAAAAGAGAGACGGGAAAAAAATGATCGGGTTCAGGAAAGGTCTATGTGACCCAAAATTGCCGTTTATTGTAGTTAATTGATTTTCTAGTATGTCTCCATCATAACAAGACCTCCGGACTGTACAAAAAATAGTCGCTCCAATTTTCCAGTGTAATTTTTGCAAAAAGGCTAAATAGTTTTTTAGCCGTGGTAATTGTAGGTTAAAGAATTATACAACAAACGATGGGCCAAACAATCAGGCCTTGCTAAAGAGAGAAGAAAAAATGAAAAAAATCCTATTATTGGTATTAACTATTACTTCTATTTCGGCCGTGCATGCAAATATCTTAGGAAAATATTCCCTTGTGTCCTCAACCAAAGAGAGCAGCAATAAAAGTCTTTGCTCATCTGAGTTGGAAATTATAAAATCAGCTCCAGATACCCTTGAAATTGAAGGTTCCAGTGATCTTGGAACTTATTACAATATTGATAGTGCGGAAGGTGTGTTGATCGTAGCGGGTATCAATAAAGGCGATCAAAGAGATAATTCTACAAACCAATCACATGGCGAAAAATACGTAACAACAAATAATGCAATTTTAAATGGGGACAATTTTAAATTAACAAGTACTAGTAAAACTAAATTTGTACTTACCCTTTCTAAAACTGTTAATACTCTTGAGATGAGTAAAAATAATAAAACATTGTCTCTTAAACTTAAAAGAAGTTTTGTTGATAGCTTTGGTTCAAATAATTGGAGTGCAGAGGAAGTCTGTAAGTACACTGAAGAATAATTGATATTGACTTCACACAATCTGAATCTAAAGATTTTTTGCTATAATCCCAGACCTAAAAAATCTGGGATTTGAGAAATTTTGGATTAAGATCATTATCACGGCACTTAATAAGATCCTTTACTTTGAGAATTTTTCAACTTCAGCGTTACTGATCTCGAGAATATTGGCGATTTCAGGAATGGACATTCCTTTTTTAAACATTAAAGAAATTGTTTTTCTTTGGGCCTCGACAAGCCCTTCAATTTTTCCTTTCTGTATTCCTTTTTCTAGTCCTTTCTCTAGCCCTTTCTCCAGCCCTTTCTCCATTCCTTCCTCAAAAGCACCTTGAGTGACAATTTGCAGATTGATTCGGGCCTTCTCACGCATTTCAGCTAATTCCTGAGCACCTGGTTCATTTGACAATTCTTCTAATGCATCAAGTGCTTTACTCATCATAGGATCCTTTGTCATTGCGCGCATGCAGCTTTCTGCATCGTCCTTAATCTTAAAAAAATGCATCCATTTCCTAAGTGAATCATATTTTACTTCAGGCCTCTTTGTCCACGCTTCAAATTTAGGCAATTCTAAAAAATGCAGTTGCAAATCTGGAAGATAAAGCTCGTGCCTTTCTTTTTCTCTCAATTCAAAAA
>JAQTTZ010000208.1 GCA_028710485.1 Bacteriovorax sp. | reverse complement strand
ATGCAGATAGGAAGTATTTAGAGGTAGTCAAAAAACAATATAATGGAGGCCCGGTGGGAGTGGAGAATTTGGCTGCTAGCTTATCTGAGGATGTGGGGACAATCACTGAAGTTTATGAACCGTTTTTAATGAAAAAAGGGTTGATCAAGAGGACACCAAAAGGTAGAATATTGGTATGAGTTTTAGAATGGAAGCAACTTTAAGAATGTTGGACCGAATAAATCAAAGAAATAATTTGTTAGAATTAGCAGAAATGAGTGGAGGTAAGTTGTTAATTTTAGATCAATATAGGGATAGGGGAATCGGGGATAATGCTTTTGATCAACAAGATATTGGTCTTCGGGTGGATTTGGGTAGGGGGAGTGTGTTAGGTTTCTCTTCGAGAGATAATATTGACGATGAAAATGCTTGAGGGTAGAATGCTGGTGTGACGAGAGATCCTGAAATTGGTTCTGAGTCTTATTCATTGAAGGAGAGTGTTGTTGATATTCCTATGGAGAGGGGAACTGTTACCCTGAGTAAGGATGATGATGTAGGGAGTGTTTCAAAAATTAAGATGGGAAAGGAAATATCGGATCCGAGAGATTGGGAAGACAAATATCACGATTATCTTGAAGGAAAAGATAATAGTTAATGGCAGGTAGGGCAGGGTATCCTTTGCTAAAGCTACGGAGTACTTTATCTTTAATCGGTTTGAATGCCAAGTAACCAGAGAACAGCTTCCTTACGGTAGCGGCGGTCACCACGAGCATTGATACGAATGGCCGGTAGTTTTCCTCTTTTTCCCCAGCGCTTGATAGTGAGTTTGCTGACTCTAAGGAGGTCGGCAACCTCGGCAACTGTAAGAAGGTCGGGAAGATTGTCAATAGAAACACCATTGACTTTTTTTGGGGTGGATTGTTGTTTCACAAGTTTATCTTGTGATTCGTTTTGATAATCCATTGATTGGCTCCTCTAATATCAAAGTAATGATTAACTGATATCAGTAAAACATATTGGATATTTATGTGTCAATAATTAATTTTTTATAAAAAGTGTTCTTTGGGTAAAGGAAGGGAAAATTTATCTTTTTTAGGATTTTTTTTAAAAAAATGAGGTAAAATTAATTTATGGATTATAAAATTGCTTTTTTTGGAGTAAAGCATTGGGAAAGAGAAGTAATTGAGAGGGAAATATCTAAATTAGATAGTTTTGGAGTGGGAATTTTTGAGAAAGAGATACAAGATGATATTGAATTGGCCAAAAAATACGATATTCTTTCGGTTTTTATTTATTCAAAAATAGATAAGAGTGTTTTAGATAAACTACCTAATTTGAAAATGGTGACGACTAGGTCAACTGGATTTGATCATATTGATATCGAAGAATGTAAAAAGAGAGGAATTGTGGTTGGGAGTGTCCCTGATTATGGTTCAAATACGGTAGCAGAATATGCTTTTGGTTTATTGCTGGCATCGGCTCGAAAAATAGTAGTAGCCCATCAATCGGTAGAGGAAGGGGAGTTTGATCCGGAGGGTTTGACAGGGGTGGATTTGTATGGAAAAATGTTGGGTGTAATTGGTTGCGGAAAAATAGGGCAAAATGTAATAAAGATCGCTAGAGGCTTCGGGATGAAAGTTTTGGGAGTGGATGCATATCCTGATCAAAAAATAGCAAAAAGGCTAGGTTTTAAATATGTAGATTTGGAAACTTGTTTAAACGAGGCTGATTTTGTGACATTACATGTACCAGCAATTAAGGAAACTTTTCATATGATTAACAAGAAGAATATTAAATTGATGAAGAAAGGGAGTTTTTTGATTAATACGGCTAGAGGGGCGGTAGTAGAGACGGAAGCAATTTTGTGGGCATTGAATCATAAAATTTTGGCAGGGGCAGGATTGGATACAACCGAGGATGAATCAATGGTAGAAAGTATGAGTACAGTTTTGAGTGAAAAAATTAGAAAGGAACAATTACAAGATGTATTAACTTACCATTTATTGCGTGATAGAGACGATGTGGTGTTTACGCCACATAATGCTTTTAATAGTAAAGAGGCAATTGAAAGGATTATGAAGACAACCATAGAGAATATAAATAGTTTTACAAAAGGGAAATAGTTGAAATAGAGAGCCAAGATCGTTAAAATGGGATTACATTCTTTTTATAAGTTAAAGAAGGAAATTTTATGTCAAAAATTTTAGTTACTGGTGGTGCTGGTTTTATAGGTAGTAATTTTTGTAATTTGATGGTTAAAAAGGGTCATGATGTGACGGCTTTTGATAATTTATCTTTGGGAGTTAAGGAAAATTTGGTTCCAGAGGTGAAGTTGGTAGTTGGTGATGTAAAGAATAGAGTTGAGTTGGAAAGTGCAGGGATGGATTTTGAGTATATAGTACATTTGGCAGCTTCTTCTTCTGCTCCAATGTTTGTGGATCATTTAAGAGATTCGATGGAAAATAATATAATGGGGCATTTGGATGTATTGAATTTTGCCCGAGATATTAAAGCTAAGAAGGTAATGTTTGCATCAACTAGTTCTATTTATGGTAATAATCCAACTCCATTAACTGAAGATCAATTTGTTTTGCCCCCAAATTTTTATTCAGTGACTAAACATTCTCAAGAGAGTACATCAAGAGTTTATTCAAAAGTATATGATTTGGAGATTATAGCTTTTAGATTTATGAGTGTTTATGGTCCAAATGAGGGTCATAAGAAAATTTTTGCTAATGTTTTGTCTCAATTTATTTGGGGAATGAAGATGGGTAAGCCAGCAATTTTGTATGGTGATGGGACTCAAGAGAGAGATTTTACTAATGTGCGGGATGTGGTTCAGGGAATTGAATTGGCAATGAATAGTGAGAAAAAATATGGTTTTAATATTTTTAATATTGGAACAGCTGAGGCAATTAATTTAATTGAATTGGTAAAAATAATTAATAAGGTGATGGGGACTAGTATTGAGCCTCAGTGCATTGAGAATCCAATTAAGTCTGGATATATTAAGACTCAGTTGGCGGGGATTGAAAAAATTTCGAATGAGTTGGGTTTCAAGCCTATGGTAGGTTTAGAAGAGGGAATTAAAGAAATTGTGGATAATTTAGATCCTAGTAGAATTCCTTTGATGCAGGAATAATTTTAGATTTCGACTAAAATTTTGTTTATAATTGTCTTTGATGGACGGGAATTTTACTCCTCTAGATGCTATTAGTGTGGTTGATATTCAACCGAAAGAGAATTTGGATTTGGAAGCATTTTCGAAATATAAAGAAAATATTGTTAATTTTTTAGGAAGTCAAAAGGATCAATTTCAAAAGTTACAAAAGAGAAATATGTTAAGGAGGCAAGAAATTGAGAGTGATTATGTAAGTGAATACGATCTTAGTAAATCGTTAGAGATGATAGAAAGTTCGGAAAAAAGGAAGCAGTTGGCCATAAGAAAAACGCTTTTACGTTTGGAATTTTTGAGGCCTAAGTTT
>JAQTTZ010000090.1 GCA_028710485.1 Bacteriovorax sp. | reverse complement strand
TTTGTTTTTTGAAGAACGATACTCTCTTTCACAGGGGTCCTTTGTTTTTTGTAAACGTTTTTTGTAGTAAAAAAACAATATCAAAAATCAAAGGCCATTTCATTATGCATGGCCAAAAGAATTTCAAAAAAAAATAATCAAAAAAATTAAAACGGGTGAAACAGAAAAATGGAGAAAAAGGCCATGATGGCCACGACTTAGCTCACTTTAAGAAATAATAGCGGCGGATTTTAGGATTTAATTTATCAAGAAATCGAATCAGAATAATTAATTTTTTTTCAACAAGCTATCGCTTAATAGATTTTGAAATTCGTAATAACTTTTCAGCTACGAGTAGGTCTTTAGGAGAAGTTGTCTGTATATTTTCAATATTTGTATGGTTTCTGTGGGGAACTGATAGCGCTATTAATTCTAAAAATTTACTAGATACATCATTTCTAATTTTTCTTACTTCACCAGCAGACATTTCAGCGGAAGCTTTTACTTGGCGCGGTGGATTGTGGAACTTCCCAACATGTTCGTCACCAACCGCCCACATCTCTTCTTGGCAATGGTCCCTAGTTCGATAAACTGATAATTCATTTGGATAAATCGGTTGAGGAAGAAAAGCGGATGGCCTTATCACTCCTTTTGAAGAAACATTTCCACTAAAGACAAATCTTTGAATGAATTCCTGATCGCAAATTTTAGAATCTTTCATCTGAAATTTGCTCGTAAATTGTGAGCAAGTGGACCGGCATTTCACCACTGTTAAAATTAAATGTCCCAAGAATTTCTTGATCATTAATTATACCCGCAAAGGAAGCTATGCCTCCATCATGAAAACATAAAATCAACGAATTATTGTTTTTAAAAAATCTAGTACCAAAACTACCATTTGTATGAACAAAAAGTTCAGGGGACAAAACCGATCTAGGTAATTTGAGAATAAAATCTATACCCTGAATAGCACTATTTATATTCAACGGGTGTGCGCCATAGCCATCCCAGCCCTCAATAGTACAATTTTCAAAAATATCTAACACATCATCTAATACAGAATCTGAAAGGAGTAAAAGGTCATCCATTGTGATCGAAGGGGTGTATTCTGAATCTAAAAAATCTTCTCCAGTAATACTAAAAGTACTTTTCGGAAAATCGGGGACAATCTTAATATCTAGTGCTTGCGGGTTACTAGCACGCCCAACTTTAATTCGTTTTTCATCGACAGACCCAAACAGCATTGAGCTAAAGTTAATATCACGTCCTGGAGCCCAATCAAAAGCATCAGCAGATATGCTAAGATCACTCATCAAACTTCTCCCTACTTTTTTGGCCTATACTTGATTCAAATATATCATTTTTTAGTTTTCGGACATTTAAGAATAATTCATTAACCTCATCGTCCGAAAGGTCATTATCTACTAATCTATAAACAAACACGTCAAGGTTTGCCTCAATTTCTAATACATTATCGCCTTTTTTCGGATTAAGCTGTAGTCTTATTTCACAATGCAGATTCAGCATTTCGTTAAATACTGAAAAATTCATCCCGGCACGAGTTACCACTGTTGAAAAATCACCAGGTTGAAAGCCAGGCTTGAGTTGTAAATATTCATCAATCTTATCCGCGGGGAAAGTCCATCGATTGATACTTCTGACTCCAATACGCCCTAATTTAATGTCACCAAATAAGTTGCGAAATACATTCAGGGAATTTTGAAAACTAGTATAAGAAATATCCCATCCCAGATAGGGCTGAAGCATACTATTTGCAAATGATTGCGAAGATAAGTGAATTACTTTTTTACTATCAGTTGAAGTAAATCTCTTGTTTAAAATATTTTCAGTTGATAGTGCTTGAGCTTCGCTCGGCACACCCCCCTTCATGGCCAGCTTTAGATTAACCGCTGTCGTGAAAACATCGTGAGATTTTGGATAATCTGAACTTATTTTCTTATAGAACTCGGTTACCTCTTTATCCAATATATTTAATTCATTTTTGAACCTAACTTCAAAAACCGTCTCAAGTAATGGTGAATTTGTATAACATATTTTTTTTGACTTCATACTACTTTATTATCGTACCATCTTAGGAGAAATTGGGAACACTTATTTAAGTTTTCTCAGCATCACAAACTATTTTACACATCGCCTGCAAGTCTCGGAAGGGGCAAATAATCCCCTATAGAACCAGACCATTGATCCTAACCTTAAGTTATGATCAGGAGTAGCAACTTAACAGAAAATTTTTTTTACTTTTACCTTTTTAGAAATAAAATATTTCCAACTAATTAGATTTAATTAATTTCATTTCGGACTCGTTTGTCATTGAGAACTTTCAATATCTTTTTTTTCTTTGAACTGCTGAAGCAAAGATCATCAATTGATTGGTCAAAATATTCAGCGACAATTTTAATTTGCTTGAGACTTCTAGGTTCAACACCTGACAGCCATCCGTGAAGTATCTGTAATGGGATTTTGGTTTTTCTTGATAAACTAACAATTGCCATTTCTTTTTCTTTTAAAAGTGATCGTAGATTAACACTTAATTGAATTTCATAATGATTTGATTGCATAACGCCTCTAAAAAATATTAGAAGTTCTTTTAATAATCAAAAGTGGAGCGTGAATTGAACGTGAATGCAGATAGAAAAGGGTAGTAATAGAGGGTAATTCTGAGCATGGGCAAATGAAGAAAGGTTAATAATAATTTAGAGTTAAGTTTGTTTTCAACAATTTAGAAAATTGACCAGCTCACGTTCATAACCCGAAGGTCATAGGCTTTTTTTTACCTTTTAAATTCAGATCGACAAGAAAAAAGGCATCTCTTATCGAAATATAAGAGATGCTTTTTTTTGCAAATAATAATGTCTAAGTATTTCGCTTTTCCTTATTGAAGATGATGACTATGGCTTGATCCGACGCCAGTATGTGGATGAATAAAATCCTCATCGTGACTAGTCTCTTCTATATTATCTGCAATATCGTTTTCCGGTATCTCATCCTCTGCAGCTTCATCGTTGTAGAGCATCTTTTTATGTTCAAAAATTTTTAGGTGTTCACCATCGAGTTTGGGATTTGGTTGAGGCGGCGGCAATGCTTCACGATCCTGTCTCACAACAGAGAGAAACATTCCAATTGGAAACACGAACCAAATGCACATCCCTAAAACTACAATTATTTGTTCGTAGCTTATGTTTTGCATGATTGCCCCCCATTAATTTTTAGAATTATCTTCTTTTTCTATTTGAAGTTATTTTTCCATGGTCTACATTTCCTTGTCCATTGTATGAAGATCCTGAAAACTTAGGAACGCCCTGCGATTCTGCTAATGAAGTTTCTTTAGGTTTAATCAAGGTCTCTGCCTCTGACTTCTTTTTATTTTTTCGCTTCATCTTTATCTCCCATTTTTGTGTTACCCATTGGATTAGATGAGCATTTTTTATGCCAAGAAAATTTAAAGTTTTTCAAGAGCTTATAAAATATTAAACGGGGCGTTTAACCACATAAAGATGGCAAGGAATTTAATCGGATATAGAGGCTCTCGCAACAGAGAAAGCCTTTGCGCAAACGATTCTTGCTTAAATATTCAGGCGACACTTCTTCGGGTGATGGTTTGAAAATCTGTTTTTTCCAAACGTTCTGCTTTTGCAATTTCTATGAGTAATAAACGATTAAGATGTTTAACCTCTTCTTTTTTATAAATACTCGAGCAAATTTTTTCGATATAATCCACACACTCCATCATCATTCTAAGTGCTTTCTTCTGTCCAACCTCACGGTCGCATTGTGAACTTAAGTAGGAAATGTTTTTCATCGCCAATAAGTATTTTCCAATTTCTACAAATCCGAGAGTCGTAGCGGTACCATAGATCCGGTCAACCAGTTGACCAAATTTTTCAAAAAGTGCTTTATCCATTTTTGGAGTTTTTAGTTGAGCAGCGACGATTATTTTTAGTTCTCGATGAATGGTTTTTACCTCAGCGACAAAGTCATCAATGAGTTCATTTTGTTCGTCCATAAATCTCCCAAGCATATGTAATACCACTGCTCTTTTCGGCAATTTATTAAAAAAGTTAAATTTATTTATTGTAGGGATGGTTTGCTTTGATTGTTTGGGCCCTATAGATTTGCTCAACCAATAATAATCTTGCCAGCTTGTGGGGGTAAGTCAGCTCTGATAGCGACAGCTTAAAATGGGCGCGGTCTATGATATTTTTCCCATGCCCAGCAGCTCCACCGATAATGAAAACGACTTTTTGGCGTTCGGAATGCGTGTTTAACCAATTTGAAAACTCCACGCTTTCAAATTGCTTTCCTTTTTCAGTTAGAAGAACAATGAAGAGCTTGTCGGACTTTTCGAGATCATCTAATTTTATTGAGACTTCTTTGGCTTCTTTTTCTAGGTTTTCGGAGTGGGCACGGACTTCGTGGATAGTGAGTGAGGGAGAGGTTAATCGTTTAAAATAATCCCTCTCCAATTCTGCGATATTTTTATCATTTAATTTTCCGACAACAATGAGATGAAGATCTTTCATGTTATCTAGAAATAATTTCTTCCATCATCATTGCTGCCTTTGCGCTCCGATTCTGGCGTAGAGAAATAATATGATTCAGGGATCTCAACATTAATTGCATTTTTATAAAGTTGATCCAAGTCATAAATCATTCGAGCTGGCTCATGGAATACATGAATAATGACATCACCGTAATCTAAGAGAATCCAGTCAGTGCTTTGTTTTAAACCTTCGCGAGAAAGTGCTTCGATACCAAGGTTTCTCATTTGGAGAGAAATCTCTTCTGCCATCGCTCTTGCTTGAGTTGGGTTACCGGCAGAGCCGATTACGAAAAAATCAGCAATACTTGATTGGTTTTTAAGGTCTAAAACTTTTAGATTAAGTCCCTTGAAATTTCCCATAATCCAGGCAGCGGCCATGGCCAAGTTTAGAGGTTCGACAAAATTTGTGTCTTTATAAATAGCTTCAACTTCTTTTGATACGTATTCGCGGCTCATTTTCTATTCCTATTCTATTATTTTACGAGCATCTGGCTCTGGGTTTGCTTTTCTATCTTCTTTTTCAACATCGATACATTTAATCATAAGAGCTTTTAAGTTATCTATGTTTCTTCCAGAGACACCTGAGATTGGAAGAACTTTCCGATCCAATTGGGCCTCAAAAAACTTTTGGAATTTTGTGATTTCTTCTTCGGTCATCGCATCGATTTTTGTCAAACAAACGATTTCGCGTTTATTTGCCAAATTCTCACTGTATTTGCTGATCTCATTTCTCACGACCACATATTGCTCGAAAGCCTCGTACTCATCTAAGCACCAAGAGACATCAACTAAGTGAACAAGTGCTGATGTTCGCTCGATATGCTTTAAGAATTTTATTCCTAAACCTTTTCCTTCACTGGCATCTTCAATAAGGCCTGGAATGTCAGCTACGACAAACGAGCGTTCACCTAAAGTAACAACGCCAAGGTTAGGTTGAAGAGTAGTAAAAGGGTAGTCAGCTATTTTTGGTCTTGCCGCTGAGATAGCAGAGATTAAAGTTGATTTACCAGCATTGGGAAGGCCAATTAAGGCGAGATCAGCTATAAGCTTTAGTTCCAGGTCAAGATTGAGTTCTTCGCCTTCAAGGCCCGGCTGAGCAATGCGAGGAGCTTGGTTAGTTGCCGATTTGAAATTGATATTTCCACGTCCGCCATTACCGCCTTCAGCGATAACGACTTTCTGGTCGTGCATATTAAGGTCAGCAATAACTGCACCTGTTTCTGCATTTCTAATAATTGTCCCAACTGGAACGCGAAGAATATAATCTTCACCATCTTTCCCATTGAGCTGTCTTCCAGCACCACCTTGACCATCTTCAGCACTGAAGACTTTTTTTCCACGAAAGTTGATCAGGGTATTGATACCTTCATCTGCGACAGCAATAACAGAGCCGCCGCATCCGCCATCTCCACCATCAGGGCCACCGAAAGGAATTGATTTTTCCCTGCGGAAAGTTACTGCACCAGGGCCACCGTGACCGGAGACAACTGTAATTCGGACTTCGTCGATAAAACGCATAAAAACTAACCTATATTGCTTCCCATCCTGGGAATAAAAAAAAAGGGAATCCATCTATGGATTCCCTTATAACACTTTCTTTTATTTTGAAAGGAAGAACTAAGCTTGAACTACAGAAACTGTTTTCTTATGTTTAGTGTAGTATGCATACTTAACTACTCCTGGAACGATAGCGTAGATTGTGAAATCACGACCCATACCAACGCCAGTACCTGGGAAGATTTTTGTTCCCTTTTGTCTGATAATGATGTTTCCAGAGATAACTACTTCGCCAGCATATTTCTTAGTTCCGCGCATCTTTGGATTTGAATCTCTTCCGTTAGCTGTGGACCCGGCGGCTTTTTTGTGTGCCATATAGAACTCCTATAATTCTTTAAATCTTTTTAATCGTTTTAGTTTTTAACTATTTTAAGTATTTCTCAGCATTTTTAGATGCTTTATCGATCTTTGCAACATTTCCGTTACCGTCGTTGATCTCAGTGATCAAAAGAGCAGTAAAGTTTTGTCTGTGACCGTTTCTTCTTTTGTATCCACCTGGTTTTCTCTTGAAAACGATAAGTTTTCTTGAGCGATCGTGCATAAGAACTTTTGCAGTTACTTTTGCTCCACCGATTACAGGGGCACCAACTAAAGGCTTAGCTCCACCGATGAAAAGAACTTGATCAAGTTCAATCATTGATCCAGCTTCTTTTGTTAATTTTTCTACGTCAATTAGATCCCCAGCTTGAACTTTGTACTGGTGACCAGCGATTTCTACAACTCCGTACATGAAAACTCCTAATGAATAAGGCAAAATCCAGGGGTTTACTTATGTTGACCTTTTTAGTCTGCATTTTGTAAAGCTTGTTGACCCTAACTCTAGCCACTATTTGAATCTATGACTTTTATGCAAGAGGGGGGTTAATGTCAAGGGAAAATGACCCGATAGGAGTAATATAACGGGGAGATGATCCAGTGAGTAAAAAAACCTATTTTCAATACCAAAAAGACCTAAATTTACCCATCTATCTGTCGGCAGATTTGGGAGTATTTGAAAATAACTTCGGAGAATTTATAGCGAAGCTGAAATTTCACAAGCTCACCGATAAAGAAGAAGCGACTGCGATGGCCGAAATTAAAAAAAATAACAATGCACGCATTCTTCATCTCTCAGAGGCTTCACCTTTGGTGGCCAAACAAATTCAAAGTACCATGGAGAGTGATCGATATGGGGCGGAAAGTATTATTCCAAAAGATGGCTACAGAGTCTACAGACATAAAGACGTAGGGCTAATGGTTTATTCCTTTGGGGCAAAAGAGTGGCAATTAGGTTGCTATAAAGACTTTGGCTCTAGTCAGTTTTCCTATGCGGGAAGAATGATGATCAATCGCTTTTTGAGCTGGGCGCTGGTTTCTCATGGAGTAGTAGGGCTTTGGGGCGTTACTGTGGATGATGGAATGGTGGTACAGAGACCGATTGATTCAAGAGGCGAAGTTGTTTTTATCGATGTAGTAGGTCTTCGCATGATTTCTTTTGAAGGTGTAAAAAAACTGAGACCTCATTTCAAAATTCTAAGACTGGATCCCACTCTTAAGGGGCGAAATATTAAAATGACGAGTGAAGAACTTTTGAGTTTTCTGTCGGCCCACTGCTCTTATCTGGACTCTTCAGGTCTATCTGTTCCGGTGAGACAAATGATTCAGGCCCTTTCCAAAATGACAGAAGGTTTGATTCACCCACAAGAAAGTTTTAGACCGCGTACAGATTTGTCGTTATAGTCTTTTAAATACTTTTAAAAGAGAATAGCGATGGCCTCTAATTATGTTCACAATTTAAATCCTGTTTTACTGGATCTTGGTCCTGTTCAAATTCGTTGGTACGGATTGATGTACGTCATCGGATTTATTATCGCGGGATATTTGCTTAAAGTTTTAGTTCGCAATCGATTTTTTAAAATCACAGAAGACAAAATTGATACGCTGATTACCACGATGATTATTTGTATGTTCATCGGTGCACGCACTTTTTATGTATTCATCTATAACTGGGATTACTATTCCCAAAATTTAGTGGATCTACTGGCCGTGTGGAAAGGTGGCTTAAGTTTTCATGGAGCTTTAGTGGGACTGATTGTGGGTGGATATATTTTTGCTCGCCAGCAAAAAATCACTTTATTTGAAGTCATGGACTCCGTGGCACTAGTAGGAACTCCGGGATTGTTTTTTGGGCGTATTGGAAATTTCATCAATGGTGAACTCTATGGTCGAATTACCAATTCTTCGATCGGGATAATATTCCCACAAGGGGGACCATTTCCTCGCCATGCCTCACAGTTGTATGAAGCCTTTCTGGAAGGAATTTTACTGTGTGCTATTTTGTGGATGGTAAAAAAGAAAGTTAAAATTTACGGAATCATTTCAGGATTATTCGTTTCAATTTATGGTGTCTTTAGATTTGTGGTTGAATTTTTCCGCGAGCCTGATTCACAATTAGGATATTATTTCGGCTCTATTACCATGGGACAAATTCTCTGCTTTTTGATGGTTTTCGCAGGAGTGGGGATCATTATTTATTCCAAAAAGAAATGCGTTACCATTTAGGTAAGGCAAGATTTAATTTCACATACATTGGAATGACGGATTTATCGGTGCTCGCAATTTCGAGAAACATTGGAAAACAAGTGATCGAGCAACTACCGTGATAAATGATATTGGTGTTGTCACGATTCAACCAAACATAGATCGCACTTCGGTCATGTCTCACAAATCGGTCTTGTTTATTCCATTTTTTCTGTAGATCGCCCAAAAAAATATCATGCAAAAAGTGTTGGGGGAGTCTGATAAACAGATCGGTAACGATGTCCTTTTTTACCTGAGTATAAACGTCCAGTGAATAATTTGAGCGTTTTAATTTGAACTGTAAAATCTTCTGGTCACCGTTGTCTGCAAAGATTTCAAACTTAGGATTTTGTTTTTTTATCTCCTCAATATTTTTTCCAGGCATGAAATTTTCAATACTTTTCATAGTGAAATCGTAATTTGGTGGAGTAATTTCGGCGCGTATTAAGAAGATAAAAGAGAATAAATAATTAAAAATTAATGGCATAAAACCATGATAATTGAGGCAATGTTTTGAAGCTAGTGGGGAAAAAACTTTTTTTTATTGGATTTTTTTGTTACAATTTTAGAGAGTCAGAGCTCTTGGGCTAAAATCCAACAGGATCGTTGGATTCCTCTATAATAAGGATTATTATTCATGGTTAAAACTACCCAGACACTTTTATGCCTCCTTGTGCTATCTACAATAGCCTCTTGTGCAACTTCTTCCAAACAACCAATAGATGTTACTTCTAAAGAGCAGAAAGTAGATGGATTTGCTTCGGAAAGTGTTCGTGAAGCCTATTTGCGTTTAAGGAAGACGGACTATACCGAACAAGACCGCAAGAAAGATGTAGAAGAAAGTGCAAAAATTGCAAAAAAACAATCGAAATCGATGATCAATGGGGCAGCTACAATTGATGGAGCTGGACAGTACAAGGGTAAAACTTATTTTCTTCAAGGTGCAGAAGAGCTTAATTTAGAAAATAACTATTTTGACATCCCGGTTGTCTATAATGACCAGGTAAAAAAATGGATGGATTATTTCTTAAACCGCGGTCGCGGATTTTTTGAGCGCTATACAGAGAGAGCTGGAAGGTATGCACCGATTCTTGGAGCGATCTTAGAAGAGCACGGACTTCCAAGAGATTTAATTTTCTTGGCGATGGCGGAGAGTGGATTTAATACTTCAGCAAAATCATGGGCAGCAGCAGTTGGGCCTTGGCAGTTCATGCCAGCGACGGGAAGAAACTACGGTCTGGATCAAGACTGGTATAAAGATGAAAGACGCGATCCAATTAAAGCGACTGTTGCGGCAGCTCGCTATCTAACAAAACTTTACGGCGATTTTGGTTCTTGGGAAGTGGCAGCAGCTGCTTACAATGCTGGAGAAGGAAAACTTTCAAAAGCGATCATTAAATATAAGTCGGAAGATTTTTGGGATATTTCAAAAGGTAGATACTTAAAAGCTGAAACAAAAGATTATGTGCCAAAAATTATGGCACTTGCGATTATTGGAAAGAATTTAAAGTCATTTGGTTTTGATGATGTTGAATTTCACGAGCCTTTGGACTTTGATGAAGTAACTGTGAAGGCATCTACTGATTTAATAAAATTATCAAGTGCCCTAGGGGTAGAGTTTGAAGAGATTCAACGTTTGAACCCAGAAGTTCTTCGCTGGTTTACTCCACCAAATGCTGATAACTATAAACTTCGCATTCCACCAAACTCCGCAGAAAAATTCGCTCAATGCTGCTCGAAACTTGATTTGCTGGCCACTGATTTCCAACAATTCATTGTTACTAAAAAAGGCATGACAATAGCTGAGATTTCAAAGAAATTTAAAATCAAAAAAAATTATGTTTTATCCGGCCTGAATAATATTTCTGAAAATACCAGATTCCAAAAAGGCGATAGCATCAAGCTACCTTTTAGATTAGGCGAAACTGTAAGCCCAACAAATAACCTTTATGCTGATTTATACGAAAAACCGAGAAGAGAAAATCTTCGTAAAAATCACCGCAATCGTCGTTTGGTAGCGAGGTCTGCAACTAGAAAAAAGTCCGAGCGCTATTACACCGTAAAAAAAGGCGAATCTCTCTTCACCGTAGCTCAAAAACACGGGATCAGCGTGAAGCGGTTAATAGCATCAAACAATGAGATTAGAAAAACTCGCAAAGTTAATGCGGGAGATAAGTTAGTTATTAAGTAAATTCTGGTAATTTCGCTTCTCAGTTTCTTTTTCTTTGAAGTACACTTGGTTTTTTTCAAAACATTATATAAGTGTGCTTCAAAGGAAATTCTAGAATGGCTTTCAAAGACCTTCATAAATTAAAAAAAGTAGTCGTTATTGAGAAAGAGTTTATCAAGGCTCAACATCTTGTCGTGGGAAAAGATATTTTCGCACTTTCTATCTATAAGGCCCTTCAAGAAAAATATGGCAAAGATCAAGTCCGCCTATTGTCTGAAGACACGATTCTAAAATCTGATCTACTTCCCAAAGGACCAAGCACCGTCCGCGGTGAGAGCAATCAAAAAATTATTCAAGAACTATATCCTCAGGCGGCAGGCGAAATCGGAGCCAGCGTTGCACTCTTCTATAAAGATATGACCTGGAAAAGTTTTGGCGGAAGAAGTAAGCCTGAAGCGCTGAAGTTCAACGAAGAATTTTTCACCACCACTCGTTTTAACGTTGATGCTGAAGCCATTTTTCCAGAACTCGCGAATGCTGAAGAATTCGTGAGCGTTCTCAACTCTGAAGCTTATCAAGTAAGGCTTAAGTCGATTCATCGCTCAGGGGAAGGCTTTAAAGTAGAGTGTCTTAATGGAACTGAGTTTGAATGTGAGAAGCTTTACTTCGGTCAGTCTCCTTATCAATACCTGGAATTTTATTCTAATAAGAATGAATTATCTGATGTGTTCATTGAATTTTGTGAGAGCACAAAAACTCCCTCAGCTCTGTTTGTGAAGTTTATTTTTGAAAAACCAATTACCGATATAAAGGAGACATTGTTTATTCCTTTAAGCTACACCCACGATTGGGGACACTTTGTTGGAGAGTTTAATACGCTCGCAAATGGTGAGCAAGAAATCGAGTTCATACACTTTTTGGATGAAGATCAATCCTCCGAAGAAGACATTTCAAGAGTTATTCGCCTTCTAAAGAAGAATATGGAGAAAATATTTGATAAATTTTCAAAGACCAAAGTTCGCGAATACATCGTTTTGGAGCAAGAAATCGGGTGTCTGAAAATTGACAACGACCTCTTCACGCGATCTTTAAACGAAGGAAAAAATGAAGCAAAAAATCTTTTCCTGCTAGGGATTAATGCCCCTATAGTCGATGCACAGTGCGTGGGTGCGAGCTTCGAATATTCTAAAAACGAGGTCGATATACTGGCCCGAGCACTTCTCGTTCATTCAATCCTTCTAAAAAAAATCTAATCGTGGTGTGTTGACAAATACACGGACTGAACACAACATTTATAAAAGTCGTGAATTTTTAAAAGGACAAAAGTATTTTATACTTTGTTTAACTTCAAGGAGAAGATTGAATGAAAAGAAACGTATTAGTAATTGCAGGACTTGCAGTTCTATCAACAAGTGCTCATGCTACTAAATCAAGAATGGAAGCTTTAGGACAAAGCTCAACTCGTGGATCAGAATATATTTCTGACTCAAGAAACATTTTTAGAAACCCTGCTCTATTGAACTCTACAAAAAACTACATTGTAACTGAATGGGGAACTACTACAGCGGCACAAGTAACTGGGAACACATCTGATGATTCAGCTACTGCTCCACGCGCAGAAGGTGGATTTTTCCGTGAAATGGGATCTTTTAACTACGGTCTTTATCTTGGTAATGATGGAGAAAATAACGGAAGAACTCAATCTGGATTCTTAACTCAAGACAATGGTCTTGATCTTTTCCTTTCTGGAGACATGGGTGTTCAGTGGGGAGCAAAACTTCACTATGCTAACTCAAAAGATGAAGCAACTGCTACACCAATCACTAAGAAAAACACTGCTTTTGGTTTAGGCCTTGGAGTTGTTGCTGGTGAAGCTGAAGGTTACTTAAACCTTGATCTTTCTGATAAGTCAGAAGGGAACACAGCTCTAGCTGCTAACCAATATAAATTGAAACCATCGTACCTTGTTGGTGGATCATATAAATGGTCAAGCGTAACTTTTTTCGCTTCTTACGAAGCTACAAAAGCTGATTCTACAATTGCAGCAGTAACAACAACTAAGAAATCTTCTGAAATTTCAGTTGGTGCTGGTCGCATTCATGAAATCAACCCAACAGCTAGAGTAATAACTGATGCTCATGTTTCAATTGCTACATATGACAACAGACTTGCAGATGGATCTACTGCAACTGGAAAAACAAAAGTTAACAAAATCCCTGTAACTCTTGGATTTGAAGCTGACGCTGCTTCTTGGTTAGTAGTTAGAGGAAATGTTCACCAAAACGTAATTCTTGGCGAAACTAAGAATACAGCTGGTAAAAAAGTAACTAATGCAAATTCTACAACTGTAGATGCTGGTGCAACTCTTAACTTCGGAAAACTTAAAGTTGATGGTTCAGTTGGTACAACAGATTCTACTGGTACAGCTGGTACAAAATCTGGTGTTCTTTCTACAAGTAACCTAATGACTAGAGTTGGTGTTTCTTACTGGTTCTAATTCTTAAAAGAATTTAATAAGGCCCTCCTTTCGGAGGGTTTTTTTTTACCTGAAATTTAGATGACTATTTTGTTGTGGAGACAAATAAAATGAAAAAATTGATGATGATCGGAAGTGCCCTGCTTGTGCTTTCTTCTTCTTCTGCATTCGCAACTCAGGCTAGACTTCTAGCTCTTGGGATGAAAGAAACAGACAATGACGGAATGTACTATATTCAAGACTCTAGAAATATTTTTCTAAACGTTGCATACCTAAATGATTATGCTGATCAAATTGTAACTGAATACGGTTTTAACGGATCTGTACTTGGGGCAAAAACAACTCTTGATAAAAGCGACACCCCTAAAGCTCAAGGTGGAGTATTTAAGAAGTTTGGATCAATGGTTTACGGCGTTTACTTAGGAAATGAATCAAACACATCTGCTCTTTTAAGAATAGCAGGATCAAATAGTGCAGCTAGACTGCTTCAAACTACAGATAACCAAATCGACCTTTTTGTTGCTGGTGATGCCGGCATAAAATGGGGAGCTAATATTCTTTATGCTGCTGGAAAAGATGAAACGGCAACAATTGAATCAAAAGATAGCGCCTTAGCAACTCGCTTTGGGGCCATTGGATCTAACTGGGATGCTCATGCAAATATTTCCTTACTAAGTAAATCAGAGCGAAAAGATGGTGCATCTGCTGATTCTGAATTCAAAGGAAAACTTGGAGTCCACGCAGGTGGATCTTATAATATTGCTGCTGGAAAAGTATTTGGTTACGTAAAAACTTACGGATGGGATCAAAGACTTGCGAGTGATTCAATGATTAAAGGGGATTTCACAAGTTATTACGTTGGTTATGGACGAGATATGACTGTGAATGGAAGTGATAAGCTATTTGCTTCACTCGGAGCTAGAAAA
>JAQTTZ010000014.1 GCA_028710485.1 Bacteriovorax sp. | reverse complement strand
CGGTATTCGGGGTAATTTGCATCTATCACAGTGAGTGTGGAAGTTGCCGCCATAATATGTCCCGATGGAACTGCATCGTAAGCTGACACATCATTATTATAATTTTTGTTAAAGGGTTTCCATTTTCCTCGGTAGGTAGTGACCCGGTTCGGGTCTTCGCGTCCAGTGGCCCTTTTAATAATTTGAGTAGGAATAGAAGCAGAGACTAATGAGTTCATAATTTGAGAACCAGTTTGCATTGCTCGGTTGTCATTATTAATTGATCCGTTAAGGGCAAATGAAGCTGCGGTAAAAACCTGCATCCAACCATCTCCAATAAAATGTATCGTCGAACCGAGATCTGTTGGCCCTCGAAAAATATTGAATTCTCCAAGTCTCACCATTGGCTTGGTATGATCATCATTACCCAGCCCGATATTTTTTGCAAAAATTCGGGTGTGTTTATAAATTTTTTCATCGTAAATATAAAAGATCACCGATGAAGAGATGACTCCTCCCCACATCCAAAGAGTTTTTGGTTTTGTATTAAAAGAAAATTGCCATCCTTCCTTTAACGATTGGGGAATATCTGTGATAAAATCAAAGAACTTAGGTTTTGTATATTCTGTAGCGCCTATCGCAGATGAAGTGAGAGTTTCACCAAAGACCGAGAAGCTAATGAGAAATATAAAAATAAAAAAAAATGTTATGGACGATTTTTTTTTCTTGGTTTTCAGTCCAACACAAGTCTATGTAGGCGTCACTTCTATTTATGATCAATAGAAGAATTAGAAATTATCTATGAATCAAAATTCTATGAAAGAATGGCTAAGAGTTAAGCAATATTTTTTAGTGTTTCCAGCAAGTGATTAAGCTCAAGTGGCTTACTGATGAAATTGGTGATTCCGTAGTCTGCTAATTTTTCCTTCCCTTGATCCTGAGCTGACATTGCAACAACGGGAATTAGATTCCATTTGGGATTAAGCAGTAATTCTTTTCTAAAAGCGTAACCATCCATAATAGGCATCATAACATCCATAATGATGAGATCGGGAATGAGAGTTTCCAGAGACTTGATACCATCAGATCCATTTACACTAGAAAAAACTAGGTAGCCTTGGCCCTCTAAGATCTCAACTAGTAACTCTCGGATAGATGTGTCATCCTCAACGACTAGGATTTTTTTCATATATAAACTATGTAATATACAATGGTTTTTTCAAAGTATTAATCTCTGACAAATACTATCAATGTGGCTCAAATATAGATGAAATATATGCATCATCATATATGCGTAGAGTGAAGGACAAGCTATAGGCCCTATCCAATTTATGTATTTTTACTATGTTGCGAGTTCTGGCATTTTTCTTGAGCGCTTAAAATAAAAAAGGCTTCAAAAATGAAAAAAAAATTTCCCTTAATATTTTTATTCTTTTTCGCAATTCCTTACTACGCAACTGCCCAAGTATTAAGTGAAGATCAGCAAACCTATTATGTCTCTAATAATGGCGTTCGAGTACGTGCAGCTCCAGAAGAAAATGCTCAAGTGCTTGGATTGCTGAATTTAAATGATGAAGTTAGACTTCATAATTCCTCTCCAGTTTCCAATGATAAATATATTGAAATCCAAATTATCAAAACGGATGAACCAATTATTTATTCTGAAAAATATTTCATCGCCAAAGAATTTCTGCAGGAAAAAACCGTTGATTATAAAAAATTTACTGGTAAATATTTTATTGTTTTAAATGTCGCTTCAGAAACTCTTCGACTTTATGAAAGAAGCTGTATCAATAAAGGCTGTTCCAATAAAATGATTATGGAAACGGAAGTTGTCGTGGGAGAAGATAAAAATACTCCCAAGGACGTAAAGGGAAAAGGACGAAGCATTCTTGGAAGCTTTAGAGTCACTGGCTGGAGCAAGTTTTATGAAGATAGTGAAGGCCATTACCCAGCTTGGTATAAAGATGGTTATCCAGAAGTTCCAAAAGCAAATGATCATAATATTGTCCTGTGGTTTACAAATCAATATATGCCAGAAAACAACGACGGAAGTAAAAACGGCAAGACGAGAGGAGCTTTTGGTTGGTATACCATGTTTTTAGCCCCTAAACCCTTCGGTCAATGGGTTCACGGAACAATTGGTTGGGGAGAAGATAAAGATTATTATATTAAGGCCATCAAAAAAATGTTGCCAAATATTTTCACTAATCCGAGAAGTTCTGGTTGCGCCAGAAACAATAATGAAGCCATCGCTTACTTAAGACAGATGATTGATATTGGAACTCCTGTAATCAAGATCTATGCAAAAGAAAAAATTTTTGATCCTACTTTATCAAAGTATCCATCGAAAATTGTAAATTGGAACTATGTACTGACTAAAAATAAAACGCTAAAAGCAGATCGCGAAGATGTACTTAAAACTTTCGGCATCACTTCAATAGAACTCGATCGCTACTGGGAAACAAAACGCTTAGGAGATGTAATTATTCTCGACCCCAAAAATCCACTCAATCAAGTTATTGAAGTAGGAACATATAATCTGGATACTCATCCAGATGCGATTACGTATACTCCCGGCGAAAAGATGTCGAAGTTTGAAAGAAAAATTCATCGTAACGGTAATATTTACGGAATTAAATCTTGGAATATGTCCGGGATTTATTATGTCGATACCGGCATTCTTAACAAATACAAGCACCCTTCAGTAGTCCTTGAAACCAGTGGTTTTCCCGATGAAGTCACCCCTTCTTGGATGATGGCAAAGTGACCCCCGCGATAAACCTTAATTAAGATAAATTTTTATTTTAATTCGCAAACAATGCGTTTATGAACATCTTTACCTAAGTAAGAACCGTCAACATTACTTTTTAGATTCTTTCCTTCGACAAATATTTTTGACACAAAACTTCCAACCTTTGCACCCAAGAAAAAGACATCGGCGCCTGAAACAACAGCATCGCCTACGCAGTTAGAGCGAGCTTCAACTGTCACGGTAACGCCCATTCTTGGAAGCGATTCTTTTCTAGAGTCTTTTTGATTATTCGTTTTGATTAGGTCTTTGCGATTCTCGCCAGTTTCATCATCGCTGTACTCGACATTATAGACTTCATAATTATTTTCTTGATGTTGGTCGACAATATATTCACCGTTAATTTTTCTGATTTCAGAAAAACATTTATTATATCGTCCTTGGAGTTGTGGGCATGCATAAGAGCTGAGGGAATACGAAAGGGTAGATATAAAAAATAATAGCTTCATTAGAAAATCCTTGTTCTAAATATTACTTAAGCAGGATAATGGGCCTAAGGGCCCAATGTCATTACGAGGTGCGTATTATTGCGGATCAAAAATTCATCCAGAAAAGAGAACATATCCCCCTCTTCTGGTGATTTTTAAATAGCAGGATTTTGAGTTTTAATTTCTGATTTGTCCTGAAGATTGGAAAGAATTGAAGCCATGATCAAGCCTTGCATTCCCCCACCAGCTTCACCGCCGCCGGCATAAATATCTGGAGTGATTTTGATATTTTTATCGGCCAGCTTGTTGATTATTTCAAGTGCCGCTAAATTTTTTGGACCTAATGCATTTGCACTGGCCTGATAAGCTTTCGCTCTTGCTTCACCGATTTTTTCAATCGACTCTGCTTCAGCAATCGCTTTTACACGGACTGATTCAGCTTGTGCAATTGAGCTCACACGAAGAGATTCTGCTTCGGCTAAGGCCTGAACCTTAACTTTTTCAGACTGTCCTTTTGCCTCTTCAATTGATTGTTGAGCACGAGAATTAGCAATTCGAATTCCTTGTTCTTGCTTAACAACTTCAGCTTGCGATTCGGCCATCGCAATTGCCTCCAAGAGTTTTTTTCTTTCGTCCTGAGCTAATTTCTGAGAAGCATAGGTTGTTTTTTCCTCATCTGCTATTTTACGATTGGTTAAAGTAAGCATTAATTGTTCAGGTGGAACCAGGTCCCCGATTAATGTATCAACTGCTTCAACGTCATAATCAAGCAGCGCTTCTTTAATAAATTTTGCTGCTTCTCTTTGTCTCTCCGCTCTGGTTTTAATATAGTCCAAGGCTTCAGAAGCCTGGCAAGAGTTTCTAAAATAGTTACCAATAATTGGCTGAAGAATATTATCGACTAAATTTTGCATAGATCCTACCCTGGCAATAACTTTCGAGGCCATACCTGCACCAACATGGATAATTTGCGAAACATCTAAACTCATCGAGAACCCGTCTTTAGTTCTTGTCGTGATTGAATTTAAATTTTCATCATATTTATGCGATGAACTCTCTCTTCCCCAATTTAAAACAATATTGGTAGTAGGAATTTTTTCAACTTTTAGAATTTTAATATTTAGGGCATGTTTCCCTGGAAATAAAGGCTCTGCCCAAATACCGCGGTTACCTTTTTTAACAAGATTACTATGAGTGAACTCTGTCCCCGAAACATCTTCATCAGAATCCCCTGAAGAAGAAACGACAACTCCTACATAACCAATATCAATTTCTGTCATTGGTATTTGTTCAATTTTAGCAAACCATGGATTGATAGTGTATGAACCGGGTCTCAAAACATCTTCTTGTAATCCTTTAAATCCACCGTTGCTGATGAAGGCTTTTCCATCTTGAAAAGAAGAGTGCCCTGGAATACTAGTCCCAGCAATTCTCCCTTCAACTAAAGGCTGTCCATCAAGAACAGTCACAAGGCCCACAAAGTCAGATTTGACTTGAGTCATCTTCAAAAATTCTTTTGTTACACCCGTTAAATTTTTTTGTTCAATATTGTCTGTCGATATAACTTCAAATAAAGAAGTATTAATACGATAAACTCCAGCGGTTAGCAGCCCCAACTGACGCCCCTTTTCTCCTCCGTTCTCTAAAAACTTAGTTGCGTCTTGAAAGTTATTACATTCAACAACTCCGCCCAAAATACGATTGGCAGGAATTTGTTCACCATCACGAGCAACAACTAACCCAATCTCACCTTCTTTTATAATGGTAATTGGTTGTTTGATTACATCGTACATAAAGGCCCATAACCACAAATGCCAGCCTGGTGCCAGTGTACCTGCTTGATACCCTGCTTCTCCAGCTGTTGCGATGAAGCGATGATTAGCAAGCGGTTTACCAATTTTTTTAACGACTATACCAACTTGAGCTTCGCCAATAATAACTAGTCCGACTGCAAATTTTACAAAAAGAAAAATGGCAACAATCGCAGCAAAAATCCAAATCATATATGGCATATTAACTTCCTTGAATGAGATATATATAATAAATCTCTATGTAAATTGCGTGAAGGTGATTTTATACCTGTAGATAGACCAACACAAGCATCATCCAAAATTTAAATATATATATTGAAACAGACTTCAAATAATATTTTGATTCTTGTCAATCACTCAAACAAATTGTTTACGCAATCAAATTTTCAATTAATAACATCCTCTAACTGTAACCGTATTCCATTGACGGGTAGAGTTCATTTGAGATTTCCTTAAGCAGCTATTTTCTATTTTTCTCTCTGGAGGCTATAGTCATGAACATTAATATTATTCTAATCCTTATGATTCTTATTTTTAATATTTCATGCAAACCAAATCATTTAAATGTCCACTCGAAAGTTGATCTATTTCGTAGCGGAGAATATCGCATCGGTCTTTATAAAAATAGCAGCGAGCAATTAGATCCTCAAAAAATTACCCATATTATTGTTGTTGGTTCAGCTGTTAAAGAAGACTCTGATCAATTTTTTCAATCGGGAGTCTCGCGAGCGCAACGCTATAAAGAGTTATGGCCTGATCATCAAATAGTGTTGATGAGTAGCCCTGATGTAAAAGGCACTTCTGACGAACGAGTCTTTGATAAATACAATATCGCTGTGGTCAAACGAGTTTTCCAAAAATTTACAGCTCCATTGCTCTTAAATGAAATTGGAGAATTTGAAAAAATTGCTAGCTTAGACTTTTATGGACACGCATCTCCTTGGGCAATGATTATAGGAAAATCAAGTGCGGCTTTTGATCCAAGCGCCCACATTGAGGCCCTCAAACAATTAAGACCTAAATTTCTTCCAGATGCCTATGCGACTCTCAATGGATGCAATACTGGATTCTATCTCGCTCCTGATTTAAGTCGCGGTCTTGCTCTCCCTGTTTCAGGATCTTTAACCAGTTCCATGTTTGAGCGAATTGAATCCGATGGGTTTTGGTATAAAGAAGAAGATTGGAATGAAAGAGGTTATGTTCTAAGTAATCGATTCAGTTATAAAACAAATCAGTCTTGCTCAGATGGTCTTTGCACTCGAATGAAATCGTCAAGAGCAAATTATTCTTCTTTCTGGGGAACATTTAGTGAGGGGGGACTTAGTTTCGATAAATTTTTCTGTAACTATGAAAATAATAACGATGGAAAATGTGAAAGAGGAATGGCATTGTCTCTCTTAAGTTTTCCCTCAAAGCATCCAGTCAATTTAGACTCGAATAAAGACGATTATAAAGAGGTTGTTTACGATTGGCTTTGTTCGACCGGCAAAGGCATGAGCTATTTCCGAAAATGCGTCTATGGCATCCAAGATGCCATAGCAAGAGGAGATCTTGTGTACCAATCTCATCCTACCAATGAACTAAATTGTGACTTTCATTCATGTCACGCCAAGGTAATTTGCAAATATAAAACGACTGGTGACGATGGACCAATTCCCGGATCTTGCAATATAGAAACAGTTCCCAATATTGCTGCCAAAAATGTTGCAACAGAATACCTAAGCCTAATGAAGGGATTTGTGTCTATAAAAACACAATGAATAACACGAAAACTTTAGGAATTCCCGTTTCACCGGGAAAAGCATTTGGAAAAGTTTTTATTCTTAAAGGACTTAATGAAGATGAAGAACTTATCGTCCCCCATTATATAAGCTCCTTTGACCTGGAGCAGGCTCGCTTGGGACAGGCCATTCAATCTTCAAAACTAAAACTCAACCAGCTTATAGGCATTAGCAAGATCTTTAAAACTTATCTAATAGGCCTGGAGGATCCTGAACTCTTAAAGCAAGCACTTACTAAAATTAGAAACGAAAGTGTAAACGCTGAATGGGCGCTAAAAAAGATTGCAGCTCAATTCATTGCGGGCACTGAGCCAAGGGCAAGTATTATCAGTGATGTAATATCGAATTTAATTTATATTCTTTTAAAAAATAAAACTAAACCGACAAACACATTAACTGAACCGGCAATTATTGTGGCCCGCGATTTAAATTTTATTCAAGTTGCTTTAATGAATCCAAAAAATATTCTGGGTTTTCTAACCGAGTTGGGTGGAATTTCAACTCAAGCTGCGATCATTGCTCGCGGTCTAAAGATTCCTGCAATTGTGGGTTTAGAAAATATAACTTCGAGAATAAAAGCTGGAGATCAAATTTTTTTTGATGGAGATGCGGGAACAATTATTATTAATCCTTCAAGGGATCAGCTACAAAATTTTAATGAAAGATAATTAAACATGAAGCTGCCCAAATCTTTATCAACTTGAGCAGACAGATAAATTATTTACTTATAGTTTGTGAATCTTTTGTCCAATCGGGTGGGTTGTACCCATTAGTTGTTTTTTCGTCCTTGCCTGTGTTCGTTCGTGCGCCATTATTTACACTTGAATTCGAATTACTCATTGGCAATGCATTTAATTCTTCATTCAGCATCAACAGATCTTCTGTCACAACTTTAAGGGCATCGTTCGAACCATCAATATCCTTGTTTTTTCTTCTCATGCAAGTGATCTCTACATATTTCCTTACGGTGAATTTGTAATCTTCATCACGATAGATTTCTGGAGTTTTACTAACATTTCCCAACAGAGTTGTGTCAACTATCAAGCCTTGTTTATCAACTTTAACATTTCCATTTTTATTTTCCCAAAGTTCAGGAGAAACAATACTCTTGATGGCCTTTTCATAACCTAAGTAAGAACAAAGGGCATCTCCTTCAGTAATTCTTTTTTCTTTATAACGGTGATTGCGATAATCCCCTCTGATTGCATAAAACGGCTTTCCAAATCCTGCATCAAAAAGATCATCTGAAGTGAATTTTTTTATTTCAAGATTGTCTTTCTTTCTAGCTTCTTCAGCTTTTGCAGCTTCACGTTTTGCAGCTTCAACTTTCGCAGCCTCAACTTCTGCAGCTTCCGCTTTTGCAGCTTCACTTAGCCGGGCCTCTATTTTATTTTTTCTACTACTTTCTTCTTCTTTATAATAATCAGAAGCACCAAACCTTGGATCGTCCAAACATTTTTTAATTTGTTCTGATGATGATGTTCCACTGTCCACAAGATCATCACAAAGATTTCTTTGTGCTCCTTGCGCATAGGAAATTGAAGCTAAAGATAGGACGAAAGCAATGTATTTAAATTTCATAATAAGAAACCTCACTTCAATTAGTTTAATCTATTTCCTTGGTCTCTTTCAACTAAGAGGCAATAAACGGCATTTTTTAGTTAATTATCTTAGTGTTTTAGTAGGATATTAAAGCGGTTTAGGGTCGACTAAAAATATTTTATTTTGAGAAAAATACTCACATTTATAAACGACACAATTAGGAATCGGCAGCATGAGGTGATCTTCTGGCAAAAAACTATGAAGAAGATTGCGAAGGGCCCCTCCGTGAGTGCTAATTCCAATTGATTGATAAGTAGTGCTTTCGATTAATTCCATCAAGGCTGCATGAAATCTCTCTCTGGCAATTTTTCTGGTCTCGCCACCTGGAAAACCGACATGGTCGTTATCGCGTTTAAAGCATTGAAGTTTTTGCCATAATTCAGCTCCATAGACGCACACAGCTTCATCATAGAGCATCCCTTCGGCTTCTCCATAACTCATCTCTCTTAGACGTGGATCGACCATCAAAGGCACACCTTTTTTTTCTGCCACTATTGCTCCAGTACTAAGAGCTCGATCGAGATCGCTTGAAACGATTATCTCGATAGGAAAATCGAGCATCTTCTGAGCAAGTTCAAGGGCCTGCTGCAATCCTTTCTCGTTGAGGCCAGTGTTAGTATGACCTTGGCATCGTCGCTCCCGATTCCAGTCAGTTTCCCCGTGACGAAAAATGTAAAACACTCTATTCATAGTCGATAATCTATCCTAGAATCCAAAAATTATGAACTACTTAGTTTTTAAATCACTTCATATTATTTCAGTTGTTACCTGGTTTGCAGGTCTATTTTATATGCCTAGGCTCTTTGTTTATTTTGCTGAGGCAGAAACAAAAAATCCTGCCGAAAAAAAAATTCTCCAAGACCAATTTAAAATCATGCAACGAAGATTGTGGTACGGAATTACCTGGCCATCAGCTATTGCAGTTTTAATTTTTGGTTCAATTCTCGCAGCTCAATTCTGGCCTATTACTCAATATCCATGGCTAGTTTTAAAACTTGGTTTTGTAGCTTTACTCTATGCATATCATATTTTCCTGCACGCTATATTTAAACAGCAGCAAAATAATAATATCTCATTTTCCCCTCTGGCATTGAGAGTTATTAACGAGATTTCGACTATCTTTTTAGTGGCAATCGTCTTTCTCGTTGTCTTAAAAAATGTCTTGAGTATGGTATATGGAATAGTCGGTCTTTTTGTTTTAGTGGCCATCTTAATGATTGCAATTAAAGCTTACAAAAAGATTCGTGAGCGCGAAGAATTTTCCATGCCAGAACTTAAGAATATTAATAATGACGATTGGAAAACAAAACTAAACGAAGAAGAGTATAAAATTCTTCGCATGTGCGGAACTGAGCGCCCCTTTGCAGGCGAATATTATTTATTCTTTGAATCTGGAATTTACACTTGCGCCGGTTGTGGCCATGAACTCTTTAGCTCGGAAACAAAATATGACTCCGGTAGTGGATGGCCCGCTTTTTACGACGTTATTGGAACTAAAAACATTCGATTAATAGAAGATCAAAGCCTCGGGATGAAGCGTGTAGAAGTAAGATGTAGCTATTGCGATTCACATTTAGGGCATGTTTTCGAGGATGGCCCAAGGCCAACAGGCCTAAGATACTGTATTAACTCTATCGCTCTAAAACATCATAAATCCTGATTTTTTGAAAAGACAGTAAGTTTATTTTCAAACAATCGTTTTAATATTTTAAACACTCATGTTAGTATCTCAAACGATCGCTTTATATTTATTTATCGACTTGAGAGGCATCTATGGTTGAAAAGGTTTGTTCCTTTTTTGGCAAAAAAATTATTACAGCAGACACGCGGGACCTCATCTTAGATGAAGCTCGCAAACATTTCTGTGAAAAAGGATTTGCCGGTGCTTCTGTCCGAGATATTTGTGATGGTGCAAAAGTAAATGTGAGTGCGATCAAATATCACTTTGGGGGAAAGGAAGGTCTCTATCGCGAATGTTTCAAAATATATGGAGAAAGCCGACTAAACTCGGCCTCAAAAATATTAACCAAAGCAAATTCTGTTGAAGAACTAAAACTCAGAATCAAACTTTTCTGTGAAGATTTCATCAAAGAAGGCCTGGATAATATGTACACCACTAAAATGATTTGTAGAGAGATTGAAACGGAAAATCCATTAATCGACGATATTTTTCAAGATACTTTCCTTAAAATCTACACCACTCTTACAGAAATGTTTGAAGATGCAAAAGCTAAGAATCTTATCAGAAAAGATCTCGATACCATGATCTTTACTGCCGCATTTTTTCACAACCTCACGACCTCTCTAAGAGTGAACCACGTGGGAGAAAAATATTTTAAAAGATCACTTCGCGACCCCATCTATTCAGAATTATTTATCAATAATATAATCACCATCTTTTTTGATGGTATAAAAATTCAGGAGTAATCTTATGTTGCTTTTTCGTATGAGCACGCTATTAGCGCTACTGATAGCGATCCCTACTGTGGGTTTTTCGGCTCAATTAACTTTGGATGATTTCTTAAAACAAGTAGAAGGAAAAAACCAATCAATGACTGCTAGTAAATTAATTGCTGAAGGGGCCCAAGAGCGAGCGAATGAAGGCAAGTTGATCTTCAGACCTAATATCTTTGCACAGGCTCAATCTACTATTGATAAAAGACCTACGGCCAATGTTAATGCTCAAGGTGATCGCACTGATAATAATTTTGTAACTGCTGGAATATTGCAACAATTTAATTTCGGTCTTCAGGGAAAACTTGGTTATAATTTTTCTCATACGAGAATTTATGATGCCAGCCCGGCATTTTTGCCGATAAATAATTTTCATGATGGAGTGGCCACACTTGAACTTTCCCAATCTCTCTGGAGAAACTTCTTGGGGCGAGAAAGCCGTTCACAAGAAGTAATTATCACTTCTCAAGCACAAGCGACAAAACATACTGAGAATTATAAAATTAAAGCTACACTTGCTCAGGCAGAATTGCTGTATTGGTCACTTTCACAGATTAGAAAAGTAGTGCGGGTTCAAAAAGAAAGTCTGGAACGCGCTCAAAAAATCAGAGTCTGGAACCAAAATAGACTTAAGAGTGGATTAGCAGAAAATTCTGATTTTTTACAATCTGATGCCAACTACAAGGCACGCGAATATGAACTAAAAAGCGCGATGCAAGATTTAAAAACTCTTCAACGGTCAGTTAATTCATTAAGAGGAGTTGATAGCGAAGCCTTGGATGAAGACCTCGAATCAGTCGACTCTGAAATTATTAAAAAACTTGCTCTGCCTTCCAAAGAAGAATTAAGAGAAGACACCAAGGCTGCCCTCGAAATTCAAAAAATTTCAAAAGCGAGTGCTGATCTTTCGATAGAAAAGAATAAACCAACTTTCGAAATGTATGGAACTTATGCGCTAAACGGCCGAGATCCACAAGCTGACCAAGCGGTTACTAATTCATTTAAAACCAATCACGATACGAAGGCAATTGGTCTGCGTTTTGTAGCCCCCCTTGATTTTGGAACCACCAGCGACAATATTAACGGATATAGAAAAGAGCAAATTGCAGCTACTCAAAACTTTCAACGCAAGCTCTTTGAACAAGAACAACAATGGAATGATCTGGCCGCTCGGTTTGAAGACGCGAAAGTGAAACTATCACTCGTTGAAAAAATTGAAGAAGCACAAAAGATCAAAGCATCTAATGAAAGAGACCGCTTGAGCAAAGGTCGTACCGTAACTTTTCAAGTTTTAAACTTTGAACAAGATTATGCACAATCTGAATTGGCCAGAATTCAAAATGAAACAAATATTCTAAATATCTATTCGCAACTTAAAATCTACAGCGCCGGAGGTACCAAATGAATTTGGCCAGCCTATCTATTAAACGTCCCGTCTTCATCACATGTATCGTAACAGTTATTTTAGTTGTCGGATGGCTTTCTCTTAAGAAACTTCCTGTTGACTTATTTCCAAATGTAACTTTTCCAATTGTTACTGTTACAACTGTTTATCCCGGAGCAGGACCAGAAGAAGTTGAGACTTTAGTTTCTAAAGTTTACGAAGAGGAACTTTCAAACGTTCCTGGTTTAAAAAAATTATCTTCTCAAAACTTAGAAAATGTTTCGATCATTATTGCTGAATTTAATCTTTCTACAGATGTAAAATACGCAGAACAACAAGTTCGCGATAAAGTTTCTGCTGCTAGAAAAAAACTCCCAACTGAAATAAATGAACCAGTTATTCGAAAAATTGATCCTGCAGATCAACCAATAATCACAATCGCTGTTCAGTCTAATTTGCCAGATGGCGAGCTGTACCAGGTTGTTGATAAAAAGATTAAGCCGCAATTTGAACAAGTTAACCAAGTAGGTCTTGTTGATATCGTCGGTGGTAGAAAAAGGGAAATTAAAATTGAACTCGATCGCAATAAATTAAAATCGCGCGAAATTTCAGCGTCTCAAGTTGCCGCTCGTTTGCAAATTTCTGGTCAAAATATACCTGCAGGAAAAGTTTCAAGCAGCACCAAAGATTTTGTTTTTAGAACTCTAGGTGAATACAAAACTATCAATGAAATTGAATCCACGATTGTTAACTTCATTGGTAATGATATTCCTGTCACAGTAAAAGATATTGGATCAGTAAAAGATTCATTAGAAGAGAGAAAGGGTTATGGGTATTACAACGGCCAAAAAGCCATTCTACTTTCTATCTATAAACAATCTGGTTCGAACACAATTGGTGTAGCCGAAGCTATAAAAAAGAAAGCTCTTAAAATTAATGACACTCTAAAAAATGAAAATAGTCTGATTCACTTAGAAGTTGTTCGCGATGGTGCAAGACAAATTAAGGCCAACGTTGACGATGTTTATGAAACAATTATCTTTGGAGTTATTCTAACGATTTTAGTTGTATATTTTTTCTTGGGTTCTGGGCGCTCTACCATTATTACAGGTCTCGCACTTCCCAACTCTCTTCTCGGTTCATTCATTCTACTTGCGGCTGCGGGTTTTACCGTAAATATTATGACTCTACTAGCTTTATCGCTTGCCGTAGGTCTCTTGATAGATGATGCGATTGTTGTACGCGAAAATATTTTCAGGCATATTGAAATGGGAGCAGATCCAGTTACCGCTGCGATCAAGGGAACCAATGAAGTAACACTTGCTGTAGTTGCAACAACCTTAACTGTTGTTGCGGTTTTTGGTCCAATTGCTTTCCTTGAGGGTGTTGTTGGTCAATTCTTTAAAGAGTTCGGACTGACTGTGTGTTTTGCCCTAATCATTTCTCTTTTTGATGCATTAACCATGGCCCCTATGCTCTCAGCTTATTTTGCTGGAAGAATTGAGCAGCATGAACCAGGTCATGTAAAAATTAAAAAAGGATTTTATGATCATACTCTAGGGGCCATTTTAGAACAATTTAATCAGTTCCAAAATTGGCTTGAAGAAATTTATGTTAGTGTTTTAAAATTCTCTCTTAAAAGACCTATGGTTGTTCTTCTCAGTGCTCTGGTTATTTTTCTTGCAAGTTTTGCAGCACTAAAAACTGTTCCAAAAACATTTATCCCTGCTCCCGATTCCGGTGAATTCCTCGTTTCAATTGATTTAAAACCAGGAACCAGCTTAGATGGAATGAACACTGTTGCTACTGAAATTGATACTCTGATAAGAAAAAATAAAGAAGTATTGAATACTGTATTAATGGTAGGCGATGCCAATGGACAGCCAGAAAAAGCAAGTATCTTTGTAAATCTAATTTCAGGAAAGCTCCGCCCCGGACTTAATACTTCAAAGTTTAAAGAAAGAGTGAGAACCCAATTGAAACCTTTCGCCTACGCCAACCCGGCGGTAAGAGACATTGATAATGTTGGTGGTGGCCAGCGTCCTTTCAATATAAATATCGTTGGAGACGATATGAAAGAAATTGAAAAATATTCCGGATTATTATTTGAAAAAATTAAGCATCACCCGGCACTAAAAGATGTTGATTCAACTAAACGTCCAGGTAAACCTGAATTCCAAGTTATACCAGATCGAAGCAAAGCGGAAAAACTTGGTGTCTCTACAACGATTATGGGGGCAGAACTTCGTACCATGATTGAAGGAACAAAAGCTGCTGTCTTTAGAGAGAAAGGTGAAGAGTATGATATCCGCGTACGCTTACAAGAAGATCAACGGGATTTAAAAAAAGGTTATTACGATACTTACGTTCCAAACATTAACAACTCACTTATTAAGTTAAGTAGTATGACAACTCCATTGGAAACAATAGGGCCTGCCAATATCAATCGTCAGGACCGCGGTCGTTATATCCAAATCTCAGCCGACATCGCACCAGATGGTCCGGGAATGGGGGGAGCGATTACAGATATTAAACGTATGTTAAGTGATGAAATCAAACTTCCAAACACTATGCACTACCAATTTGTTGGACAAGCTGAAAACTTTCAAGAATTGATGGCCAATATGATGGTTGCCGGTGGACTTGGTATTATGTTCATCTACTTCGTTCTTGCTTCTCTTTATGAGTCGTTTGTTACACCTCTTACCATCATGCTGGTTCTTCCACTTGCAATGTGTGGAGCTTTCTATGCACTTGCTATCACCCATTCGTCATTGGATCTCTTCTCGATGATTGGTTGTATTATGTTACTTGGAGTAGCGACTAAAAACTCTATTCTACTGGTCGACTATGCTAATCAACAGGTACAACAGGGTCTTAGTCTTTACGATGCAATTATTGCTTCTGGCAAATCAAGACTTCGTCCAATTCTTATGACTTCATTTGCTCTAATTGCCGGGATGGTTCCTCTTGCAATCGGATTAAACGAAGCTTCAAAACAAAGAACTTCAATGGGCATTGCAGTTATCGGTGGTTTGATTTCTTCAACAATCCTTACTCTTGTGGTTATTCCTGCTGCTTATACTTATATCGAAAGATTCAGAGTATGGTCGGGAAATATTATGAAGAAAATTTTTATGGCAACATGATTAGAAAATAAACGAAGCCCTCTTAAATTGAGGGCTTTTTTTATAAAGTTAAATTTTTGATCGCATTTTTCAGAGTCTCATCCTTCTTGGCAAAACAAAAACGAATCATTTTTGATCCTTCATTAGATTTCAAATAAAAAGCCGAAGTCGGAATTGTTGCTACTTTTTTCTCAACGATAAGCCTTTTGCAATAATCCACATCGTTTTCGCCCTCAGGCAAAAGGGCCATCGCAAAATATGTTCCTTGAGGATTTAAAATATTAAAGCCACATTCTTTTAGCCCCTTGACCAAAGTATTTCTTTTTTTCAAATAGTCGGCCTTAAATTCAATTAAGTATTGGTCCATATTATTTAGAGCTTCTGCCATCGCAACTTGCAGCGGATGAGCGACACAGAAAGTTGTAAACTGATGTACATTGTGAATGGCCTTAATGATTTCTTTTGGACCACAGGCCCACCCTATTTTCCATCCGGTTAAACCAAAAGTCTTTCCAGTAGAAGATATAGTTATAGTTCGGTTAGCAAGATCTTCAAAACAAGCAGTCGGTGTATGACTAGTTTCATAAGTTAAAAACTCGTAAACTTCATCAGATAAAATATAAAAATCAAATTTTCTAGCAAGTTCAGCAATTGACTTAATCTCTTCACTAGAAAATATTTTTCCTGTTGGATTATGAGGATTATTCAAAATAACCATTTTTGTTTTTGGATTGATAGCGGCAATCAACTCTTCACTATCAAAAGAAAAATTTGGTGCCTTTAATGTAACTGGCACTACGCGAGCTCCGGCCATTTGTAATGATGCTAAATAAGAATCATAAAAAGGCTCAAAAACAATAACCTCATCGCCCGGATTAATTAGCGCCATACAGGCGCAAAAAATCGCTTCTGTCGCACCATTCGTGACGACAATCTCGCTGGCGGGATCAAAATCTAGATTATAGAAACGTTTATAATTCTTAGATATGGCCTCTCGAAGTGGAAGAATACCAGATGAAGGAGCGTATTGATTTTTCCCGACATAGCCTAATTTATTGCCTTGATCCATGGCATTTTTAGCAAGGTCGATAATCCATTGAGGTCCATCAAAGTCAGGAAATCCTTGAGAGAGGTTAATGGCTTCATGGTCAATCGCCAACTTAGTCATGGTGGAAAAGATTGATTCCTTGAATTCTGTCACTGTATGATTTAATGGCTTCATTATCGTCCTTAGATAGGTATTCATTTTTTTAGTTTATAGACTATTTTTACTACATCTTTACTACATACTCATGGCCAAAAAAAGTAAGATTTACTATATACAGTAAATACTTTTACCGAGGCTCCCCATTGTCCTTTATTATTAGTGCTCAAGATTACGAAGAAATGAAAAAACTGGCCATGCTTGTCCGAGTGATGAATAGTTTAGGCCATAACCCAGCGACCAGTGGTAACTACTCCCTGCGTTCTAAAACCAGTCCTGACATCGCCCTCGTATCAGAATCAGGGATTGATAAAAGTAAATTTACTGAAGATAATTTTCTTCCAATTTATTTTGAAACAAGAAAAATGCATCCTGATTATATAGACACAGGTCGAAAGTCTTCTGATGAGACAGATATTCACTTAACCATTTATCAAATAACTAAAGCGAACTGTGTTCTTCATAGCCATCTGCTAGATTCACTTTTATTTGCCGATCTCTTTAAAGGTCTTCCATACGCCACGATTGAAAATCTTGAACTTTTAAAAGGCTTCAGAGGAATTAAAACTCACGAGTTAAAAATTAATATTCCATGTTTTGATAATACCCAAGACATTGCTCTACTAGCTGAACAAATCAAACCGTCTATCTTAGAGCAAAAAAACAATTACGGACTTCTCCTGCGTGGCCATGGCGTCTATGTCTGGGGCGACAGTGTAGAAGAAGCAAAAAGACACTTGGAAGTATTAGAATATATCTTTAAGTACTACTTAAACTCACGCAGAGGTTATTAATGGCTAAACTTTTATTGGCAAAAGAAAATATTACGGTTACAGATTTTAAAACAATTAAAAATCTATTATCTCAACACGGAATTAAGATTGAGAAGTGGGAAGCATCTAAGCCACTGGCCGACGATGCAAGCCAAGAGACGATTCTTGAAGCTTACGCTCATGAACTAAAGCCTTTCATGGATAAAAATGGTTACGCCGTAGCAGACGTTATCAACGTCCACCCACTTACTCCAAACCTCACGGGCTTAAGAGAAAAATTTATGAAAGAGCACACTCATAGCGAAGATGAAATACGCTTCTTTGTAGATGGTGTTGGTAAATTTTGGTTTCACTTGGATAATGAAGAAATTCTCTGCGTAACTTGTGAGCGTGGCGACTTCATGTCAGTTCCCAAAAATTTTCGTCACTGGTTTGATCTTGCTCCTGAATATTTTGTAAAGGCCATTCGAATATTTTCAAACATGGAAGGCTGGGTTCCAAATTATACTGAATCTGGAATTGATAACGAATATAACAAAGCACATACTCCATGAAATATATTTTAATGGATATTGAAGGAACAACCACTTCGATTAGCTTTGTTCACGATATTCTTTTCCCCTATTCAAAAGATAGAATTGCTTCTTATATCAAATTACATCGTAATGAAGAGACGATAAAAGACATTTTAGTAGAAACTAAAAAAACGGTGGCAGAAGAAAAAAAAATCCAAATAGATGATGAGCAATCAATCGCACAATTAATCGAATGGATTAGAATAGATCGTAAACATCCTTCTTTAAAAAAAATTCAGGGGTTAATCTGGAGTGAAGGATACAATTCGGGAGAGCTCAAAGGTCATGTCTATCAAGATGTCCCGGTTGCTTTGGAAAAATGGAAAAATGCCAATATTTCTCTCGGAATATATTCATCTGGCTCAGTAGAGGCCCAAAAAGTTCTTTTTGGTTACTCAATCTATGGTGATCTCAACCATTTTATCTCAAATAATTTTGATACTTCTATCGGTCACAAGCGTGATGAAAACTCCTACCTCAATATCAGTAAAGAATTAAAACTTGATCCAAAAGAAATTCTTTTTCTCTCCGATATTTCAGAAGAATTGGATGCTGCTAAAAAAGCTGGGCTGAAAACCATTCAATTGGTGCGCTTAGAAGATGTTCCCTATACAGGTCATGATCAGGTAAAAACATTTGAGGATATTAGATTTTAAAATCTCCACCAAAAATCTAAATTAAGAAGATAGGCTTGTTTTCCTAAACGTAATTCTGAAAAATCGGTAGAAGAAACACCAAACATGGTGTTGATATTCTTATCGACGATATAATACCCAATCACTCCCCCAACATTTTTCTTATTAACATCAATCTTTGGTCCGAAGATTAATTGATTCCAGCTTGAAAAAATATATCCGTAAAATAATTGCAATTCTAAGTTTAAATCTCGCGTGTACTCTTCACTATTACTGAGTGACTGATCTTCGGGCTTCTTGGTGAATAATTTAAATTTGGCATAGGATTTAAAATTGGAATTGGAGGTCATGTCCAAATTTCCAGTAAACTGATAAGAACCCTTTCTGCTGGTGTGATAATACTGAAAACCATTTTCGACTGAGAGTTCGTAATCATCAGTATCAATCAATTTATTTTTTACTGCTAAATTGGCAACACCGAAAATTGTAGAGGCTAAATTGACATCAAGTTGAGTATTCGACGTTAACCCATAGGCCAGAATTGATGGACCTAAAAGCCATTCTTTTTTATTTAAGTTAGAAGCTGTCATTCCTTGGGCCAATCCCGCATACACTAATGGACGGTATTTGGCCGCCACACTACTTTCAGCTTTGTAGGCAAGGTCATAGCGAGCTGGAATATCATTATTAATTTTGGTTAAGTCTAATTTTCGCAAATAGTTTTCAGGGCGAATCAGACCATTTTTATTATGTGTCTCAATAATTGCAATAAAAAGATCTGAGTTATCAGTAATAGAGGCCACTCTGGCATAGCCCAGGACCAGCTTAGATTCATGAGAATAAATAACAAGAATATCGCCCGGAGCAACAACGACTTGTTTATCGAGTCGCTGGATCTGTAAACTTTGGTCACTGACGATATCTGTAACAATGAATTCGCGCTCGTAGGCAAAACTAAGCCCAGCAAAAATAAATAAAAGCGATGTTAAAATGATCTTCATTTATTAAAAACAACTTGGAGATGAAATAATTTTAACAAGCGTATCACAACGAAAGTTGGAGGCAAATAAATTTTCGATTCGCGATTCAGTTCTCAAGCTAGAGGTTTATAAGTCTATTTTTTTAAATTCTGATTCATGCCAGAAATAGGTGAATATATTTTTAGCGGAACGTTGATCTTGAAACCTTAAATAAATTTTCCCGTCAACTCGAACGACAAAAGGATTTGCTAGGTAAAGATGAAACCTAGACATATCACCATTTGGAAAAAGATTTTTAACAATAATCTTATCAAAATTTAAAGAGGTTACTTTACCTGAATTAATAGTGTATGCGCCTTTAATTCCGCTATAATCTCCAGAACCAGAATGTAAATACGTTAAAAGATATTCTTTTTTTCCGTCATTATTTAGTTCATTCAAATAAAGTAAATATGAATCAGGCCCGATAAAAAACACTGCACTATCTTCTTGGGGGATTTCTTGAAATGAAACTGGCCCATTTTGAAGATCAATAACTTTTTGATTAATGGGATCTTTTAAGAGATCAAGAAATTTTACAATTCCCTTTTTACCGAGAGGGAAAATAATCTCACTTTTTGAAAAAGTTTCTTTAGCCGCGAACACGTTCATTGATATTAAAATATTTAAAAATGCAACGATTGCAAACTTCATCAATTATCCTTTTGATTTAAATTTATTAAATTGTAACAAATGACAAATCTGCTAGTCATCAAAATTTCTGATTTTTTGAGTAATGGTTTCTAACCATTACTTTGTAATTAATCCCTTTGTCTATAATCACACACCTATAAAAATATTATGCCCCTCTTGTAAAAAGGGGCCCAGATCAAGTTTGCTCAGATAAATTTTTCCACAACAACAGTCTCTCTAAGACTGTAGCAATCCCCTGATAAATAGGAACTTCTTCGTTTAACAGATGAGGATCAATTGATTCCAATCATTTTTTCCACAAATCTATCAAAGGAATTTCATTATTAACAATCTGTATATCAGGCCTAGCAGCTTCTATTTCACTCAAGGTTTTACAAATTGAGCGCTCTATTTTTTCGTGCTTTCCATGTCGGGCAGAAAGTCCGAAGGCCCTACAAATAAAAGGACGATGTTGGTACTCACGACAGCGGCCAGTTCCAAGGGCTTCATCACTAACCTCTAAAAAGAAGCACCCCTTCCCTTCATGTAATCTAGCTTTCTCTAAAACTTCTTCCGCTCTTCCAGTGTCAATCAAGTGAAAGGCCATAGGCAAAAGCTCGTAAGGCGAGCAAGAAATATCGGCATTAAAGCAGCATCTTCCACAGCCTGCAGGACAAAGAAGCCCGGTCTTCTGCTGAAATTGCCCAAAAACATCAGAAACTTCGATTAATTTCTGATTGATGGTCTTTGCTAATTCTCTATTGCGCATCTTAGATAATTTTTTTGATGCGAAGATACTCTTCAAAAACTTTTAGAAAATCTTCTATATCTTTTGGATAAATAGCTCCAATATTAGAAAGTCTAAAAGTATTTTTATTTCCAACCTTACCTGGGTAAATTGTAAATCCGCGCTCGAATAAATAATCGTGCATTTCATTGAACGAGTAGTCTGGAGATTTTGGGTCCATAATGGCCGTTAATAATTTTGCGTGATATTTTTCTTCAATTAAAAATTCAAACCCTAATTCGCGAACTTTTTTCTTCATGATTTCATACATTGAAGCGTAACGAGCAAATCGATTCTTTGGACCTTCTTCGAAGTACTCAGTCACGGCTTGTCTTAAAGCATAAAGTGTTTGCACTGGAGGAGTAAAAAGGAATTGCTTATTTCTCTCTAGATAAAGATGATTCTCAAGTAGATTGAAATAAAAATTGCGGGCCTTGATTTCTCCGGTTTTAAGAAGAGACTTGGTATTAGCTATGACAAAACTTATCCCGGCCATTCCCTGAATACATTTATTAGATGAAGATACGAGATAATGAATATTATCTTTTTCTACATCGATCATCATTCCAGCAAAAGACGACATAGCATCGACGATTGTCTCTACTTTATATTTTTGAGAAAGAGCTGAAATTTCAGTAAGTGGATTTAGGATTCCCACTGTTGTTTCATGGTGAATAAAGGCCAAATGAGAAATTTCTCCAAGGTGTTCTTGAAGAAGTTTTTCGACAGCGTTTAAGTCCAGCGGAAATCCCCACTCTTGATTATAGTCCACGTGTCCAACGCTGTAAGCATCACAAATTTTTTGCATTCTTTCGCCGTAAGCGCCATTATTTAAAATCAAAACTTTTTTATCATGAGGAATAACTGATGTTAAACATGCTTCAACTCCACCAGTTCCCGAAGAAGTAAGCATTACACAGGTATGATTTTTTTCTCCGTAGGCAGCCTTTATCAAATCATTGCGAACTGAAAGAGTAAGTTCACCAAACTCTAATTCACGCGGACAAATATCAGAAACAACCATTGCATTTTTCACGGTATCAGTTGTCGTAGCTGGCCCTGGATTAAGAAGAATATTTCGTTTAACTTGTTTCATAAAAACCTCATCATTTGTTGCAACTATTAGCGACTACCAGATATGAACTCTTTGCTCAGCGGATAAGACCATTGGATCAGAGTCAAGACAATTGAATGCTTCTTTGAAACCAGCAAAGTGTTTTACCACTTCATTAACTCTGGCCACTCCAAGTGAATGCGGATCAGACTTGAGACGCAAATCTCTAACTCCAGGGAGCTGAACCTCACACCAAGAACGAGCATAGTTTAAAAAGAAATTTTTCTTTTGTGTTTTTAAATCTGCTTCAGACGCAGTATTTGCCGGTGAAAAAGAAGCATCGTAAGCAGCTGTTAAACCCACGAGGTCACCAATGTTTTCACCAAGTGTATACGCGCCATTCATTCCTGCTTTTGAGTATTGATCAATTAAAGACTTTGTTAATTCTTTAAACTTTTTAAGATCTTTGGCCGTCATCCAATCTCTAAGCTTTCCATCGGCATCATACTTTGAGCCTTGGTCATCAATGGCATGGCCGAGCTCATGGCCCACGACCATTCCAACGCCCGCAAGGTTTTCAATCTCAGAGCTCTTTTGATCATAGAATGGGTATTGTAAAATCCCCTGAAGCATTGTGAATTGATTATATGAAGACTGATAAAAAGCATTAACTTCTAATGGCTCAACTCCTTCCCAAGAACGGATATCTTTAAGTTCTCTAAAAAACTTAAATTCTCGGTTTTCAGAAATCTCATTGCGTTTTTCAATATTGGCCAGATAAGTGTCCTTTCCATATTCGGCAATTGGAAGAAATTTCCAGTCTTCAAATTTTTGAGGTGAAACTAAACGCATAAAAGCAGTTGATATTTTTCTCTCGGCCTCTTTTTTAGCAGGAGGAGTTAGCCAGGTATTTTTAGATAAAGAAGTCAGGATGCTGCTTTTAATTTTACCAACTAAGTCCGCTACTTTTTCTGAAGAAAAGTTCGGAAACATTTTAGGCAATACGAGGTAGTCAAACTCAGCTCCGAATCGATGCATCGCGAGCGTTGTACACTCTTCATCTAACTCAGATCTTTTATTTTTTCCACCAAGAAACTTATTAGCAAAAACAAAAGCTTCGTCGTAAAACTTTGGATACCCTTGGTCTAACTTCGATTTAAATTCATAAAACATTTCCAGCGTCTTTAGTTCATCAAGAGAATAATCTTTGGCAATTTTATTGAGGAAAGGAATTGTTTTTGGATTCATATTGCGAACAAGAGTTGTGTCGGGAATTTGATTGAGAAAAACTTTCAGCTGAAGATCAGGATATTTTTTAATCAATTCTTTTTTAGTAACGAATCTTCGTTGAGAATAAGCAATGCGAGCTTCAACTGGATAGAAGCGATTGTTTTGCTGATCAATTTCATATTTAAGAACTGTCTTTGCTCGATCAGTTGGGCGATCCGCACCAATCGTGTTGAAATAATCAGTAACAAGCACTTCAAGCGCCTTAATTAGTTCTTCATTTTTAGCATAACTTTTTTCAGGCAATAAAGAATACCCTGGACTCAACATTAAATCCGACTTTCTGGCATCATCAAAATTATCAGTCGCGGAGTAACCAATAAATCCACTTTTACCGCTATGAATTTTTTCTGCCTGCGATTTTAGCCAGTCTTTTTTATTGGTAATTTTTTTCTGATCTTCCATCATTTTTTGGATTTCACTACTTTCTTCTTTTGCTCTTGCCTCTTTATTCATGCAAGAAATATAAAAGTTTTTAATTTGACCTGAAACCGGCGAATCCGCTTCTTTGGAAGTCAGCTCTTTAATATAATTCTTTTTAAATTCCAAAATACGTTCGGCCGAATCACTAAAAGCAAAAGAGTGTCTTCTGCGGTCAGCGCGCAATTGAAAACTTTCAATTGTTTTTGAACAAGCATGTTCATAAAGATTTTCACATGGATTGATTTTATTATTGAGCGGAAATTCTCTCTTTAATGGTATCTCACTCGAGGCCCCATAAGAGCTGGTGACAGCGAAAAGACTCGCCAATAAAGCAAAATGAGTAAACATGATTTCTCCTAGAAATTCATTCCTGTATAGTAATATCTTGATCTAATTCTAGCTCAATAAAATGGCAATCAACAGTCTAAAAAATAGACTAGTTTCTCTTTGCTTGTTTCTCTTTGATTGTTTTCCCTTGGATTATTTTTGGAATTAATTTAGACAGGTATTGGAATAAGAAAGGCAGGATTTCTCCTGCCAATTGTAATTATTATTTAGACTGAACAAATTCCGCAAAACGGACACTAACTTCTGCCGGCGTAACCTTTGGTCTTCCGAGTTTTTCAGGAGAACCTTTCTGTGTTTTCAAATGAATAAAAGTTGAAGCTTTTGTATTTTTCACTTCATTAAGTATATTTTTGAAAGCGTCTAGCTTATCAGTTGAGTAAACTTGCTCATATCCAAACCCACGGGCTATTGCGCCAAAGGAAACTCCACCAGTCACAGTCCCTTGCCCACCAGTTGAATCATGAGCTTCATTATCAATTAAAATATGAACTAAATTTTTCGGACGGTAAGCACCAACTGTTGCCATTGTTCCGGTTCTCATTAAAAGAGCACCATCGCCATCAATAACGACCACTTTTAAATTTGGTTTTGTAAGAGCGATTCCAAGACCAAAAGCTAAAGCGCATCCCATTGAACCAACCATATAAAATTGATTATGAAGATCGCCAACTTCGTAGAGTTCACGTCCAGTTTTTCCAGTGGTTGCAATCACGGCCACTTCTGTTCCTAGTTCTTTTTGAATCACTTCAAGAACAGGAGTTCTTGTTGTGCGCTCTTTATAGTCAAGCTCAAATAAATCGGCATGATTTACTGAAAAAGATTTTTGTGAAATTGCAGGTTTCTTTTGTAATTTGTATTCAGCGATATCATCTTTTCTCATCACAAATACAAATGGCTGATTAGTCGATTTCATATAATCATCGGCCAATTTTAAAGCAGGCATAATATCTGATTCAATGTTGGGAAAAAAAGCCCATTTCAATTTCATGGCCTCAAGCAGGTCAGTGGTGATTTGTCCCATCAACTCATGCTGTGGTTCATCGTGGGCCCCACCTGGCTCTCCTCTTAAAGTTGTAATCACCATTACCGGTAAGTTAAAAGTATAAGTTAGAGAAGTAAGAGGATTAACTGCATTTCCCAAACCTGAGTTTTGAAACATAACGACAGCGCGCTTTCCTGCTACGGTAGCTCCTGCTGCGATGGCCACAGCTTCACCTTCATTTACACTATCAATAAAATCAAAACCATCTGTGTCTATAACGTAATTAATAAATGGTTTTAAATAAGAACAAGGTGTTCCTGTAAAAAAATTAAATCCCAACTCTCGAGCTGGTATTAAAAACTTGTCTGCTGATATCATAGGTTCCTCTTTTAAATTAAAATTTCTGACCGCGTGAAACGTCGGCATAATTGTCTATATCTAGCCAATGGCCATCAATATACATTACATTAATTCTGACTTTTTTCTCTAGAAGTTTATTCATAAGATCTGGAAGCTTAAGTTTACTAAATTCACTCGTAGTTGATAGTTCTTCTAATGTTTTAGAAAGTACTTCAGAGCCAACTTTATTTGTTTTAATCAATCCAATCCATTCACCTTGAACTTCTTTGTTATCCCCCGCTTGCCCAAATCTAACCCCTTTCAACTCAGCTGGTGCTTCATTGAAAACATTACGATGAGGCCGTGAACAAAGTACAAAGTCTCCAACATAACTTGGAGCGCGATCACCGATTGTTGCATCAACTACAATTGTGATGTCGCCTTTTTCTTCTAGCAAACGAGACAAGATATACTTTCTATAAAGGATATCCCCGTAAGAAATAACTGTATGATCAACAATTTCTTTTTTCGCTAAGAAAAGCGAAGAAAGCTCGCTTGTCGTTTCGAAATTATCATTATCAAAATATTTAATGTTTTGAAGTTTGAATGCTTCTTTTTTATATCCACGAACGATTGAGATATCTTTGATATTGTGTTCGTAGAAGTTATTAATTGATTGCTCAATTAACGGCTTCCCATTGATATCGATTAGAACTTTGGGTTTGTCTTCAGTTAATTCTTTAAGCTCAGCTCCTCTTGAAGCAGCTAAGAAAATCGCTCTTGGTTTATCAGCATCGGCCACTGATAAATAAAGTTTTTCTGCAGCTTCAAGCTCTTTATCATTTTGAAGGCGGAAAAGTTCTGCAACCGAAACAATCTTATCTTCCACATTCATTAAAGATTGCTCTTCAAAGATAGTCTTTGTTACATTTTGCATTGCCGTTACCGCCATTCTCATTTGGTGGTTGGCCCAGATACAAACAGAGATATTCGCTTCTCTAAAAGCATTTGTCGGAGTTGCATAATATTTTGTTGGAACTATAACGATCGGACACGATTTGCTTCTTTCTCCCCATTCTTTCATGAAAGCCAGGATTTCATCCGGCTTAGAAATTTTTGAGTGCATAAGAATTCCGTTTGCTCCGGCCAGACGGTAAGCATCAGCTCTTTTTAGTGCCTCTCCCATTCCCCATCCAGCAATCAAAGCTTCAACGCGCGCGATGATATTGAAGTCGGAATCTAGCTTAGTATCCTGACCTGCTTTAATTTTTCCACAAAATTCATCCATATCAGCTAGCGGCTGCGCCTCTGTGCGAAGGAACGAATTTGTTTTAGGAAAAACTTTATCTTCGATGCAAACACCGGCAACTCCACGTTGCTCAAGCTTTGTTACAAGTCTTCTCATATTATTAAAGTTACCGTAACCAGTATCACCATCAAGAAGGATAGGAATAGTAGTCGCATCACTCATAAATTCTACAACTTCTAAAACTTGAGTCCAAGACGCTTCGTTATTATCGCGAACTCCAAGGGCCGCAGAAATAGAAAGTCCAGAACCCCAGATACCCTTGAAACCTGCTTCTTCAGCAATTTTCGCAGACATGCCGTTATGAGCTTCCATTAAAAATTCTAGTTCACTTGAATTCAACATATTTCTTAGTTGAGTTGTTTTTCTGATAATTGGTTTTTTCATACAAAGTTTTCCTTATAAACATTAAATGCCATATATAGACCAAAGAGGACAATTAGGGCGCCACAAGCACGACTAAAATTAATAAAAAATCTTTCAGGGATTTTATTTTGATATTTCATAACAATTCTTAAGAGTAAGTAGAACCAAGAAGCAGAACCCAAAGCTAGCCCTAATGAGAGCGCGAAATAACTCATGAAATCGTTTAAAAAAAGATTCCACGATTTAATGATTGCTGCCAAGCCCGACATCGTTGCAACAAGAGTTGGGTTAGAAGAATAAATTGCTACACCCAATAGAAAAAAGCCGAATGCTGTCGGCTCTTTTTTTTCTAAATCTTTATCTAGGGCGAAATTTTGTTTTTTTACTAATAATTCGTTAAGACCAAACACCAGTAAAAAGACCACTCCGACAATTTTTAAAATCAGAATTGTCCTTGGAGAAAAATGAAATAATGAAAGACCGCTTAAGATAACCATGAAGTAAATAAAATCCATTAAAGACCCACCTACGGCGATGGCGAAGGCAGATTTAAAATCATGTTTGATCAAAGTATTCACAACCCATACATTAATCGGGCCGACCGGAATGCAGATGAGAAAGCCTGTGATTAAACCAATGAGCAATGCGATAATCATGCTGCTCTTTCCTCAGACAGTTCTTGGTTAATTTTAAATTGATAAATAAACATCATCATCAACCACAAATTACCAAAGCCAACCGTATAGAAGAACAGAAGGTAAGGCTCATTTAATATACAAGTGATAATTAAAACTGAAATATGAACCGAAGGACCAATAAATGACCACATTTTAAGTGCGCGAAGATTTCTCTCACAATATATTCTTGGATTGAAAACTAAAGTGCGTTCTTGATTCCCGGCCTGAAGACTGGAATAAACTAAATAAAGTTTCAAGGCCAAGCGACGAATAAATGGAGCATTTGATTTTTCGCTCTGATCAAGTCTATTTCTTAGATCTTCTATTTCTCGAACCACAAAACCGCCGTCACCTTTTTCGTATGACAAATACTCGGTGAGATAATGATCATATGAAATAGAGTGGATCGCTTTTGAAACTCCGGCCACCACAACTAAAAGCCAAGGCTGAAATAAATCTGGTGAGTATTGTTTTTTTAATCCTAGAGCTAGGGTCACATAAATTATAACATTGACTGCATAATCAACCACCCCGTCAATTAAACGACCAAACTCTGTTCCATTTTTCTTGAGTCTGGCAACCATGCCATCGCAACAATCAAAAATAGCAGAAAGTAAAAAGTAGAAGGCTCCCCATTTAAACCCCAGAGAAGTTCCTTGTAAGAAATTATATCCTGCCGCTATTCCGGCCAGCAAGGCAGCGAGAGAGTAATGATTAGGAGTAATGGGTAATGAATAAAATGTCTTCACAAGTAAAAATGCTAACGGTCTATAAAAATAGACGTCAAGCGGCTCTTCTGCGTGAAGGTTTTTAAGGGACATTTTGTATTCTTGTAACCAATTCATTCAAACAATCTTTTAGCTTTTTCCAAGTCTTCTTTATTATCAATCTCTACCCAGCGGTCACTGACTGCAAGGTGCATGCTCATGTCGTGATTAAGTAAAAACTCATTCATGACATGTTCCCAGTTTTTTGAAATATTTTTTTCTTCTGCTAGAAAACTTTTGCAAGCCTGGTACATATCGTCTCTGTATGCCTTCGAGAATTTCAAAATACCAATAGCTTCTCCTGCAAACGAAAAGTTTGTGCGCTCTTCTTCAGAGACAGCTCGTTTGTCTATTGTCATGCGGACAAACCCATCTTTATCAATCATGGCCTTAGCGGATTCGATATCATCGATTGAACTCTCCCCGACTAGGATTTGGTTAGAGTTTTTATCATTAACAAATTCTTTTAAAATTTTAGTGTCGTATATAAGGTCAGCATCAAACAATAAAAAATCACCGTGAGTTTTTTCAAGGCCGTAATAAAAAGAATATGTATTTCCTTTTACACGGTAATCATCATTGATGGCAAAATGAATATCGAAATCCAATTTAAATTTTGCAAGATAAGCTTCAAGCACATCGCGTTTGTAACCTGTAACGACGATAACATTTCTAATCCCTACTTCTTTCAACGCTTCGAAATGCCAGTCCATTAATGATTTCTCATTGATTTTCAGTAAGCTTTTCGGGTCAGTGGTAACGTCCGATATACGAGAGCCATACCCTGCGGCTAAAATAAGTGCTGTTAATTGTGACATAGGCTTCCTTTCTTTATCTTTTTTTATCTTTGCTATTTATCTCTTTTTGGCCCAAAGGCGGTCCATCGTTCTCTTCAACGGCTTGTGATGATCTTTAACCCAATCGTGGATGACGACTGCATTGAAGGAGTCTGAAAAACTAGTGCGGCCATGAAGAACTTGAGCGTCGTAGGTAAGAAGTATTTCACCGGCCATAAAAGTATGGCGGTATTGATTATCTGAATGCTCTAAAATGGCATCGAGAGTATCCAGTGCATACATTTGTTCATCTGTTAAAGGACGATCTAATTTATTATGGGCTGATTCCATATACGGACGAAGGTGACGGAATTCTGGTTCGCCTTTTTGATTATAAGAAATGATTGGTGCTTCATAAGTAGCATCGGCCACTCCACGTTGCTCCCATAAGAAATTATTTTCAAGGATTGCTAAAACATCAGGGTATTTTTCTTTTAATATTTTAAGAACATTTAAAGCATTAACCAAAATATTTTCTCCACCTGCCATGGCCGGAGCAATACAAGCGAGTAACAGATATTCCCATTTAAAAGGAACATTCACATTATCAGTATGGATTGTTCCACCTTCGCGTGTTTGATGGTAGCGAGCGCCCTTTGTCATGGAGTTTGTTCTGTCGCGGTCATAGACTAAAATCGCTCTATCGCCCGCTTCATTTTGAACAAGCGTTTCGCCTAATACATTTCCTATTAACCAGTTGATCGTTCTTTGTTCTAAAATTGTATATTTATTATGAATATCAATAAATGGTTTTACAATAACAATGCGCTTTCCATTTTCAAGTTCATTTCTGACTTCTTCCACTTCACGTTTAAAAGTCGGACAGTCATCAGTATCTAAAACTTTTGCCTCTTCTGGTCTGCTATAAATATGAAGAGCTTTTATATAGTCATAGATTTCATTTTGAGCATCACTCGAGAACGAGTAATAAAAATTATCATTTAGCATGGCGTTATTCCTGGAATGTTTAGGGAATCAAAATAGCATTGCCCATTAGAGAATTCAACTTCTATGAGTCTATTTCTTAGTCAAATGTTTCATGACATTGGCAATTATTCCTTGTAAAAAGAAAGTAAAAATATCGACGAGAGGCCCCCTGTATGAAAGCTGTCTTTTTAATTATTTGGATAAGTATTTTATTTATTGCTCAGCTAAAAGCAGAAGTCATTAAAGATATTCAAGTTACTGGCCAAACGAAGACCAAACCATGGGCTTTGCTGCGAAGAGTGAACGTTCAAATAGGCGACGATCTTACTCCTCTAGAACTCGAAGACTTGAGAATTCGCGTCTCTCAAAACGCTCAGTATATTTTAAAGTCATTCAAACTTGAAAATGGAATTTTAAAAATTGATATAGAGGATAAGTGGTCGATCATTCCGGTGCCTCTCATTTCTCAGTCGGGCGACTACCATATGCGAGGGGTTGGACTGTTTGAAAACAATTTCATGGGCCGTCTGGAAACATTAGTTCCAGCAGTTGCCTGGACGAATTCTGGAATAAATTATCTTTTACTTTATAACTCTGAAAATTTCTTCTCACCTAATCTTGGTATTTCAGCTCTAGTTGTTCGCTTAAATACTCTCTCCCGTTTTTACCGCCACAAAGTCATTCAAACGCAATTTGAATCTCGCACGACTGCTTTTGAGGTCACTCCAAATTTTTTCTACAAGAATATGGTTTTTAAAACAGGACCTATTTTCTTCAAGAAAGATATTGTCCAAAGCAACTCCAATATTGAGCAAAAGTTTGAAGGTGGAGGATTGCGTTCGCGTTTTAATATTAAATTTTATGAGCAACTAGACACTCTTTTTAAAGGGTATTACATAACAGCAAATGCCTATGCTCTTCGCCCAAAAAATGGAGGAGATACTTTTTTTCATGGCAAAGCTGAATTCATTTCTACTTATCCAATATTTGATCAGCATTTCGTTAACTTCTCTGAAAACCTGGGTCTCGCTTCTGCAAAAACATTTTTTTATAATTTCTCAGAAGGGGCCCACGAAGGTTTCAGAGGATACGATGGTGAATCAATTCATATGCAAAGATATGCGGCCACCATGTTTCAGTATCAACACCATGTTTGGGATCGCTTATACGCGGTCGCTTTTTTTGAAAATACCCGCACCGTTTTAATCAATCCCATTTACGGAGGAGTACACCTTAATGAAAATACTATTGGGACTGGATTTCGTTATTACTTAAAGAAGATAAGCATTCCAGGAATCAATGTTGAGTATGGGTATAATATTCAGGACAAGTCATCCCATATACATTTTAACGTGGGTTTAAAGCTCTAATTTTAAAGTTCAATCGTAATTGTTGGATGTTCTTTATCAAACGTGAACTTGGCCTTCTTCCAATTAGGGGGAAGCATGCACCCCTTGCAATTAGAGAATCCATACTGCTCTTTTGGAACACCTATAAAATTCTTATCCAGTGTCTGATTCATATTGGCATCGTGATACAACTTGACTGCATATTCACCACAGGGAATATCTTTAAAAGTGTATTCCACCCGTTTGTCTTTTATTGGTGATCGACCTTTAGTAAAAGCAGGTTTCCCATTTTCTTTAGGCTTGAAGGTATCAGCTGCATTATCGAGATCAAATTTAATTTGTCCTTCATCACTGTCTAATCCAGTGACGATCATTTTAAAGTCTCCATGGCATTCTGCCGCCGTGGCAGCAGGAACAGGAGCTTTAACAGTTTCTTCAGCAAAAGTAATTTGAGACAACAAGGCCAAAATAACTAATCTTAAAATCATAATTGCTCCAATTCTTGATCATATTTTTTATTAATAAAATCTAAACTCTCATTCGCATTAGTTAATTTTTCAAATAAGTTCTCAATCAATTGATTAAGTTTACCTACAGCATGAGTGTAGTCATTTAACTTGGCACTATCTTGACTTATGGCCGCTTTTTCGAGCTCGGCATTGATCCGCAGAAGTAGATTTTCGTTCTTTGTAATTTCATTTTCAGAAATTTCAATCTCTTCCTTCATTGGTTTACAAATCTTTGCACGCTCAACGGCGATCTCAGCACGGCGTTGTTTAATTTCTTTTTCAGTAAGCTTGCGTTTACCTGTTTTATTGGGCTTGTTTTCTTCGCTCTCCCACCCAATTTTCTCAAGAAACTCGTCATAGGTTCCATTGAAAAGCTCTGCATTTCCGTTGTGAAAAATAATTAACTTTGTCGCCAGATTGCGCAGCATGATCTCGCTGTGAGTGACAATCACGACGGCCCCTGGAAAACTTCCAATCTCCTCAGTGAGAGATTCGATTGATTCCATATCCAAATGGTTGGTAGGTTCATCTAATAATAAAAGATTGGCCGGTTTTGCTAATATTTTGCCGAGCAGAACGCGTGCGCGCTCACCACCAGATAGAACTTTAATTTTTTTCTTGGCGAGATCGCCTTCAAACATCATCGTTCCACAAATATTTCTCACCCCCGAAATACTCAAGTTGGAATTCTCTTCTTGAATTTCTTCAACAATGGTATTTTCCATATTGAGGCGATTAATATTGGTCTGACCAAAGTGACCAACTTGGGCCGATGGGTGAAAGCTTACTTTCCCAAGGACGGGATCGAACATTCCGCCGATAACATTGAGTAAAGTTGATTTTCCTTTTCCGTTTTTCCCGATAATTCCGATGCGGTCTTCACGGTTAATAGGAAAACTTAAATTGTGAAAAAGGGCATTTTCTTTGTCGCCGTCATAAGAAAATGAAAGATGCTTTATTTCGGCAATCTGCTTCCCTGGGCATTCAATAAAACGAAAACGAAATCCTAAAATATCGACATCACTCAACTTGTCCATAGTGCTCATTTTCTGCAGAGCCTTCATTCTTGACTGTGCTTGAGCGGCTTTTGAAGCCTTGGCCTTAAATCTTTCGACAAAAGCCTCCATCTCTTTTCTTTTCTTATCTAAATTTTCGCGAGTCTTTTCATACATCTCTTCATCTTGAAGAATCTGTTCATAAAATTTGGAAGTGTCACCTTTGATTTTTTTTAATTGCTGGCGGTGAAGTCCCATCGTGTGGGTTACAACATCGTCCATAAATTCTCGATCATGGGTGATTAGCATAATTTCACCGGGAAAATTTTTAAGAAATGACTTCAACCATCTCATCGAAACGATATCGAGATAGTTGGTAGGCTCATCTAAAAGCAAAAGACTTGGAGCTTGCAATAATACTTTAGTGAGATTGATTCTGATTTGATAACCGCCCGAAAAACTCTTCGGGTCTTTTTGCATGTCTTCATCAGAAAAGCCTAAACCAAAAAGTATTTTTTCTGCTTCGTGCTCTAAAAAATCGTCAGGATCGAGTACCTGGATGCACTCTTCTAAAACCGTAGGCTTAGTGAAATGAATATGCTGCTCCAGAGCGCCGAGTCTATAACCTTTTGGAATAGTAATTTCTCCAGAATCAACTGATAACTCTCCGAGAATTAGCTTAAAAAGGGTAGATTTTCCCGAGCCATTGCGTCCAACAAGGCCCACTCTTTCGCGGCTTCCTAACTGAAAACTGACACGGTCAAAGAGCTCCTGCCCACCGAAATGTTTGGATAAATTTTTTGCTTGGATCATTGTTATCTCGCTTAAAGGGCCATCTTATGCTATTCTCTCCCGAAATTCATTATATATTTTTCTAGCGCAGAAAGTGCCCAACCAAGGATTAGCCCGCATGTCTAAGAATTATTCTAAATTAAAAAACATTGCCGTCGTAGCTCACGTCGACCATGGAAAAACGACACTTGTAGACTGTCTCTTAAGACAATCAGGAACATTTGATGAGCGCGAACAAATGACTGACAGGGTAATGGACTCTGGTGAAATTGAAAAAGAACGCGGAATCACAATTACTGCAAAAAACTGTGCATTCGTTTGGAAAGATACAAAAATTAATCTTCTAGATACTCCTGGCCATGCTGACTTCGGTGGTGAAGTTGAAAGATCTCTAATGATGGTAGATGGTATTCTTCTTTTAGTTGATGCTTCTGAAGGACCTCTTCCTCAAACTCGTTTCGTTCTTACAAAAGCAATGGAACAAAGATTAAAAATCGCAGTCGTTATCAATAAAATTGATAGACCAGATGAGCGTATTGAAGAAGTTAAACACGATATCGAAGAACTCTTCTTAGAATTGGCTTCAATGTTAAATATCGAAGACTTCGATTTAGATATTCCAATTATTTACTCATCAGCTCGCGCTGGTTGGGCAACACACGATCCAAAAGTTGTTAGAACAGACATCAATCCAATTCTTGATTTGATGGTTTCGGATTTTTTCCCACAACCAAGAGTTTCTGAAGGTCCAGAACTTCAACTTCTTGTTACAAACCTTTCTTACTCACCATACCTAGGACCTCTAGCTATTGGTCGTATTCAAAGGGGATCAATCAAAAAAGGTGGTAACTACACTCTTTGCGATGCAGATGCAAAAAACAAAACTTATAAAATTTCTGCTATCCAGGAATTTTCTGCTTTAAAAATTTCAGAAGTAGAATCAGCTGACGCTGGAGAAATTGTTATTGTTGCAGGGATCGACAATGCAAAAATCGGTGACACCATTGTTACTACAACAAAAATTGAACCACTTCCTCGTATTACAGTTGAACCACCAACAGTTGGGGTTCAAGTTTCAGTTTCTACAAGCCCAATGTCTGGCCAAGAAGGTGAATACTTAACTTCTAGAAAACTTGAAGAATTTTTACAAGACTCAATTAAAACTAACGTTGCTCTTCAGTATGAACCAACTGACGATCCAAAGGTATTCTTACTAAAAGGACGTGGAGAACTTCAACTCGCAATCGTTTTCGAACAACTTCGCCGTAAAGGATTTGAGTTAATGGTTGGTCGTCCTCAAGTTCTTTTCCAAATTGCTGAAGATGGAACTAAGTTAGAGCCATTCGAAAAAGTAGTTCTTGATATTCCAAACGAAGCAACTGGAGCAATCACTGAAAGACTATCAATCAGAAAAGGAATCATGGAAAACATGATGCCGCTTGGTGAAGATAGAACTCGTATGGTTTTCGTTATTCCATCACGTGGATTAATTGGTTACCGCGGGATTTTCTTAACTGATACTCGCGGTGCTGGATTAATGTCATCTGAATTTATGGGATACCGTCCATATACTGGAGATATGCTAGGAAGACAAAATGGAGCTCTTGTTTCTGACAGAGCTGGAAAAATGACTCCATATGCACTATTCAACCTTTTATCGAGTGGTAAACAATTCGTTAAGCCAGGTGAAATGACTTACGAAGGAATGGTTATTGGAGAAGCAACTCGTCCAAACGATCTTGTTCTTAACTGTGTTCGTGAAAAACATTTAACTTCTGTAAGAACTGCAGGTAAAGATGAAAACCCAATCCTACCTCCAATCGTAAACAGAACATTAGAATGGGCACTGGACTGGATCGATAATGATGAATGGGTAGAAATTACTCCTCAATCAATCCGTATCAGAAAAAAAGAGCTTATAGGAAACAAACGTTCGGTAATCAGAAAAGGATAATGATGAGAAAAATTATTGGATTAATTTTACTAGCAGTCTCTTTCAATCTGACGGCTGCAACCCTAGACAGTGTAACATTCGCTGATAAGGTAAACGTTGAAGGGAAAGAACTTATTCTCAATGGAATTGGAATAAGAAAAGCTACAATCCTAAAGATAAAAGTTTATTATGGTGCTCTTTATCTTGAACAAAAGACAAAAGACCCTGCAACTTTTTTAACAACAACTGCTCCAAAACAAATTGTTATGCACTTTGTTCGCGACGTTGATGCTAAAAAATTGCGTGATGCTTTTACTGAAGGAATGGAAGCTGCTAATAAAAACCATGCGAGCTTCAAAGCTCTTTTGGATAAATTTAATTCAAATATCGTTGATGTCGTGAAAAATGATTTAATCATTATCACTTTCACAAATGATGGTGTTTCTCTAAACGTTAAAGGGAAACAGGCCGAAAAAATCGCTGGGGCTGAGTTTTCTCGTGCCCTATTGAATATTTGGTTTACTAATCCACGTGATGAAAACCTTCGTAATGGACTACTCGGATTGTAAATAAACTCAAAGATTTCGCGCCCTTAACCTTAAGGGCGCTCTTTTCTTCATAAATCCTTGGCCCTTCGCCCCTTTTCATACCCTTTTAAAAAGTTAAAAATCAAGAAGTTGTAGTTATAAACTCAAGATCTTAGTTTTTTAGGTGTATTCCCTAATTGATTACAGAGTTTAGGTTTATACTTCATATATAAACAACCTTAAGGGAAATTTGATTTATGGAGCGGAAAATGCACATTACGATTGTTGATGATGTTAGAGACAATCTAAAAAGTTATAATGAACTTTTATCACCAACATTTAACTTAGAGCTTATTCAAAATCCACTCGATCTCTTAGGATTCCTTGGTAAAACTCAAACCGATTTAATTCTTCTTGATTTACATATGCCAACAATAAATGGTTTCGAACTTTATCAAAAATTCAAAGTCACGCATCCTGATCTACCTGTTATTTTTCTTAGTGGAGATCCTTCAGAGGAATCTATCATTAGGGGACTCAACCTTGGAGCAGATGACTTTATTGTAAAGCCAGTTTCACTACGTGAACTCGTTGCTCGTATAAAGAATAAAATAACTTTAAAACCAGCTTCGAATTCTCCAGATAATATTTTATCTTTTGAAGGGTTTAAGCTTTACTGTGATATGCAGATGGCGGAAATCGCAGAAGAAAAAATACAATTAACACCAATTGAATTCAAACTTATCCATTTACTTGCTAAAAATCCAAATAAAGTTTTCAGCCGCGAGTATATTACGAATCTTCTTTGGCCGAACGTTCATGTTCAAAACCAAAATATCGATACTCACCTGTCTAATCTAAGAAAAAAATTGATGCCATTTTCTCGTTATATTAAAACGATTAAATCTCGCGGCTATATTCTAAGAATTGGCTAATGAGTGATAGTAATCACAAGAAAATTTTAGATCAAGTTCATCAGGCTAACATTGGTGAAACTCCTGTCTCACAATACATGGACACTCCCGTGCTCTTGCTCAAATCTGATTTTTCTATTAAGAGCACTATCGAAATATTTCGCACCCACCATATTAGTGGAGCTCCCATAGTCGACTATCAAGATAAGATTATAGGAGTTATTTCTGAACATGATCTTCTCATTCAGGCCGCTTCTGGACAATTATCAGACCATATAATCTTCAAGACAAATATCACTTCTATCCATCCTGATACAACTCTCAAGGAAGTTTTAGTAATTTTTTATAAGCAGAAATTAAAATGGATGCCAATCATTAATAAAGAAAACTACGTCCTGGGAGTAGTTTCAAGAATAGATGTTTTAAATTTTATTGCTACTCATAGCGATCTTTGAATTTCGCGAACGAGATAATCTAATCCATTTTGTTTTTGGATTTTTTTCATCGGATTCGTCATACCTATTTGGTGTAAGGCTACCAGAAAAGAGTCGTCCGTTAATTCTTTCTCTTCAATGATAATAGAACCTAATTTTTTATGAGCTTCCAGTGCATTAAAAAATTGCTCGTTTTTTTGAGCGATTTTTAACGGTATATAGATTGATCTTTTCCCCACCGCAATCAATTCACACACTGTTCCCGCTCCAGATCTAGAAACAGTTACTGTCGCCAATTTAAATAAATCAATCATCTCCGGTCCGATAAAGGCAACCGGTAAATAATTTGGATGCTTATAGTTTATATATTCATTTATAAATGCTTTTCCAACTTGATGAACGATCACATAACGAGAAGTGAGAACATCTAAATTTCGTTGAATAAGTTTATTAATTAATTGAGCGCCGTTGCCACCGCCTGTAACGAAGAGAATAGGAAGACTTACATCATTCAAAAGTCTTCCGTTGATCACGACAGGATTAATAGTATCGGTATAACACTCCTCTCTTAAAGGATAACCTGAATAAAAAGTTTTTTTCTCATCAAAATATTTAAATGAATCTTCAAAGCTTATAAAAACTTTGTCTGCAAATATTGAACTGATCTTATTAGCGAGCCCAACTCTACTGGTTTGTTCATGAATAAAAACTTTTTTGCATTGAAGCTTGGCTGCAATAACAACAGGAACACAAACGAAACCGCCCGTTGAAAAAATTAGAGTTTCACGACGGCTAAATTTCCATAAAACTTTAAAGGCATCAATTAGCCCCATAAAAACTTTTAAAGTGTCTTTAAAATTTTCAATTGAAAGATAGCGGCGAAGTTTTCCCGTATGAATCGGGTGATATGTCAGTTGATAGTCGGCAACAAGTTCGCGCTCAATACTATTAATACCACCAATATAATGGATATCGAATTCGTTTTTTGCGTTTACTTTTTTAAGAACTGTAAGGGCCGGCATAACATGGCCACCGCTGCCGCCGCCTGTAAAGATAAGTGTCTTGGTCATATTTTATCCTACAATTGTTGTCTGCTTCGGCTCCTGCCTCTCGCATGCATACATTCCATCCTGGAAATAAGAAAGGCACTCCCAAAGGAGTGCCTTTCTTAAAAATCTATAAGATATTATACTGAGATTTTATTAAGCGCGAAAAGATCTTTCTGATGACTGCCCACGATCTGATGAACTATTTCCACCGCCACCTGAACGGCCACGGAAACTTGGACGACGATCGCGATCACCACCACCATAAGCTGGTCTGCTCATCGGTGCTGATCTAGTTAACTCAAAACGAACATTGCGTTCATTAATAGTTGGCCCAGCAACTTTCAATAGCGCGTCACCAAAGTTTTCTGGAACTTCTAAGAAAGAGAATGTTTCTTTCATATCAACATTGCGAATCATTCTTTCATCAACATTAACCATTCCAGCGATTGAACCAAGAAGAGTTTTAAGCGTTAAGCCATGATCTTTTCCAATATTTACGAAAAAGCGCATATTGCCGTTATTTGCGCGTGGAGCAGCTGCTGATGCTGAATTTCCACGAGAATCACGACCTTGATTATCACCACGGTTGTTATCCGGACGGCGTTGCTCTGCAACTTCAAGTGAAGGAGCTGAATCGTAACGAGTGATTTGAGATTGAAACAAATGGTTATACATAACTTTTAATAAATCACCTTTATCCATTGATTCGAATTTTTCAGCAAACACTTCATCAGTTTCTAAGCTGCCTAATTTTTCAATTAGAGAATCAAACTTCTTAAGTTCTTTACGAACAAGAACTTGCTTCAAATCTTTTGGAGTTGGAAGGATAGCTTGAACAATACGAGCTTTAGTATTGTTTTCTACCATACGAAGTCTATAGCGCTCACTTGGCTCAACAAGTGTAATTGCTACACCTGTCTGACCAGCACGTCCTGTTCTCCCAATACGGTGAACATAAGATTCGATATCTTGTGGAAGTCCAAAGTTAATAACATGAGTAAGGTTATCTACATCGATCCCGCGAGCGGCAACGTCAGTACATACAAGCATGTTTATTTTTTTGTTCTTAAAGTTTCTCATTGTAATATCACGTTGTTGTTGTGACATATCCCCGTGCATAGAATCTGATGGATATCCACGAGCATTCAATTCGTCTGCTAATGATTTTGTATCGATCTTGGTTCTACAAAAAATCATTCCGTAATAATCATCTAGAGAGTCTAGAATTCTACAAACGGCTTCGCTCATTTGAGAGTGACGAACGACATAATGTTTTTGTTCAATTGATTCGTTAGACAAAGTTTTCTTTTGAACTTTAACAACCAAAGGATCTTTTAAATAAGTTTTGATCAAGTTTAGGATTTGAGCTGGCATGGTTGCCGAGAACATCCAAGTTTTCTTAGATGTACCTAAGTTAGAAAGAATCGACTTAACGTCATCGATAAATCCCATATCAAGCATTTCATCTGCTTCGTCTAATACGGCGAATTTCGCTTGATCTAATATAAGAACACCGCGTTCGATAAGATCCAGAACACGTCCTGGAGTTCCTACTACGATTTGAGGACGATCACGACGAAGACCACGTACTTGGCCTTCTAGAGAAACACCGCCATAAACAGGAATTGTTTTGATTTTTTCATAAGTCGAGAATTTTTTAATCTCGTCATTGATTTGATTTGCAAGTTCTCTTGTAGGTGTCAGGATTAGCGCCTGAACGTCACGAGAAGATGAATCAATCTTGTGAAGCAATGGAAGAACGAATGCAGCTGTTTTTCCAGTTCCAGTTTGAGCTTGTCCTACAAAATCTGTGTCTGTAGTTGCAAGTGCTGGAATAGCTAGTTGTTGGATCTCTGTAGGTTCTACGTAACCTCTTTCTGTAATTGCTTTAAGCAATGACTCACGTAGTGGCAATTCTTGAAATGTCACTTTTTACTCCGTTGAATGTGGATCTTCACCTCGCACCTTTGCTTTAAATGAAAACCGCAACATTTATAACGCAAAAAAAGCACAAACGAGGAAAGATTCGTTTTATTTGTAGGTCCTTCTACGACATAAGATGCGTTCTGACTAGCCCTATGTGTAAAAAAGATTAGAAGACAAAACTGAAGCGTGGAACGAAGGCAAATCCTCCAATATAGCTTTGAGGTTTGGATAGATATTGATGGTATTCAACTGAAATATCGATGCTATTGCGTCCACCTAAATAAAATCTAAGACCAGCACTTGGGATTAATCCGTAAATCGTTCCACTTTGAAGCTTGGTATAAACTTTCTCACCATTGCCGTTTAGGCTTAATTTGCGAATACTATAGTCCCCGATAGAGAGGGCAAGGCCCGCCATCCAATCGAGTTTGTCTGCGAAAATGGTGTGGTGATAATCCATAAAAAGCTTGTATTGAAGAATTCGAATATTTTCAGGAATGGCCTCTTGAGTGGTGTCGTGAATCATCTCGATAGCGAACCCAAATTGATTGTGTTCATTCATGTCCGAGACGATTCTAAAATCAGTCAAAGTTGATCCGTTATCGAGAGAAGAATCAACTCTGTCCCATTTTGAATTTAGATATCCAAAAGAGAATTGAAGATATTTTTGTGATGGATAATATCTAGTAGGTTCTACCAATTTGATTTCGGATTTTGCTTCGGATTTTGCTTCGGATTTGACTTCAGATTTTTCAGCAGATTTTTGTTCACCAAGTTTTAACTGGCCATCTACTGGATCAATTTTTGCCGGAACAAGACTGCCTACCGGAGCGTGGTCCTGAACCATTTCTCTTTCAGCTCCCGGCTCAATACTAAGAGGAGGACTGATAATCACGTCTTGAGCGCAAAGGGAAATTGAAGAAAGTAAAAACAACCATCCTAGTATTTTCATAAAGTCTCCTGACTAAATTTTATTTCACGCCAATTGTATGCTTCAAATCTTTTATTAATGCTTGAGCTTGGGGTCTAACTTTCGCAGCTCCCTCTTCTAAAATTCTATCAATCTTAGTTGTATTGGCTATCAGCTCAGCATAAATTTCTCGAGGTTCTGCCAAGGTCTTATTTAAGACTGACAGAAGCTCCATTTTAGCCTCTCCCCAGCCAATTCCTCTGTGGTACCAAGCTCTAAGTGTCTCGGTCTGCTCAGGCGTTGCAAATTCACTGTAAAAATCAAAAATCAAAGACTCTTCTGGTTTTTTAGGTTCTGTGGGACCGCTCGAATCAGTAGTGATTCGATTGATGAGTTTTTTAAGATCTTTATCACTTGAAAATAACGGGATGTGATTGCTGTAGCTCTTGCTCATTTTACGGCCATCGAGTCCTGCTAAAAGTTTATTCCCTTCGCGAACAATGGCCTTTGGAAGTTTGAGTTTAACTCCGTAAGCATTATTAAAAGCAGTCGCGATATCGCGTGCGATTTCGATGTGCTGAAGTTGATCGGCCCCTACTGGAACGACATCTGCATTCAAAATCATAATGTCGGCTGCCATCAGAACCGGGTAAGTATACAAACCAATATTCACACTGTGATCAGGGTCTCGCTCATGTTCCTCATTGTCCTGCACTACTGCTTTGTAAGCATGGGCGCGATTCATAAGTCCTTTGATCGTAAAACACGAAGAAATCCAGTGGAGTTCTAAGATTTCAGGAATATCACTTTGCTTGTAAAGAGTGACTTTACTTGGATCTAAACCCATTGCTAGCCAGGCAGCTGCAACTTCATAACTATAGCTTCTCATAAGCTTAGGATCGTGAATTGAAATTAATGAATGGTAATCAGCAATGAAATAATAACTTTCATAAAGGCCGGAGTTAGCCATATCGATTGCCGGTTTAATGGCTCCGATATAGTTTCCCAAATGGGGCATCCCTGTGGCCTTAATACCTGTTAGGCAGACTTTTTTTGACATAATTTCCTCTTTTCTTGAACGCCTTATTTTTACAATTTTAAAGCGTTCAGAAAAGAGGAAAGATCAATAAATTACTTAGTCGGTAGAAATGGTGGTGAGAGTTATATAATCTTGATAGGTTCCTGGAACCTTGGTGTTATCGACAGTTCCAATCACCACCCGAATCGGAACCTTAACTCCTTGGGCCGGGGTTACTCCAGATCCTGAAGCAATGGTGACAGGAGAACTAGATGAATTACCAAGTCCAACCTGAGTTCCATTTGAATAAAAGCTATAATCAATTTGTGATTTCGATCCACTTGCCCCTATTAGTTTTAGGTGACCGTTATTCGACGAAGAAATTTTTAAGCGGTATCCAGCATTGCTCGCTACTCGCACATCAAAACCTAACTCTTCCCCCGTAGTTAACTCACCGAAGTCCAGTGTTTTTGAAGTTTGGGCAGGATCATATGTTCCCCCGCTATCAACTAGTGAAATAGAAGTAAATTTTGAAACAACGATATAAATATTCATATCGCGATGACCTTCAACGCTATTTATTTTGGTATAAGTCCCAGCATAAGCTTGGACTTGAATATTATCGACATAAGTTCCAGCAGCAGGAGGAATTGATCCAAAAGGAGCTAGGGTCATGTAGTAGGTATAATAATTAGTTTGATCTTTATTTATTGTTCCGAAAAAAGTTTCATCAGGTGATGAAATGTCACTGGACTCCTTTAAAATCCCCGTCGAATTACTATTTTTATAAATATTATAATAGATGGTATTTCCATTGGATAAATTGGTTGCACGGCGATTGTAACTTCCGGCCCCCCCCTTAGTAAAAGCTAGAAAAAAAAGAGAACAAGGATTGCCATTGTCTTTATTGCGAGTGATCGAGACCGTTGATTGCGAGGTTGAATTATAATCCGAAACACGATAAGAAAGTGTAGGTGTATCTAAACTATAACCACAATTGGCCATCACCATTTCGCTGGACATGGTGATCGTAATAAAAAATAAAAAGAAAACCTTTGTCCATTTCATAAGCGACTCTCTTTGTAAGGGAGCTCGATATTTCCAATATCGATCAATCCTTTTTTATTGGATTCTAAATTAATTTCTCTTGCCTCAAATTGCTCGTCATCAAGTTGAATTTTCCCAACAGTAGGTTCAACACCCTCAACAAAAAACTCCCCTTCTCGTCCTGTAAAAAAAGGAGTAACTGTTCCTGATTTTGAAGTCCAAAAACCAACTTTAAGTGGCTGAGGCTTTTTATCTTTATCAACAATAATACCCTTCAGTACCAACATTCCCGATTTACCCACGACAAATAAATGCCCACTGCGGTAATGTGGATAAACCACAAAACTCTCCTGCCCTAGAATATACCCCGGCTCTAGCTGGCTAGGATCAAGTTGCAAACGTCTGAATTGATAAGGAGTAAGACCTGAAACCAAAGATTCACCGAGCAGCCCTGTGCTTGAGTCAGTGCCACCAGTTGATTGAACTCCAAAGCGCTGGCCTTTCCACCCAACCTGTGGCTTAAAAAGGACATAACTATTAGCGATAGGTCGTGAAATTGAAAAGCCTGCATCAGTTCCATTATGAACAAAGGCGAATGCACTCAAAAATCTAAGAGATGTTTTGGTTCCAGTTTGGCGACCTTTAATATGGATCACCTCTTCACGTGCACCTAAATCAGCAAGAGTCGTATTGTATTGCAAATCGAGTGTTCCATCACGTGTACTAATATTGTTATCAACGCTCGCTGACATTTTTAAATTATTTAATTGTTTTCCGTTATCGTGAATAACTGTTAAGCGTTTGGTTTGAGATTGTTTTTCATAAAAAGCTGAGGCAAAAGTCGAGCTGTCACCAAATGTCATGTTTAAGAAAAAATAAAGCTGAGTAGACCACAATTTATTTTCATCGCGATTCCGTGCCAAATAAAAAGTGAGAGAACTCGATTCAAAAACTTTAGCAGTTAAACTGGTATCAAAACCTAACTTGGCATCGTTACCAATCCGAGGGTTCTGATAATTTCCACCAAGGGCTAAATTAAATTTTTCAAAAAGTGGAACGCTGTAAGAGATACTTGTAATAATGTCAAAACGATTTTCAAAATTCTCCCCCGCTTCATTAAACCAAGGTGAACGGTATTCAATTTTAGAAGTTAAGGTATGACTATCATACCAATAAGATCCAAAGAGATTGAGTTGATAGGTAACCTGAGCGGCTTCACCGGTATTGTTTTTATTTTTTGATCCGACGGCATCAAACGCCCAATTCCCATAGCTAGTCGCTAAAATATTATTAGTTCCAAGTAAGGTGAAATTTTTATTTCCTTGAGCATAACCTCCAGCACTCCAGCGCCTACCAAATCCATGCTGATAAAACCCCGTTAAAAAGGCTCCATTTTTTTCGTCATATTTTTTAATTGTGTCGTTATCGGTCGAGGGATAACCTACGGCCAATGAATAACGATTTAATCCAGGTGCTAAAAGATCAAGAGAGCCGGCTTCGTTGAAAATCAGGATTTTCTTTTTTCCAAAATCGTCAGTGAGTTCAATGATAATTTTATTAATACCATTGTTCAGCGGAATATCCTTCACCGAATATCGTCCGGGGTTCATGTACTCCGTTTTTAAAATAGTGTTATTTACGTAAGTTCTCACTAGCGAACGTGTCTCCACATCATATTCAAAAGATGAAGTCGGTCCGGTTGCCCGATAGGGATTGAGTGAAAAATCCCGATAGAAAGAAACACCACCTAAAGGGCGAGACTGTTGAAAACCAATAATCGGATAATTGATATCTCCCATCTCTAGTCGTTGCATACGATTAGGACGGTCGTAAGTTAATTTAGAATTTTGTCGATACCATGGATTATTTGGGCGAGTTGAAAGATAGTTCATTTGATTTTCAACTACCACGCCCTTGATATTCATAAATGAATCTGTTTGAGCTTGAAACGAATGCAGTTGATCTAAATTTCTAACTTGTACATCTTCAAGTTTATAATTAGTTCCAAAACTAAAAGGTGCCGGTTCAACGGCTTTTCTTGAGTAGTACGGAATCAGTTCATCAAAGACATTAGCATCATGAGGCCTTAAGTCGTTGGGAGAAACTTCCAGGGCAACTCTTAATTCAGCTGGAAAATAGGTAATCTTAAAAGGAAGCTTCTTTGGCTCAATATCGATAGCCCCAAAAGTATAAAGAGGAATTTTTTCATTGCGAATTTTATCTTTCAAAACACTATTGAGATCAGCTCCTGATAAAGTTTGAATTTTTTCGCCCACCATAGAAACTGCAATTTCGCCAAGATAAAAATCTCCTAAGGTGGCATCAATAACTAATTTTTTAATTTCCTGATTTTTCCCAAAAACTTTTTTAAAAAGATCATCGGGTGTTTCAGCGTGGACATTTATCAATGTGGCCATGATTAAATAAAAAGAAGAAAAAAGAAAAATCAGGTTAATCTTTATCAAAACTAATTTTTACCTTATCAGCTGAATTAATCTCAGCAAATTTACCAGACTTTGGGAAAACAAAAATACGTTTTGATTCCGCTAAAATATTTTCACCACTCATCCCCTTCAAGTTATCGGCATTAAAAAGAATTTCTTTTTTATTCTTTTCATTAATAAATTTCAAATTAAGATTCGCTAAGACTTGATGTTTTTTGCCAGAGTTTTCAACTTGAATTGAAATTTTCTTATCACTATTTTTTACTTCCGTTATCAAGATCACTGAATTGTAATCTTCTGCTTTCACATAAAGAGCAGCAATATAACGAAGCAATACTTTAATGCTGGCTTTTTTATTCTTGCTTTTTTCCAATTCAATTGGGAGTTGCTCGGCGATTAAGCGATAAGCTAATTCCTTCGTCGGTAATATTTTTCCAAACCACGCTACTTTTACTGAACGTTTTTCGTTGGGCGGAATAATTAGCTGAGAGGGGTAAAGTGTAAGTTCATCTGAGATTTTAGGATTGCTCTCAACCCCATTCACATCCATCTCTCTCTTCGCTAAACTTACTTGAACTGCAATAGCTTGATTGGAATCATTTTCTAAAAAAAAAAGTGCGCTGCTATTAGGGCCCTTCACCCCAAGCGATAAGGACATCGGAGAAAATTTAAATGCGTAAGAATTTGCACTAAAAAGAAAGCTCAGAAAACTGATGATAAATAAAAAGAGTGTCCGCTTCATTCCTTGAAACTACCTTGTTAAAGTCATGATAATCTTATCTATAAATGAATAGAGGGAAAAGCTAATTTGCGGATATTTTTAAAAATATTGGTTTATTAACAGGCATTGAAGATTTTAAGCGATTAATTAGAACTTCATATTGAATGGTACGATCTACTCCCACAACCTTTTTAATATGAGCTTCTATACCGACTTGATCTAATCCTTCAACTTCAATTTTTTGACTTTCACTAGGATAACGAGAGTTTGTCAGGCTTGAAATAAGCCATAAGGATTGAGTGGCACTTAATCTTGATTCATTGACTTTGGTGCTGATAGAGGCCGGTACATAAGCACGAAGAAAAAGGACTGCGCGCGATTCTGCTTTAAGCTCCAGGCTCAAACTTTGGATTAAAAATAAGAAGACGAAAAACAAACTTTTTCTCATGAAAGCTTATCGGGTTAATACCCGACAAGCTTTAGCGGACATATAAAAGACTAGTAATATAAATTAATTAGCAGCAATTGTGAAAGTTACAGTATCAGCATATGTACCTTCAACCATTGATTCAGCGGCGACACCAGTATAGCTAATCGATACGCCCTTATTAAAGTTCACAGAAGAAGCAGATGAATTAGTAATTGTAGTTCCGGCCGCTGAAGTAAGTGCGACAGCAGACCCATTATATTTCATGGTGTATGAAAGAACGTCAGCGCCGTCTGCTCTTTTAAGTTTGCTTAAGTTCGCTGAAGAGATTGTTACTTTATAACCACATTTTGAGTTTGATTGCTCATTTACAGAGGCAACTGCCAAGTCAGTTTGTGAAGTTGAAAGATCAAGAGTTGAAGCGATCGCCTGTGAAGTAACACTTAAACTTATTTTTTGAGCCACTATTCCTTGTAGTAATAACGTTCCAGTTGTTGCTGCAAACGATGTCGTTGTTAAGGCCAAAAGAGTTGTAGCTAAGAATAATTTTTTCATAAGGCTCCGGTAGGTTAGTAAGTTGTTTGGAATCATTTCTATTAGTTCTGTTGTTAAAGAGAGCACCTTTCATGCCAATCAAAATTTTACCTAAAGATCGTTATTTACTTAACGGATCTCAAGTTGGCCGTATATCAATTGAACATTACTTCGAAATTAGTGTCAAAATGATATGCACTTCCGGCAAATAGCGCCTATCTGTTGATCGAATAAAATAGTGACTGTTTATTTGGGATTATTGTTTTTTCTAAACAATTTAACTAGAAGCTTGAGATTGGTCTTGCTTTCAAAATTTATTGATCAATTTGTAATCGCATGACTAACGATCGTTTGAAGTAATTCGGTAAAATTGAGCGGCTTGGTCAGATGCCCAGAAAAACCTACGGCTTTAGTTCTCGTTCGCTCTTCTGCCATTGCGTGAGCTGTAAGTGCTACGATTGGAGTTTTATAACCGCGTTTCAATAAAACTTTCGTCGCTTGATATCCATCCATCTTTGGCATTTGAATATCCATTAAGACAAGATCAAATTTCCCTGCAAGCGCCTTATCAACCGCTTCACTGCCATCACTTGCAAGGCTCACTTCCGCTCCATTTATTGTAAGAAAATGCTCTATAAGAAATTGATTATCTGGAGAATCATCAGCAAAGAGAACATGCATTCCCTTAAGAGGAAGATTTTTAGAAGGACAAAAACAATCAGACGCAGAATCAACCTTCATCAATTCTTCTTTTCCAAGCATTGCAACGAAACTCACAATAAATGTACAACCTCTATCTTCTTCATATTTATCGATAGTGATTGTTCCCCCCAGTGCTTCTGAAAGACGTTTTGATAGAGCAAGCCCAAGGCCTGTTCCACCAAATTGACGAGTGGTTGTATTATCTGCTTGAGTAAATGGTTCAAAAAGACGATTTTTCTGTTCTTCAGTTAGTCCACGCCCTGTATCAGTTACTTCAACACTCAACTTTAAAGTCCCATCCATATGCTGCTTAGATTTCACATGAACGGCAACCCCCCCCATATCTGTAAATTTGATGGCATTGCCAATGATATTAATAAATATTTGGCGAAGCCTGGTTGGATCAGAGTAAATATTCTTAGGAACATTTTTATTGATTGAAAGTGTGAGATAAATCCCCTTCTGCTTTGCCTTTCCACTCAAGAGATTTATAACTTCAGTAAGTAAATCAAAAAGTGCAAAGTCGATATGCTCGACATCAAGTCTTCCCGCTTCAACTTTAGCAATATCCAAAATATCATCTATAATTCTAGTTAAATTCTGACCATTTCTACTTATGGTTTCTATATATTGGTCGCGTAGTACATGCTCCAAATTTGCACTTTTTAAAAGTTCACTGAATCCTAAGATTGCCCCTAACGGCGTTCGGATTTCATGACTCATATTCGCTAAGAAAGCTGTTTTAGTAGCATTGGCATTTTCCGCATTTTCTTTAGCAGCTTCGAGTTCCCGCTCAATTCTTTTATAGTCTTCAATATCAGTGGCGGTTCCATTCCAATATAAAATAACATCGCTATTATTTTTTATCGGAAGAGCTCTTCCTAAAAACCAGCGATACTCCCCGTCTACTCTTCGAATGCGATATTCTTCTTTAAAAGGTTTTCCAGTTCTAACGCTTGAGATCCACGCTCTTGAAACACTCGGAAGATCATAAGGATGAATAGCTTGAATCCAGCCATCACTATATTTTTTTTGAGAGACCATACCGGAATATTCCAGGCAGAACCTATTGGCGTAGTTAACAACTCCATCAGGAGTTGAAGTCCACATCATATGAGGAATTGTATCTGCCTGTGACCGGTAACGCTTTTCACTTTCTTCCATCTTTTTTCTTGTTAGCACCTGTTCAGTGACATCATGAAAAATGGCCATGACTCCGGCCAGATAACCTGAATCATCACGAATAGGACTAAATGAAAGATTGAAATAACATTCTTCCAAAGAACCATTTCGAAAAAGAGGCAATAAGCGATCTTTAAAAAAGACGGTTTTCCCGCTCAGCACTTCTTCAAATATTGGCTCAAGTGTTTTCCAGGCTTCAGTAAATGTTCCCCGTGCTCCCATCCCCATCGCAACTGGCCGACTATCCTTCCCGAGTACGGAGTTAAAAGCATCATTATAAAATTGAATATATTCACTTCCCCAGACCACATACATTGGAGAGCCATTGTCCAGAATGAGACGAATAGTATTTTTAAGCGATGCAGGCCAGGTCTCAGGCGATCCGACAGGTGTTTGGCTCCAGTTTAGGGTGCGAATAAGTGCCCCGATCTCTCCACCACCAGAGAGGAACTCAGTCGAATTCACCATATTCTTTATTAAAGCCATTCTTGCCTCGTAATAGATTAAGTGCGAAAAAATATACGAGGCTGAACCTACACTAATTACTAAATAAATTATACCTTCCGTGTAAGTATTTTTTCTTTAGTTAGACTTAAATTAATCTACAAGAAAACAAGTGATAAGCAAGCAAAGGTTCATCGTTGTGCTTTTGGGCCTTAATGCGAACATCTAATTTCCTCTATTTAAACCAGATCCAATTGGCCATTACTCAAGTTATATCAATAAATTTCCGATAAGAAAGAGCAGAGCAATCTATCAATTAGTTTAATAATTGAAATCAGTGAACGGTAACAATTGGTAAAAAACCATGACAAATAAAAAACTAACAATTGGTCTCATTGTTTTATCCTTTTTTTCACAAGCTATAATTGCTTTCGAAAAAGATGATATGATCGAACTCTCTAGTGCGGTAAACGCGAGAGGAAGTCTCGACTTTAGAAGACAAACCGACAATATAAAAAAAATACTACCTAAAGGAACCCTGGGAAAAATACAAAAAAAGATTAAGCTTCCTACTGGAAATTACGGAATAAAAATAGCCGTTGCAAATGGTAAAAACAAGGATCAATCATTTTGGATTTACTACAACACACAAAAACCATTGATGAAACTCTCAAAAGCAACAAATGCGGTTGCCGATGATTTTGAAAACACGGCAACCTCCTCAGCGACCATAGAAGAAGCAAAATCTGCCAAACTTACTGAAGATCAAAAAACCATTGTGGCAAATCCGGAAGAAGATATCGTTGAATCATTTATTGATTTGCAATCAATAAAAAAAGACATCGACCATAGCACTAGTCCTGTTACATCCGGGAAGAATTGCTCAGACTCTGCACAAAAGATCAAACAACAGTCCGAACCCTCGAAAGCTTCTAGTCCCCGCGAAATATTGATGAGTAATTATACAAAACTTGGCGGTGATCCAACGGCCCTAAGGCAGGCACTTTGCTTCTTTGATAAAAATAAAAATGCTACTTTTCAGGCAAAAGGAGATCCTGGTAAAAGCAATGGGCTAACAATAGGTAATGAACACTTTATTACAATTAATGATCAGAATAAAGAAGATACCACAAATCGTCTTTTTATTTTAAACCTAGAGACTAATGAAGTTACCTCTTATTTTACAGGGCATGGGGAAGGAGATAAGAAGGCCATTAGGGCCTATTCACCTTTTAATCCAGGACATTTTAAATTTAATCCGTTTGTGAAAACTGATCAGTTTTCAAATGCTAATGAATCCTACTTAACACCACGAGGTTTTTTCATTACGGGAAATCGCGAAAGCAGGCAACCAACGAAAGGAAAAACATGGCGCTATCGAATGAGACTCTATGGACTACAAGCAGGTATTAACGACAATTCATTTCGTCGAGAAATACATATGCATCCTTACGATACGACGAGTAATCAAATGCTAAGTTCTAATACAAACGATTCACCAATGACCGTATTTGAGGCACAACCTTTAACAGAGGGATGCACTGGGCTTCCTCCTGTATACGCAGGAAAGATAATAGATCAGATTAAAGGTCAAGGTCCTAAGGGAGGAAGTTTATATTACACATACACTCCAACTGAAAAAGAGGCCGGGGATGATTACTGTGGTGATATAGGATTGCTGTATAAAAAGAAATAATTATAGTTATTAAACTGGGTTTGGGAGGACTTAGCTCAAATATTTTGCGTCTCTTGCCTTTCCGGACCCTGTCTAATTCTTGGGCACGTCGTTCTAACCACCCAGTATCTCTGATAAAAAAGATCAGTCCTCATACCTGATTAATTTACCTCCTATGAAATTATGGCTTCTCTCTCTATAATGAGAACTGAGATTAGTCTTTTCACCGGATATCAAGATGCTCAGAATAACGATCCAATTGATGGCCCTGATGACCTTTTATGTTTTAAGCGCCTACGCTCAGAACAACTCAAAAATCATAGCCCCAAATGATCTAAAAATGATTGAAGACAAAGTTCAGAGTGAGCTTAAATCACCGGTACTCAGTGACGATAAAAAATTTTTGATCAATATTATTGCCGGTAGAGAACTCTATCAATACCGCTTTTATGATAAGTCTCAAATTTATTATGAAAACGCGCTAAAAATTAATACCTCTGAAAATAAAACAGAAGCTCTAGTCAACTTGATCGCAATTGCCATTAATAAATCAGACAAAGAAAAAGTGAGAAGCCTGTATGAAGAGGCTCAAAACTATTATGAAAAAAAGAGTGCTTTTAAAACCCGCGATATTGATTATTATTTAAATGCCGTAGCCAACTATCTGTCCGACAAAAAGGCAAAGCAGATAGACGGATTTTATGCGACATTTGCCCGCGAAGAAGATTTAATCAATCTCCTAAAAAATAAAGAATATCAGAAAGCTTTTATTTCAATCAATCCAGCAGGCTTAAAAAAATCGACTAACAATTTTAACATTACGGTCTATGACAGCTTAAATGTTCTTATGAATAAAAAAGGCGTGAAAGAACTCAACTGTGCAACGGAGTATAAAAAATACCCTAAAGCCTATACCTACAGCATTATCATCTGCGGGTTATTAACGGACTATTTAGAATCCGGAAAATTTTCTGACAAAAAAATGAAACGAGCTACAAGCTATTTTTTAAACGATAACCCTGAAAAAAATTATTTATTCGAGCTGGTGAAGGAGATTAAAAAATGAAAAAGCTCCTCATGCTAGCGCCAATGCTATTCTTGTTTTCGTCATGTGAGTCCCAAATTGGAACGGCTGTCGGCGCCGCCTTTACCAATCTATTTACGGGTAGTGGATTTCAAGATTCATCTAGCGACCAACTTTACGAGGAAATGAAAAATGCTAAAATAAGTCCAAGCAATTCAACATCCTCTGAAAAAACTACCTGTCTAAGCGAAGACACATTTATTTTACCTGTGAAAAACATGTCGGCAATGAACAAGATAAAAGACCACCTCTGCTCATGCGAAACCTGGGGAGCATGTGATAAGAATTCATGCAGCTGTGAAGTCTTATGTCCGAATAATTTTGATATTTTAAAAATGAATAATCACAAAAACGATGACAGTGAGGAAAACTCACTTTCGTTTACCAACCAGGATATTGATTTTCATAAAAAATATTATGATTATTCGGGTTTTTGCTGGGGTCATGCGCTGATCACACAACGTTTCAACAGGCTTGTGAGATTCAATCCGAAATTGCCTAAAAAATTTGCTGAGGACGATCAATCCTCTGAGCGTTTAAGAGAATATAAAGATATCATCGCAAAGCTGGATAACAATGAGCCAGTGGATATTCCAGGCTTCAAGAATTTACATGAATTTTCAAGTGATCCCGAAGTCAGAGACCTGCTTGAAGAAGCGGCCAAAAAGAACTGGGCTGAAAATGCAATGAGCACTCAAGGTTTATCAATAATTGCCTCCGGTGAACCACAAGGAGCTGACTATTACCATAAATTATTTGATGATCTGGAATTCAGACTTAAGAATAATCAATCCCCCGCGATCGTTTTCAATGCCCGCGATAAATCCACCAAGGTCCATACTGTTCTGGTGAATGGCTCCGGCACTACCCCCAAAGGGGAACGGTTTATTTGTATTAGAGATAATAATTTTTCACCAGCAAGAAGCCTGGATTGTGAAAATAAGTTGATTCTTTCCAAAGAAGGCACAATTTCTTACAGCAAATGGAAGAAGCTTCCCGACATAGGACAAGTAAAATTATCCTATTCCGAAAATAGCAACCTGCTTGAGCAAATCAGCAATCTCCATACCAAATGTCTTACTGAAAAAGATTGTGATGCCACCAAGGCCAATCCCCTTTCGCAATGATAAGAATTAGACCGCCTTGCGACTATTGCCCATCATCCTTTGGCGACCATTCATAGCTTTCAGTGAGTCTAATGGCCTCAACTACAGATGATGATAACTTATTGCTGTTATCTACTTTGACAAGCTCGTTGGTGTAAGCTGTTTTACGTGTTGAATAGTTTATTAAGTGAGGCGCTAGCGCAACTCCCGTGAGTGTTTCTTTTTTGTCGAGAATTTTTTGGCGATGCTCTCTAAAGGCTTTGTAACTAACGCCTCTGTTGAGATTAAGAATGTGATACTCAATAGAGGTTTGTATCGACTCAAATTGTGCAATTTTTCGAGAGGGAGTATTACAGGTTGATAGACCATTACTATTGTGAATTCCAAAAAGATTATTACATTTTATTGCGACAGGTGTTGCTCCCCATCCTGACTCGAGCGCTGCTTGGGTTAAAATTAAATCTAAGGGAATAACATTTATTCTCATTTTTAATTCTTTAAGCGCACCCTCTTTATCTTTAATGTCGTCGGTTTTATATTTTACATGAAGAGCTGCAAGTTTACTTTTTTCTTCTTCCGAAAACTCTTTTTTTGCCATTAATTTGGCTAAAAAATCGCGTTCCACTTCCACCTTTTCAGTAGCATTTACCGCCATCGGCATAATCTCTTTCATGAAAGCAAGTTTCTTTGCTGATAAATTATCATCTAGTATCTTTTGGAGACGATCAATAAATTCTAATTTCTCTGGGCCAAGCGGATATCCATCAAATTCTCGTAAACACTTTCCATTGCCTTCTTTGGCAAAGGTTTCAACTTGTGACATCGCGAGAATTAAAAGAAAGAGTATAAAAAACTTCATGTCGTCTCTATCGACAACAAAGACATTTTACTTGAGCCATTTTTTCAACCCTTTGATATTAAAGGTTGGATAATTACTTACTACAACCTAAATTTGTAGCAATATTCATCTGGACCTTAATCTCAGTGAAGTTTGTAGTCACCACCTTATAAATAGCATTGCAACGATTTGAGAGATTGTTACTTTGATCGCTAATCGCTGCTGAATAACTGTCGTAATTAAAGCCCTCGGTCTTAAGTGAAGGAACTCCATCCCCTTTCATAAAGTCACAAATATCCTTAACACCGGCGTTGGATCGATAAGCAGTCGCCAACTGTCTTATAACCTGAGAAGCATTATCGCAAATCTCTTTTTGTATTTTAGCCTTTTCCGAATCGTCTTTTTTTCCCCATGAAAAAAAGCTCCCTTCATTTAGTTCCTTTTTTTGATCGACGAGATCATCAAGAACATCGCTAGCTTCCTCAAAATCAATCGAGGCAGATTTCAAAGAACTTTTCACAAATTTATCAAAACGAGAACCTAACAAATTTCGACCTAAATTAGTCATAGATTTCGAAGTATTTACATTGGTTATTGGATTAGCATCTATAAGATTCTGAATGGCATCGAATTGTTCAGAGGCGATCCTCTCATTTTCTTCAGCGTCTCGAATCCTTTGGAGCTCATCAGTAATGGGAGAAATCCTTATCACATCTTCTTGTACACTTCTAAAAAGAATATCTGACAAATTGATAAACTTTGCGGAAGCCGCTTTTTGAAAATCTTCTTTCTCACATTTATTGTAGATATCCCCCTCAGTCATAGATTCAATAGCACTTAAGTTATTACAATAAGAACTATGATCCTCCTCCGGTGTGAAGCAGCCATATTTTGAAGCCAGGACCTGTAGTGGATCTGCATCTTCGCTCTTTTTGGTGTCGATATACTTATTTAAAAGGCTTAAACATTGCCTCTGGGAACTTGGTAGATCTGAAGAGGTGGTCAACTCAAGCGAAAATGCTTGCAACTTATCAACAGATGATTTTAATTGTTCTGCACACACTTGTAGATTTTTAGTCGCTTCAGACGCTCTATCTCTGGCATTTTTTCTTTCTGCTAATTGTTTTTCTCTATTAAGACTCTTCTCAAATGGATCAGTGTAAAGCTTGTCATACTTTTGAGCTAAATTTCTAAAGGAACACAGATCATTGATGAAGCGATCAGAATCGGTAGCCTCGCGACCAAGTTCATTTTTAGCTTTTCCGAATAACCAGCCTCCGAGAGAAGACACCAAGCGACCAGTGGCCGCTGCACCGGCCCCAATCAGGCCAGCGATGGGGTTAATAGAAGCGAGAGCAGATGATCCTCCTTCAACAACATTGATAAGATTATTACTGATACTTGAAACTTCTTCGCTACTATTGCCAAATTCACACTGTGCCTCAAGCATTGAGCGAAGACCGCTCGTTGCGCTCACTGCATTTTTGAGATTATCCTCTAAAGCTTTTTTTTGCTCATCATTAATTTTGAGAGAAGGATCTGCAACCATATCCTGAATCCCCTTCGTCTTGTCTAGGCTTTGATTGAACCCTTGAAGATGGGTAGTGCACTCGGCCCTTTTTTGATCCGAAAGATTTGCAGAAAGGTTCAAACTGGTTGAACTTGGAATCAATGCTGCAAGCTGAGAATTGGTTTCATTAAAAGGGCACTTAGATCCCAGCTCTTTAATCAAATCTTCTTTTTTAGCTGGATCTCTTTCTGTCTTCAAAGCAGTAAGTCTTTTATTTTCTTCCAGGATTTGAAACGAATCAGCTGCAAAAATTAAGCTACAATTTATTGATAGAAATACTGGTAAAATCAAACTAATTTTTTTCATTTCAACTTTGCCTCACTAATCATTTTTTGAACATCATGTTGATCAGAAGTCGTTACGACTAAAGTAATGCCATCTTTCCAAAAAAAGTGAGTTGCATCCTTTAATCCCGACCAGGAACAATGTGGTAGTGTCGCCTCTGAAGAATTGATAAAATTCTTTAGGTTTGTGTCCGTAGATTTACTAAGCTCAAAAACCTCTTTACAATAATTTTTAAATTTTTTTCTCTCTATTTTATCAGAAACAACCTTGATAAATCCAAAACGAGGGTTCCTTGCTTGCTTGCTTTGAAAACGAGCACATCCCATCTTCTTGTCATAACAAAAATCACTCCATTCGATATTGGTATTTTTTGGAAAACTAAGATAATTTTTGCCAGCAGAAAGACTAATAAAATTAGAAGACGCTGAAAAAGCCCAAGAATGTTGAATACAAAAAAGAAACGTTATAAAAAATATAAATCTTGTCTTTGTCATCGTGTTTATCCTTCAGAGCTCGTTTATTTAAATACGCGCGCCTTTTAGTGTACCTTTTGTCTGAAAAAGAAAATAGCCATAACATTTTGCCTAAGCTCTTGGGTGTTGAGTAGTTCCAACACCCGAGTAAATCACTTCAATGATTCACGTCTGTTTTTGTTACAACAGAGCAGAAAATTTTCCATAAAGGGAACTCATACGATTTCAGATCTAATTAATAGTCTTAATGTATTTTATTTTTCTTATTAAAAATTTTAATCTCCAACTTACTCTGGGTGTCTAGAAGGGAGATCATGAAATTGAAATCTAATAATTTAACCGCTTGTTTTTTTATTTTTTTATTTTTCGGTGGCTGTAGTAGTGGCCAACTTAATAACGAAATTCCAAATATAGCGAACGTGGCTCAAGAGTTTAAGTCTTTAGACACTGACATGAATACAGCACTTGCAAATCAAGTAGATGTATTATCTCCTCGTAATTTCCATGTAGCAAATGAGTATTTAGAAGATGCAAGGAAGAGCTTAGAGAAGCAAATTGATCCGAAGGAAACACTCAATCAGATTGCTACTGCTCGAACTTATCTTAATCGTGCAAATGGAGCATCAATGCTTTCTCATAGAAATATTGAGGACGTTGTCATTGCTCGTCAACTAGCAGTTAAGGCCGGAGCAGCTGGTTTCTTTGCTTCGGACTTTCAAAAAACAGATGATCTTCTTCGAAATATAACCTCTGATCTTGAATACAATAATATTGTGAATGTAGAAAGAAATCGCAAGGCACTCAAAACTATTTATTTGAAGCTAGAATTAGCTGCAATTAAACATCAAAATCTAGCTCAAGCGCGATCGACAATCGCCATGGCAATTAAAGATGGTGCAAAGAAATATGCTCCAAAAAGTCTTGAGACTGCGATAAATGATTACCAAAATGCTTCTGTTTACATCGATTCCAATCGACATGAAGTTGATCAAATAAAAACTCGCTCATTAGCTGCAAACCAGAGTGCTTATCAACTTTTACAAATTACTCATGAATCAACAGGGCCTCAAAAAAAGTCCCCGGAAAGATTGGCATCTATGAAAGAAGACATTATTACAACTCGCCAGAGCGCTATTTTAAAAAAGGAAACTCGTGAGTCTGAGAAATCTATTGATGAAAAATTGAAACAAGCTCGTCGCCAATTTTCCAATAATGAAGCCGAAGTAATAAAACGAAAAAATACTTTAATAATCCGCTTACGCGGATTGGAGTTCCCAATTTCCCAAGCGGTTCTGAAGGATTCTAATTTTCCAATTCTTGGTAAAGTCAGACGAGTGATCGAAGAGTTTGGTAGAAGCGCAGTCGTGGTTGAAGGACATACAGACTCAAGCGGCACTGTTGCTCTAAATGAAAAACTTTCCAAAAAACGTGCACAGACAGTGAGAGAGTATCTTCTATCCGCAGATGTTATTCCTGAAAAAAGAATTAAAGCGATCGGATCAGGCGAACAAAATCCAATAGCATCGAACAAGACACCGTCAGGACGAGCTCAGAACCGTCGCGTCGATGTCATGATTAAGTTTTAATACTCGACTAACCAATTTGGTTTAATTATGAGTCTAATAACTAGCGACTATTGATTGAAAATCTTGAATAAATCTTAAATTAAATTCTATTGCCTCCTTCTTTTTTAATGACTAGAACACGTCGCGGTTCTAAAAAATTTCTTGGAGGGTTTTATGTTTAAAAAGTTTACTGCTATTTTTCTAATTACAGCATTCACACAAGCGTATGCAGTCACACCTGTTCAGCAATCTTTCGCTCTAGCGAATGAATTGAATAGAACTTTTGATGAACTCAACTACAAACTAAATGTTGAGTGGAATCAGACTGATTCTAAATTTTTCAATGAATCGGTTGATGGCTTTGAAAGAGACGTTTCCGCTCTTCAAGAAAAAGGTCTTTCTAACAAAGAATTAGTTCAGTTCACACTGGAAAAAATTAAAGATAAAGAAACTCAAAAAGAAATTACTGAAATCACCAAAGTGATTAACGATAATCAAATGAATTCGGACGAAGCACGCGCTTTTGCCCTTTCTAAACTAAACAGCACCTATGCTCAAGGAACTAGTTGGTCGGGAAGCAGAATCGGTGTTCATGTGGCACTTGTGTTAGGAGTGATCATCCTAATCGTTTGTTGCCTTACTCAACACAAAGGCAAGACAGGTCCTCAAGGACCAGCTGGACCTCAAGGACCTCAAGGACCTCAAGGAGATACTGGTCCTCAAGGACCTCAAGGACCTCAAGGAGATACTGGTCCTCAAGGACCTACTGGAGATACTGGACCTCAAGGTCTAACTGGACTAGTGGACTAGTGGACTAGAAACCCCAACATAATATTAACAAAAATGTTCCAGCAGGAATTAATCCTGCTGGAACTTTTAAATTGGACTTACTTATGGGTCTCCGTTTTTAATAGTGGGAAGCAGTGTTTCTTGAATGTTTTAATCTGATAACGAGCATGAATTTAAAACTCTTGTAAAATTTTATTACCACATAACTTTTTACGGAGAACCCATGCTCACCAATGAGTTTACACAAACGCTTCAGCTTCCGGAACTAAAAATTATTAAGTGCCTCCGAACTGGCAAGCTAGATTCTGAATTTGAACTTGAAAAGACTTCCAAGTTTGAAGTTTGCCCAAAGTGCGCGACTCGGTCTTGGGCCATCTACGATCATGTCTGGGTTCGTATAAAAGATGCTCCCATTCGCGACCGCCACATCTATCTTAAAATCAAAAAAAGACGCTTCTATTGTAAAAAATGTAAGAAGCCTTTCACTGAGCCAGTCACTGGAATCAGAAAAGGATTTAGAACCACTGAGCGCTTTAGAAAGCATATCATGTGGTGCTCTGATAACTTTTCAAACCTGAGCCAAGTG
>JAQTTZ010000207.1 GCA_028710485.1 Bacteriovorax sp. | reverse complement strand
TGGTCACTGGAGCGAAGTGGAACCACCTCTTCCCATTTCGAACAGAGAAGTGAAACTCTTTAGCGCTGACAATAGTCTTCCCGCAAGGGATCTTGAAGATAGGTCGTGGCCGGAATTCAGAAACTAAGTTATAAAGATTTAATTAAATTTTTACTATGAATTTTTTGTCTCAGTCAGTCTGGTCGCCCAGGCTGAAATTCGTCAAAAAATTATAGTTTCAAATTTAATTTGAATACGATTCGATAAATTTGATTTAAATTATTAATTTATTTAGGGTTAGACTTCGCTAAAGCTTCGTCTTAGCAAGTAACCCGTTTTTAAACTCCTAGATAAATAGGAGTTTTTTTGTAAAAAATATGGCAAAAAAAACTAAAAAAGAAAAAAAAGAGGTATTGACTAAAGGTCGAGCAAAATCTGAAAAACAAGCTTTGACAATGGAAGATTTGTTGAAACTGGAGGAAGCTGGACAACTCGGATTTAAAAAAGGAGAAGAGGTTAAGGGTAAAATTACGGCAATTAAAAATAAATCAATTTATATTGATGTTGGAGGAAAGACTGATGCAGTAGTAAGTGGTAAAGAATTTGAATTTGTGAAGGATTATGTGGCTGATTTGAAGTTGGGTGATGAAATTGAAGTACAGATTAAGACTCCAGAAAATGATAGAGGCCAGATTTTGGCTTCGATTCGAGGAGCTGCAAGTGGCTATGGTTGGAATTATTTTAGTGAGAAAGAAAAGTCAGGAGGGGAAGTGACTGTTTTTGCGAAAGAGTTGAATCGAGGAGGGGCAGTAGTGATTGCTCCTTTTGGATTTTTTGGATTTATTCCGGGTTCACAAATTGGAAGTAAATATGATGGTGATCCGGATAAATTGATTAGTAAAAAGGTTAAAGTTAAAGTTTTGGAGGTTGATCAGGCTAAAAATAGATTAGTTTTTAGTGAGAGATTAGTATCAGAACCAGATAAGGTGGGGGAAGAAGTGGGAGCGATTGAAAATTTGAATGTAGATGATGTGTTTGAGGCGGAAATAGTTAGAGTTGAACCTTTTGGAATTTTTGTAAAGGTTGCTTATGATAATAATGGGGCAGCTTTGGATTTAGAAGGTTTAGTTCATATTTCTGAAATTTCTTGGGAGAAAGTGTCAGATTTGTCACAAATATTTAAAGTTAAAGATAAAATTAAAATTAAACTTATTAGTAAAGATGAAGGTAGGTTGCAATTTTCAATTAAAAGATTGACTGATGATCCATGGGAGAAAATTGAAAAGAAATATCCAAAGGATAAAGAATTTGAGGGTGAAGTGGTTAGAATTGCTGGGTTTGGAGTGTTGGTAAAGTTGGAGATAGGGGTTGAAGGATTAATTCATATTTCTAAACTAGGTGGAGGAGTTAATTTGAAGGAAGGAGAGAAGGTAATGGTTTATATTGAAAGTATTGATGTAGAAAGGAGAAAAATTTCGTTAGGATTAGTAGAAACTGATAAGAAAAATATTATCTATAAGTAAAAAGTTAAAAGTAGAGAGTTTGAAAGTGAAATCCCCCTGTTTTTGGGGGATTTTTTGTGATGTGTTACTATTTTATTAGTTATTTATTTTTGAAAAAATGAATAAAAATAAAATTTTAATAATTGCTTTGTTTTTGTTTATAGGAATAGGGTGTTTTGTGACCCAGAGGGTTTTGAGTCAGAGTGATTCACCTGTGGTGGTTGTTTGCCAGAATGCTGCCGGGCTTTTATTTGTTAAGGATGGTAATGAATGTCCTAGAAAAAGTGTAGAGGTTTCTTTAAATATTGAGGATGAAAATAATGGGGGGTCGTCCAGTGAGGGTTATGTGTTATTTATTGGTTATCCTTATGTTTTAACCAAGGATGGGAATGTTTGGAATAAGGAGGTTGTAGATGAAGATAGTGGAGAAGAGGAATGGTTTCATAGAGAAGTAGCAGTAGTTGATGGATCTTTAGTAGGACATGTTGTTCAGTGGGACGGAGCTGGACTTCGATTTTTATTAGATGATGGGAGAGTTTATTCTTATGATAGAAATTCGAAGCTTTGGAGTGATCAAGGAGGAATTGTAGATCCTAACTAAGATTAAGTTTTTAGATTTGATTATTAAAATCCTCCTGAAAATGGGGGATTTTTAGTGGTGACTTCACCAGAGGCCTCAGAACGAATAAAAAATCCCTCTGTCGATTCTCGACATCTCCCTTTGATGAAAGGTAGAAGTTATAATAGGTAATGAAAAAGAAAGAGACGGTTTTTGTATGCAGTAGTTGTGGGAATGAATATTCTAAGTGGCAGGGCCAGTGTAGTGCTTGTGGGGAATGGAATAGTTTAAAAGAGGTAAAAAGTTTAGGGAAACCGACTTCGTCAAGACTTCGTCGAGTCGCGGAAAAAGTTGAAGTAAAGAAACTATCAAAAATTGAAATAAAAGAGGGTATGAATAGTTATGTTTTTTCTTCGAATATAGGGGAATTTGATAGAGTATTGGGTAAAGGAATTGTTCGAGGTTCAGTGACACTTTTTGCTGGAGAACCAGGGATTGGTAAGAGTACACTTTTAACACAATTGATTGGAAAGATAGGTGGATTATATGTGGCTGGAGAGGAATCAGCTGAACAAATAGCTTTAAGGGTTAAAAGACTTGGGTTAAGTACCGAAAGATTCGATGTTTTTGAAAGTAATTCGATTGAGGAAATTGAGGAATATTTAAATCGAGTAAAAGATTTATACAAAATAGTGGTTGTGGACTCAATTCAAGTGATGGCCGCCTTCGCTGATAGCTCCGGCGGGCCAATGGGGACAGTGGGAAGTGTTAGCCAAATTAGAGAAGTAACTTTTAGGTTAATAAGATTGGCAAAAAATTTAGGGATATCAATTTTTATTGTGGGACATGTGACCAAGGGGGGAGAAGTGGCCGGCCCGAAGTTATTAGAACATATGGTAGATACTGTTTTATATTTTGAAGGAGAGAAAAATGGAGATTTAAGAATTTTGCGAACGAGTAAAAATCGATTTGGTCCGACAGATGAAGTAGGAGTATTTAAAATGGAGGGAAAAGGTTTGAGAGAAATAAAATCAGATGAGATTAATTTGATTTCGGTGAAACAGAATAATATTGGTTCAGCGGTAACAATAGTAATGGAGGGAGCTAGGACAATGATGATAGAAATCCAAGCTTTAGTGGTGGAGAGTTTTGCACAGATGCCAAAGCGGGTTTTTTCAGGAATTAATTATAATAGAGGTCAGTTGTTAGTGGCGATTGCCCAGAAAAATTTAGGGATACCTTTATATAAATATGATGTTTTTGTGTCAGTTACCGGGGGAATAAAGATTGAAGAGACGGGAGTGGATTTGGCAGTGTTGGCAGCAATGTGGAGTAGTTATAAAGAAAAACCTTTGTTAAAAGGGGTTGTTTATGTGGGGGAAGTGTCACTTTTGGGGGAAGTGAAAAGGGTAAAATATTGGGATAAAAGGGGAAAAG
>JAQTTZ010000089.1 GCA_028710485.1 Bacteriovorax sp. | reverse complement strand
GGATGCCCTTTAACAATAGAATCAATGGATTTTATAGTAACTTCATCATCAATAATATTTGTGTAGACACCATCCACATCAATTTGAATAAGATTTAAAATATCGCCATTGAGCACGAGATGAACTTCTTCTTTTTCGTACTCACCTTTTGAATAATAATCACAGAAATCAAAAAACTTTTCGTCTTCTAAAAAATCTTCCAAAAGGTTAAGTTGTCCATTCTTTAAAAATTTTCCTTTTCCCAAATGCAGGTCACTTAAAACCAGAATGATCATAAAACTCGCTATTTTTGTTTGATTACTTTTTTCAAACTGGACTTAAAGACATCTTGGGTATTAAAAACTAATCCTCTCCCAGACTCTTTTGCTTCGTACATCATTCGATCGGCTATCGCCAAAACTTCCTCTGCATTTTTAGCATCAGTTGGAAATTCCGCCACACCTATCGAAACGCTCAGTTTTATACGTTTGCTATCATCGCGAATATCCACTGAATAATCCTGCGAGCGAATTTTTGCCAGTATCCGCTCACCTACAATTTTTCCTGACTGACCATCTGAATCGACAAGAATGACCACAAACTCGTCTCCGCCATATCGATAACTTATATCAGTATCACGCAAAAGGCTTTTGACATCTCTAGCGACATTCTCTAAAAGTTTTGTTCCTACCAAATGCCCGTAGTTATCATTGACTCTCTTGAAGTGATCGATGTCGATAAAGAGAACGCAGAATGGATCTTTTTCATCCTGAAATTTCTCAACCAATGAGCCCAGATCTTTATAGAGTTTTCGCTGATTATAGAGGCCTGTTACATCATCTATATGAATGAGTTCCTGACTCTTATATAATTCATCGAATTTTTCTATAATTTTTAAATGGCTGCCGATAAATTTTGATAAATGAAAAAGTACTTCGGTTGGAATTTCAGTGGTAGAAGAAAAAACCGAGAAGTAAAATTGATTTCTTTTTAAACCTAGATTTAAATAATAATAAAAACAATTTTCGACTTTTACTGTCAGGCAGGGAAGAATTTTTAATTCATTATGCTTAATAATTAATTCGTCTACTAATTTTGCACTATAGAGTTGTAAGCGATCTGACTTGCCTAAAACGGTACGGCATTTATTGAGGTGAATAACTGGAAACTTATCTTGAATCGCGAAAACTAACAAGGGACGACTCAGGTATTCGTTAGTCAAAAATTCTTCTAAATGCAAGATTAGATTTTTTTCATTTTGAAAAAATGGAAAATCGCTTAAAAATGTTATTAGCTTATTCATATTTATGCTTTACCGGAACGTTGATCTGCGCCTGGCCTATTATCTTGGCCGGCGTCTGATGCTTGGTCAATATCATCTTCTAAATTTTTAATAGAGTGACGAAGTGTTTTCATTATTTTATTTAGTTTGTCTTCAAGCTTGCGTTTATCATCTTGTGACTTCTGCTCTTTTATCGAAACATTTTCCATATTAAATTCTAATGAATCAATTTTCCTTCTAAGTTCTAGTATTTTTTGATCACGACTTTGCACCTGTAAGTCAACGTCAATCGTCAGCATTTCTAATTTTGTCTCAAGCTCTTTTTCTCTAAGCTTTACCTGATTGAAGTCAATGCGAACTCTCTGCTCTAATTTTTCTTTTGAACCGATTGCCTGACGTGCTTTCTCCAGCGCCTGTTCTTTTCTTTCTTCATTTAAAGAGAGACGATACTTAATGTCTTCAAGTTCCACCATCTGTCTTTTTCTTAAAATCGAAACTTCTATTTTAGATTCATCTAAGGCCGCTTTGAGTGTTAAGTTGTCTTGTTCTAATTCGCGATTGCCGCCTTTAAAAATTTTAATCTGATTTAATAATTCTTCACGCTCTTCTCGCAATTGTCTTATTGTTGCTTGAACGCGAGTAGATTCTTCATCGCTGACAAAGCTAGCATGTGGCGAACCAGAAAATTGAGAGGATGGTGTAAACGAATTCGAGGAATAATCCTCCACTGCCTCATATCCCTGCGAGTGAGATTGGGGCACAACTTTTGCGCTTTCTGGGACTGCTTCTTCTGGAGTTTCTTTGTCTGAGAAATCAACTGAACTTAAATCAAACTCTCCCGTGTCAGAAATCTTGGAAGTCGTTGTTGAAATTTTATGGACAGACTTTACTTCTGGTTCCATTGAAAAACTAGAGAGATCAAGCTCTTGCGTGTTATCGAGATTCTTAGGACGCAAAATATCTTTAATGGTCGATTCTATATTCGCCTTTGCCTCTTCCGTACTCATTAAATCGGCCGAAGAGTTTACACGGCCAGAGGACTCCATTTCAAAAGAATCAAATTCAGATAATTGACTTGGATCAAAGACAATTGTTTTTTGAGTCTCTTCGGAAACACTATTTTGAGGTTCTTCAATACTCGAATCAAACAACAAGGCGTCTAATTCGTTATCAGAATTTGTAAAATCTAAGGCCGGCATTTCAAGTGTTTCATTTTTTGTTGTTGGTGTTTCAGCGACTGCGCTGGGGACCGAAGGTATCTCAGGAAATTCTTCGCCAAAATCGAGAGTAAATTCTAAATCGTTCTCATCAGGGACCACCGCCAGTTTGGTTGCGCTTTCTGCCTTAGGTGGGGCCGCTGCAATTGCTGGTGACGAAAGTGCAGGTGAAGAAAGTGCAGGTGAAGAAGAATTTTCAAATTCAATCGTATCACCGCCTCCCCCAAAATCGAAATCCAGTTTTGGTGAACTCTTTTCTGCTGTTGGTTTCTTTTGAGCACTGTCACTCATAGGCTTATCCCCGTCTAATTGAAAATCATCGATATCAAATTTATCAGGGACCTGATTGAATACGGTCGATTCAAACTTGGAAGGCCCATTGCTTTTGCTAGCAGGATGACTGAAGATCAAATCAAATTTGCGCTGAATTTTGGCATTGATTGGATCCTCAAAATCTTTCTTTTTTGGCCCGCCCATAACTTCCCTCGTTTCATTCAGTACTAGCTTATAATCTTCGACAAAAGTCTCGATATCCTTGAGCTTAATCGGGGACCTTAAGAGGCCATCGATAAATTTATGGTCTTCCTGCAGTTTTTTGAATGTTTTGACAGTGAGTTTGCTGGAAATCAGAATCTTCTGAAAGTGTTCTTTTAAAATTGAATGACCGTCGAGAATGGCCAAAAAGGCCTCCAGGTCAAAGTCCTGGTCATCAAAATCGAAAAAAATGATTCCCTCAGAAAGAGAGGTGCCAGCAAAAGAGGGCAAATTTGTTCCGTACCAAATAATATGCTTCTCTTCTGAAAGAGGACCTATTGGCTCAAGTAAATCCTTATTGCGTGAAAAAAACACTATTTGCATCTCTTTATTTTAGCAGCAATCCGGCCAAGTCGAAATGAGAGGAAAATCATATCACCCTGGCTTAGAACTTCTTTTAGGTTGATCTACTCCACTTTGTTAGATTAAAATAAAGCAAGTTCACTTCTTATACTTGATTAAAATAAAAGGTTATCAAACGATGAAAAAAAAAATCGGGCGTAAATTCGTCACAAGAATCTCAGGGTGTATAGTTCTAGCACTAAGCTTTTCTTCCCAAATATCGTTGGCAGAAGATGCAGCTAAATTATATCCAGCTCCCCTGCTCTCTTTGGATAATTTTTATTCGCACCATATTTTAGTAGCGGAGAAATCGACACACTTGCTTCATCTTTTTAAAAATATTGACGGAAAACCCGAACTTGTAAAATCTTACCAAGTGGTCACAGGAAAGAAAACTGGTGACAAGGGAAATGAAGGAGACTTCAGAACTCCAGAAGGGATTTATAATTTCACTAACTTTTTAACCAATAAACAATTGATCGAAAAAAGCGGCGCTCAAGGCGTAATCTACGGAGCAGGAGCTTTTGTCACTGATTATCCAAATCCTATAGACCTCAGAATGGGAAAAACAGGTTCTGGAATCTGGCTGCATTCAACTAATGATGAGACTCGTATTGATAAGGGTCTCGATTCTCGTGGATGTGTCGTAACGGCCAACAACGATCTCTTAGATCTTTCAAAATACCTGGAACTTTATAAAACTCCCATCATTATCGTGCAGGACTTAGTTTTTTTGAATGAGAAAACTTACGATGCTCAAAGAAATGAAATCAAAAAAGGGATTGAATCTTGGTTAGGCTCATGGAGAAATAAAGAAATTGAAGGGTATATGAGTCACTATAGTCCAATCGATTTTAAAGATGCAAAGGGAAATTTTGCAAAATACAGAGCCTATAAAAAAGCTGTTTTCAATAATCCAGGTAAGCCAAAAATTGACTTAGACAATATGGCAATCCTTCAATCTAAAAATTATGCTGTGGTTATTTTTACTCAAAGATATCAATCAAACACCATTAATGATGCTGGTAAAAAAATCCTTTATTTAAAACAAGATGATTCTTATAATTGGAAAATTGTAAGCGAAAATTTTTCTAAAAATGGTGCTGAAGGAAATGATAAAATTGCCTTTGAACCCTCAATGAGATTCTTTAAAGATTCTGCTTTTAAAGAAACTGCAGATGTAAAAAAAGGCAGTAACTAGTGCCTGAGAAAGACAACGAAAAAATCAATGTCAAAAGCAATGACAAAAATTCCGAAAAATTCATTTCGATTATCTATAATCAAAAAAATGATTCTCCTAAATATTTTGAATTAAAAAAATCTAAGTTACTTCTTTTTGTTATTGGTCTTCCAACCATTACTCTCATTGCGCTAACATTAGGAATAATAGGCTTAGTTCACACCAGTCCATTTCACTTAATAGATACCTACAAACAAAATTCAATGGCCCGTGAAGCAATTGCTAAAACGACTTCTCTTATGAATCAAGTTCAAAATAGCGAAGAAGAAAAAGCGGCCTTAATTAAGAAATTGGCAGAGGCAGAAAACCAGTTGAAAACTGTATCGGGAAAATCGGAAGCGGCACCTGAGGCAATTGATGCAAAAACAACTGTGCCTGCGGCCACGAGTGCTCTTAAGTGTCCAACTGGAGCAGTCAATTCAATCGGACTTACTACCCTCTCGCTGTTTCGACCTATTCAGGGCCAACGTGATCGCACCAGACCAGCAATTCTTAATCTTTCAGGATTTAAAGTTATTGGAAACCGCGATACTACCAATTTCCAATTTAATATTATTCCTGGTGGTGAAAATAAACTTGCGGGACATATTATTGTCCTCATGAAGAATGAATTAACGATTCAAGTTTATCCACAACAAGCTCTTAGCGGCAGCGACACTCAGATTAACTATTCATCAGGTGAGCCCTTTTCAACTCAACGTTTTCGTCCTGTAGATGCTAGTTTTTTAAAACCCCGTAAACCCGGGAACTATACTTTTACGATTTATATTTTTGCCAAGAATGGGGACCTAATCCACTACCAAAGCGTTATATTGCCAGTAAAGTTTTAAGTTCTTAACGAGAGATATTATATGATCCAAAATCAAGAATTCACTTATATTGGAAAGGCCACAAGCCTCTCTGGTACTTTTAAATTCAGTGGACCTACTCATCTTCAGGGTCACCTTCACGGTGATATTATTGTTGAAAATTCAGCTAAGATAGTTTTAGAGATTGGTTCATACACAGAAGGATCTTTGCAGTGTAATGACTTAGATATTTATGGTGAATTCGTAGGAGTTGTTCAATCTTCGGGGCGAGTGACTATTTATCCAACGGCCATTTTTGAAGGGAAAATTATCTCTAGATCTCTAGAAATTCTTCCGGGTGCCATCGTTAATATGAACGGGCACACGGAAGAATAAACTCTTTTAAATAAAACTTTTATAATCGAGAACCTTCATTTTACCAAGCTTAGGATTTAATTTTTTAAGTTCTTTTTCTATACTTTTATCACCCAATATAAATATGATTTGAGATTTAACTCCAAAAACATCTTCAATTTTTTTAGAAACATCAGATGCGGTATATTTCATCACCGCCTGATTGAATCCAAAAAGTTCAGTATATGGTCTTTCGACATGATCAAGATAAAGAAGCTGAGACAAGAAGGCCCTATTGCTTTCGAACTTAAATGGATGGGCGCCAACAATACTTCCTCTGGATCTTTCAAGATCTTCCTGACTAATACCATCTTTTCTAATTTTTTCGACAGCATCATTAATAACTTCAATTAACTTATTGATCGTTTCGTTTTTGGTAAAAGTAGAAATTCCAGCTCGTCCATATTGTTTTTGCGAAGAAATATAAGAGCCTATTGAATAAGTCAGCCCCCTCTTCACACGCACTTCACGCATAAGTCTTGAAGTGAAACCTCCACCTAAAAATTCGGTGGCAAGTGTATCGAGGCGGCGATCTCCGACTTCATCAAAATTTAAAAAGCGTCCAATTTGAACTTGAACTTGATTGGCATCAGGAACTGGAACAAAAATGATTTCAGGTTTGTTTCTTATTTGTTTCTTATAGGTAGTAGAGCGTACGAAGTCTGTTGGGCTTCCTTTAAATTTACATTTTTCCGCTAATATTTTTTCTACACTTAGAATACTTTTTGGTCCTGTCAGATAAATTCTCTTTTTTACCTTATCCATGAAATAATCAACTTTTGCGCGAAAGACTTCTGGCGTGTACAAATCTAAATCGTGTAATTTACCAGTTACAGGATAAGAATAAGGGGTATTTCCCAGCGAAACTTCACGAAAGACACGATCAGCTAAGGCCTGTGGACTGGCCACTAGACTTTGAAGCTCCGAGCGCTCTTTATCGAGTTCCTGTTTGATTATAGGTGTTGGAAAATTTGCCTCTCGAAGCAGACTGCAGGCTTGGTTCATCGAAGTTAAAAGATCCTTGGAAAGACCTGACATTGATAGAGTCGAATACTCGTGAGTAATATCTACACCAAACTCAGTTCCGAAAAATTCAAATTGATCGAGAATATCTTTTTGTGAGAGTTTTGCCGTACCTGCATCTAAAAGATTAAAAGCATGCTTAGTTGATCCCATCTGGCCTTTTTGATCACTTGAGGCACCATCCGCAAAATAGACTAAAAGATCATATGTGGGGAAACGGTTGTCTTCGATGTAAACGACATCAATTCCATTCCAATTTAAACGCTTAATAGTGTCTTCAACTTTTGTCACGGCAAAGGACTTAACTGAAAACAAAAGAGCGGTAATTATTAATAGATTTGTTTTCATTATTTAGTCCCCTTCAAAGTTGATGCCTGTATTGATGCTGAAAGATTTTTTGGGTATTTATCCCAAGTCGAAATAAAGATAGAATCTGAATTAACGAAAATGCCAAGACACTCTTTTTTAACTTCACTTTCAGTTACTGAATTATAAATTTCCATCTCTTTTGTGCCATAATTATAATCACCATAAACTTTTTCATTCATCATGATAGTCGAGGCCATTCCGGCATTAGTTTTCATTTGTTGATAGGCCCCAGACATAATTTGATTTTTTGTTTTCTGTAAAGTTCTTGCGTCTAGTGCCTCACTACAGAAATTTTTAATATCTAATTTTAATTGTTTTTTTGCTTTTTCAATTGACTCGTTTTGCATTAACTCTCCACTCAAATAAAAAACTCCGGAGTGGCGAAGATTATAGTTAGAAAGTGAAATATCCGAGAGAAGTGGAGTTTGATTTCTTACATATTTTTGTGAAAGGTAAGAGCTTCCACCGTTGCCCAACATATATGCGAGCACATCTAAAACAAAGGCCCGTCTGGTTCCGGCCTTCTCACCTTTGAACGCCATTGTAAATTTAGGAATTGGATTTGTGGCGTAGTAACTATACTCAGTATTAAAATTTGCTTTTAATTCATAATTGGTAGGATCATCCCTTTTTGCTTTTAATTCATTTAAGGCTTTTGCTCTTGGAATAGATCCATATTTTTCTTTAATGATAGGCATAAGCTTATCGGGATCAACATCTCCAGCAATGGCAAGAATGGCATTATTAGGGGCATAATATGTTTTAAAAAAATCCATAACCTGATCGCGGCTTAGCGCTTTTAAATCCTCAACATCTCCAATAACAGATTGCCCGTAAGGTGTTCCTTCAAAAACTTTCTTCATCATCATCAAGTAAATAAATCCATCTGGACTATTTTCATAGCGCATCTTACGTTCTTCAAAAATGACCTGGCGTTCACTTTCAAAGCTGATGGGTTCTAGCAGTAAATGTTGAATGCGATCAGCTTCCAGATCAATCATTGTATTTACAAAAGAAGAGGGAATATTTTGATAATAAACAGTGGCATCGTTTGTAGTGTAGGCGTTGGTCATTCCTCCATTTCTTTCAATTAAATTATCGAATTGGCCTGGGCCATATTTTTGAGCGCCTTTAAACATCATATGCTCAAGAAAATGAGTGGCCCCAGTTGTTCCATGAACTTCATAGCGCCCACCTACATCAAATAAAGTATAGTAAGAAACAATAGGTAGTTTTGAATTTGGTGCAATAAGGACCGTTAATCCATTGTCGAGGACAACCTTTTTTACGTTGAGATGGACAGGTGCTGGTTTTTTATTAGATTGTGGTAAATGAGAACACCCCGAAAGCGTAGCAGCTAGCAAAGCAAGCGAGACGAGTCGCGTACCAAATTTTTTTTGTAACATTTTCTCTTTCCTCTTATATATGGATCTATGTCAGGTTAGGATTATAACATGAATTCAAATAACTTAAATAGTGTAACCGCCCTAGGAACCGGAACCTCAACAGGGATTCCCATGCTTGGTTGTAAATGCAAAGTTTGCACATCACTTGATCATCGTGATCAGAGACTGCGCACCAGTATTTTTATTGAAACTGCAAGCGGTTCAAAAATTCTCGTTGATACAACTCCTGATCTTCGCACTCAGTTTTTAAATAACAAGATCTCCGATGTGGATTTTGTGATCATGACTCACGATCATGCCGACCACCTTCACGGCATTGATGACCTAAGGCCATTAACTTTTGGTCCTCCGATCAGAGAAATTAATCTTTATTGCAATAAAAATACTTGTGAGAGCATTGATAAAAGATTCGAATATATTTTCATGAAGAGGGATCCTATCAAGCATCCCATTATCGGTGGAGGCATTCCACGTCTCAAACTAAATGAAGTAGAACTACTCAAAGATATAACCATTGAGGGTGAAAAATTTTTCTTTTTCAACTATCCGCATGGTCTTGGTGAAACAATGGGCTTTATTCATCAAGGATTGGCCTATATTGTCGACTGCATGGAGATCCCGGACGATCTGCTGGCCATTTTAAAGCAGAAAAAAATACATCTCTTAATACTTGATTGCTTACAACGTGGGCCCCATTTTACCCACCTTACAGTAGAGCGCTCCTTCCACTATATTAAAGAAATTAATCCCGAGCGAACTGGGCTAATTCATGTGGGACACGATCTATTTCACCGGGAACTCTTAAAGCTCACAAATGATAAATTTGGCAAAAAGGTTTTTCCTTTATATGATCAATTAAAATTATTTTATTAAAAAGACTACCCCTAAACGAGAGAAAATATGGCCACAGAAACTGTGTCTAAGACAAATCAAACTTCTGCTTTCCAAAATTTTCTAAAACTGATTAATACCAGCAAACACGAACTTTCTTTGCGACTTTATATGCTAGTAGTTCTTGCTCACTGGGGGGAACACCTGGTTCAGGCCTTTCAAATATTTGTCCTGAAATGGCCGCGTCCCGCTTCTAGAGGAATTCTAGGTCAATGGTTTCCATGGCTAGTTAGTTCTGAAGTTCTTCATTATGGTTACGCGCTCTTTATGCTGATTGGATTGTGGTTTTTGCGTTCAGGATTCAAAGGCAGATCCCTTCGTTGGTGGAATATCGCTTTGGTCATTCAGTTCTGGCACCATATCGAACATTTACTGCTTCAATGCCAGGTTATTTTCCATACCAATCTTTTCAATTCTCCTGTGCCTATCAGCATCCTTCAACTTTTTGTTCCAAGAGTTGAGCTGCATATGTTCTACAACACAATGGTTTTCATTCCGATGGTTATTGGAATGTATTATCATCTTTTTCCAACGAAGGATGAAAGGGCCCATCACTTGTGCTCTTGTGCCGTATGACTAGCAATCATGCCTAAAAAAATAGCTGTTCTCTTTTTATTTGCACTGATTGCAACGGGCCTGTACTTTATAAAAAAAGAGCTTAAGACCTCGTCTTCATCTTCGCAATTTGTCATTTTGAACTGGCATCATCATCCTGAAAAAATAATTCTGGGGGATGATGTCGAATTTACTTTCCGTTTAAAAGACAAAAAGAATCGGCCGATTGAAAATGCCAAAATGCAAGTGGAGGCCACAATGAATCACGCTGGTATGATTCCCATCACCACCGAAGCCACGCCCCTCCCTAATGGAGTTTACAAATTCAAGATCAAACTTTCCATGGCCGGAGACTGGATTCTTTTTTTAACTATCAAAAAAGCTGATGGGAATATTATAAAAAAGGAAGTCTTCTTTAAGACTGATTCTGAATGATGCCAAAAGGGATACCGAAAAGGATTGGAAGAAGAAATCTTCATTATTTAAAAATCCTCCTTCAACTTTCCTTATTAGTTTTTTCCGTCATTTTAATTGCCGTTGGATTATGGGGACCGCAGTTTGCGCCCAAAAATCTTACCACTCTTTTTGTCTGGGTTCATTACCGGGGATTTTTAGTTCTGGGTCTTCTGGTATGGGGAAATATTTTTTGCATGAGTTGTCCGTTTATTTTTGTCCGCGACTGCATGAGAGTTTTTATTACTCCCAAATATTTATGGCCCAAAAAATTACAAAATAAATGGGTTGCCCTGCTTCTTTTTTGCTCTGTTCTTTTTTTCTATGAATACTTGAGTCTCTGGTCATCGCCATTTAAAACAGCGCTGATCATCATTGCCTTTTTTCTCGGCGCTGTATTGACTGATTTAATATTTAAAAAAGCTTCTTTTTGTAAATACCTCTGCCCTATCGGCCAGTTTAATTTTCTTGCTTCAACACTCTCTCCTAAAGAAGTCAAAGCTAAAAACCTATCTGTCTGCCAAAGTTGTACGACTCTGGATTGTCTGCGCGGAAACAAGGAGAAACAGTTAAGAGGATGTGAACTTCATTTGCTGATGCCCAAAAAAAAGGGAAACCTCGACTGCACTTTCTGCATGGATTGTGTAGCGGCCTGTCCTTATGAAAATATTCACGTGGCAAATACAATTCCAAGTGCCGAGCTTTGGCAGGACTCTCATCGCTCTGGAGTTGGTTTACTCACTCAAAGAAAAGACATTCTGGCCTTCATCATTGCCTTCACTTTTGGCGGGCTTTTGAATGCCTTTGCCATGACAGGTCCAGCTCAGCTTCTGAAAGACAAAATTAAAGAGATGTTGAATTTTCAAAACGAATTTTTAATTCTTTTGTTTTTCTTTTTCTTATTTTTAATTGTACTTCCGGTCCTCTTGTTAGTAATTCCTGAAAAAATTTCCCGGCAATTTTCAGGACAAAAATTTAAACTTATCCCTACACTTCTGCCCCTAGGATTTTCCGTGTGGCTTGCTCATTACAGTTTTCACTTATTAACTGGTTTTTTTACTTTCGTGCCTCTGGTGATGACTAAATTTTCAATGCCGGTGCGTTTGATGGGATTGAGTCCCTCCATTGTAACTCCCATTCAGATCGGTCTTTTGACCTTGGGATTTATTGGCTCTGTTATTGTGAGTTCAAGCATTGTCGAAAATAAAAAAATTCAATTAAGCTGGATAGCTGCTCATTCCACGATTACTCTTTTAGCTTTTTGGATTTTAACAATGCCCATGGAAATGAGAGGAACTTTTGTAGGACTTGCCCCATGAAATTTGTTCTAACTTTATTGATAAGTATTTTTATTTCTCATAGTATTTTTTTTGGTGTTTTTGCCCATGAAGGTCCCGCCTATCCCATATCAGTGGACCGGCCAATCAACGGCGCGAAGCTTTCTATCTGGGCCGACCCAGATACGGGAAAAGGAACCTTTATGCTTTTTCTAGAGGGCGAAAAAACTTCAAATTTCACCATCAATATGGTGGCCTTTCCCGTTGATGATCCTATTCATATTTTAAAAACGACGGCCCAACTCTCAAATGAAGGCGAGAAAAGATCAACTTATAGCGCTGCCCTTCCCTTTGACCGAAGCATAATATGGAATATCGAATTTTCACTTAAACAAAATGGCAATACCGTTTCGACCTTCATGTTGCCGCTCAATGTGACCCCTCCGGGCCCTAATAAGCTGGAATTTGCCGTTTATTTTTTACCTTTTCTACTTCTGGGATTTGTCTGGGTTAGGGTTGTTATTGCCAAAAGAAAAAGGTCCGCTTCCTAAACTCTTACCTAACTCTTACTAAAATACTCAACTAGTGGGCCAAACCCAAATTTTCCCCTTCCATAATTTGAAAATTTGTGGAATTCTCAATTAAACTTTTTTGCCTTACGGCCGTTACTTATTTAAGGAGATCTGCGATGATTATTGGAGTACCTAAAGAGATTAAAAATAATGAAAACCGCGTTGGTATGGTTCCAGCTGGAATTCGTGCACTAGTAACTGATGGACATACTGTTTATGTTCAAAAAAATGCTGGAGCTGGAATCGGCATCACTGATGAAGAGTTCATTAAATCAGGAGCAAAGATTTTAGATACTGCTACTGAAATTTTTGAAAAATCAACATTGATCATTAAAGTAAAAGAGCCTCAAGCATCAGAGATAGCAATGCTTAAGCCTAACCATATTCTTTACACATACCTTCACCTTGCACCAGATCCAGAACAAACTAAAGGTTTAATGAAATCGGGCTGTACTGCGATTGCATACGAAACAATTCAAAATGCTGATGGATCACTTCCTCTTTTAGTTCCTATGTCAGAAGTAGCTGGACGCATGTCAGTTCAAATCGGAGCGACTTACCTGCAACTTGATAAAGGTGGAAAAGGAATTCTTCTCGGAGGTGTTCCAGGTGTTAAGCGCGCTAAAGTAACTGTTATCGGAGCTGGGATTGCGGGAACAAACGCGATTCAAATGGCAATGGGAATGGGAGCTTCTGTAACGGCAATCGATCTCTCTACTAAGCGCCTGGCAGAACTCGACGCCCTATACGGATCTCACATCACAACAATTTATTCCAACCAAGAAAATATTGAAAAAGCTGTTCTTGAGTCAGACCTTGTTATCGGAGCTGTTTTAGTTCCAGGTGCAAAAGCTCCTAAGCTAGTTACTCGCGACATGATTTCAAAAATGTCTAAAGGATCAGTGGTTGTAGATATCGCTGTTGACCAAGGTGGATGTATTGAAACTTGTAAACCAACAACTCATGAAAATCCTACGTTCATCGTTGATGGTGTAGTTCACTACTGTGTAGCGAACATGCCAGGAGCAGTTGCAAGAACTTCTACATTTGCTCTTACAAACGTAACTCTTAAGTATGCGCGTATGATTGCTAATATGGGTGTGGAAGAAGCTGCTCAAAAAGATAAATCTTTTCGTCCAGGGATCAATATCTACAAAGGCTCTTTAGTATATGAGCAAGTTGCTCAGGATCTAGGCATTCCGTTTACAAAACTTCCGTTCTAGTTTTTTCCTTATAATTCTCTATATCTTTTTACCGGTCATGCTAATATTTTAGTATGACCGGCAAAAAACTCATCGATATGATTCTCTTAGGCGTAATGACTCTCACCACCTTGGCGGTGGTTGGATTGTTCTATTACACCGAAAAAATGTACAAGCGCCCCCCTATAGATGAAAACCGTGAACGTGATACTTTTTTAAAAGAAGGTAACCCTAAAGCTCTGCCCGCTTTTTTTAAACTCGAAAAAATGACTGTCAGCTTGGTGCCCAAAGATAATACTGGAATCCAAAGAATGCGCTACGTGGAGCTAGAGATCCATTTGGTGCTTTTCAAAAGTGATGATGCAGGGATTATTAAAACCTACTTATCAGTGGTTCAAGATAAAATCATTACAGTTGCTTCAAAAATGGGAGCAGATGAACTCAACTCTCTCACCGGAAAAATTCTATTGGAAGACCGTTTGAAAAAAGAAATTAATAAGGCCTTGGGAAAACCAGTGGTGAAAAGTATTTTCTTCTCTCGTTATATCGTCCAATAATTACTTCGTAGTATTCTTCATTTCTTGGTAGCCAATAAGTTCTCTCTGCTCTTGATCTTCACGCTTTAAGTCAGCGGAAGAAATTTCACGAGCAAGACGGTGATTCATCGGCAAAGACCATTGGGAACTGGAGGGTCCTGACTCCGCGTGCATCATCCATCCTGGAAAAAAAAAGGCCCGCATATAGCAG
>JAQTTZ010000206.1 GCA_028710485.1 Bacteriovorax sp. | reverse complement strand
GAGGCGATGAAAGCAGGATGTTGCATTATCTCTACTGATGTAGGAGGGCTTCCCGAACTGATAACTGATACGGAAAGTGGAATTTTGGTTAAACCAAGAAGCGTTAGTGAGCTTTCTGCAGCACTCAGAGAGGCTATATTAAATCCAACTCTCCGAGAACAACTTGGGAGAGCTGCAAAAGAAAAATTTGACCAGCAATTTGAACAAAGCGCAATTTTTAGAATGCATTCTAGCTTGTTTGATATTTAAAATGATATAATCTCTTCATTTAACTTTTGAGGTATTTTCTTGAATATTTTATTAACTGGTGCAGCGGGTTTTATTGGAAGTGCCTTCACTCGCCTAGCTCTAAAAAATGGCAATAAGGTTATCGCTTTAGACAAATTAACTTACGCTGGCCATTTGGAAAACTTAAACAATATTAGTGATAAAAATTTTATTTTTCAAAAAGGCTGTATTACAGATGAACATCTAGTCTCTCAGCTTTTATCAAAGCATGAAATTGATTATGTCGTTAATATGGCAGCTGAATCTCATGTGGATAACTCCATATCTTCGCCAAAAGAATTCATTGATACCAATATTATCGGAACATACAATCTACTCAACTGCTCTCTACAATACTATAAAACATTAAGTGAAACAAAAAAACTGAATTTCAGATATCTACAGATATCAACAGACGAAGTTTTTGGCACCTTGGGCGAAGAAGGAAAATTCAATGAAGATTATCCTTATCAACCTAATTCGCCTTACTCTGCCAGCAAAGCGAGCGGAGACCATTTAGTCAGAGCATGGTTTCATACTTACAAACTTCCAACTATCATAACCAATTGTTCAAACAACTATGGGCCTCGCCAATTCCCGGAAAAACTTATTCCAACTGTAATTATGCGAGCTCTTCAATTGAAATCCATTCCAGTTTATGGAAATGGTTATAATATTAGAGATTGGATTTATGTAGAAGACCATTGTGCTGGTGTGTATCTCGCTTTAACCAAAGGTACACCTGGTGAAAGCTATTGCTTCGGCGGCCACAACGAAATTTCAAATATAGAAGTCGTAAAAAAAATCTGTACTTATTTAGATACTGCACGCCCTCTCGAAGGAAAAAAGAGTTACCATGAGCTTATCGAATTCGTTACAGATCGCCTGGGACATGACTGGCGATATGCCATTGACGATAGCAAGGCCCAGAAAGAATTAAATTACAAAAGACAATTTTCATCCTTTGATGATGGATTGGCTTCAACCATTCAATGGTATTTTAAAAATCAAGAATGGATAATAAACGTTTTAAAAACAAAAGAGTGAGATGATATTATGAAAGGAATTCTATTGGCCGGCGGAAATGGCACCCGATTATTCCCCACAACCAAGTCCATTTCAAAACAGCTTCTGCCTGTTTATGATAAGCCTACTATTTATTATCCGCTCTCAACTCTCATGCTTGCTGGAATCAGAGAGATTGAAATTATCAGCACTCCAAGAGACACTCCGCTCATTCGGGAATTGCTCGGCGATGGCGCTCATATCGGACTTAAACTTAGTTATAAAGTTCAAGAAAAGCCTAACGGAATTGCAGAAGCTTTTAAAATTTCCAAAGACTTCATTGGCAATTCATCAGTATGTCTGATTTTGGGTGACAATATTTTCTATGGTCAGGATATGACCAATCAAACGATTGAATGCTCCAAGATTGAAAAAGGGGCCGCTGTTTTCGCTTACCGAGTACAAGATCCGGAAAAATTCGGAGTCGTAGAATTCAACTCAGAAGGACAAGCGCTTTCTATCGAAGAAAAGCCACTAAATCCAAAATCCAATTGGGCAGTTACCGGACTTTATTTTTACGATTCAAGTGTTGTTGAAAGGGCCTTCAATCTAAAACCATCGGCAAGAGGTGAGCTTGAAATAACTGATCTTAACCGCACCTATCTCGAAGAAGGTGCATTAACTGTAGAAAAAATAGGAAGAGGAATCGCGTGGCTTGATACAGGTTCACATGAATCACTCATTTCATCTTCACTGTTTGTACAAACGATAGAACAAAGACAAGGGCTAAAAGTTGCTTGTCTCGAAGAAATCGCAGTATATAAAAACTTTATCAGTATGGATGAATTGATAGCTCTAATTAAAACTTATCCAAACTCTTCATATACCGAATATTTAAGAAAATTTACTCTTGGAAAAATTTAAATAGTTTTTAAAATATTATAACATTTTTCAAAAACATTTTCTGGCAGATCTTTGTACATAGGAAATCTTAAAAGTCTTTCAGGCAAAATATCTGAATTATTCATAGAAGACCCTATACGCCCAAACTTTTTCCCTGCAGGAGAAGAATGTAGCGGTACATAGTGCATAGTGGCCTTAATATTGTCGGCCAATAATTTCTGGTGAACTTTCTGTTGTAATTCCTTAGTCGCAAAAACTGCATAAAAAATATGAGCATTATGTTCATTGTATTCTGGAATGCTTTGTCTCTTTAACATCCCACTGTCCTCAAACTCTTTAAACATTTCATTGTATTTATTCCAATGAGCAAGGCGAGTTTTTGTTATCTTCTCCCCAACTTCAAGCTGCGCTAATAAAAAAGCTGCCGCTAACTCTGAAAGTAAATAAGAAGACCCTTTATCCTGCCAAGTGTATTTATCCACTTCTCCTCTTAAAAATTGCTGTCTGTTTGATCCCTTGTCTCTAACAATATCCGCTCTCTCCATCAACGCCGGATTGTTGATTAAGATCGCCCCACCTTCGCCGCAAACAATATTTTTAGTTTCATGAAAACTAATGGCCGATATATCTCCCAGAGTTCCGAGGTGTCGTCCTTTATATTTTGCAAACATCCCTTGGGCTGCATCTTCAATGACAAACAAGTTATTTTTCTTTGCGATTTCTAAAACTTTATCCATATCGCAAGTCATACCTGCATAATGAACTGGAACAATGGCCTTTGTTTTTGGCGTAATCGCCTCTTCAATTAAATTCACATCCATATTTAAAGTTTCTGGATCAATGTCAATAAACACAGGAATTCCACCGAACAATGCCACTGCATTGGCCGTTGAAGTAAACGTGAATGAAGGCATTATCACTTCATCGCCTGGCTTTAAATCGATAATGATAAAGGCCATTTCCAAAGAAGCTGTACAAGAAGGAGTAAGGTTGGCCGAAAGACACTTAACGTTTTTCATAAACCATTGACTGCATTTTTTATTAAATGCCCCGTCACCAGATAGTTTCTTATTGGCGATTGCTTCCATAATGTATTTTGATTCGTTGCCGGTAACGGGCGGGATATTGAATGGGATCATAGCGAATTTCCTAAACTGTTAATTAATAGCCTATAATTATGGCATATAAAATCTAAAACTGAATTGTGCATGGCAGAGCCAATGGAGTGTAAATTAATCTTCAAAAGTTGTTTACTCGTTATTTTGTTTTCTGAAAACCAAGAGGATTCACTTTCACGAAGTTGATCCC